>VERN01000106.1 GCA_018882635.1 Beijerinckiaceae bacterium | reverse complement strand
GATCAGGATTCGCTTGCACTGCTGACAGCTGCAGCGCGAGATGGGTCGCCGATTGTCAAGCTTGCTGCTGAATCGTCGATCGGCGCAGTGGCAAAGCGGTTACAAATCATCAATGCACTGCAAAATGTCTGGTATGGCCTATCACTTGGTTCGGTTCTCTTATTAGCCGCAATCGGATTGGCCATCACCTTTGGCGTGATGGGCATCATCAACATGGCTCATGGCGAAATGGTCATGATCGGTGCTTATACGACCTTTGTGGTGCAGGAGTTTATACGCGCCAAATATCCCGCCTTGTTCGGTTGGTCTCTCCCGCTTGCATTGCCGCTGGCTTTCCTTGTCACTGCTGCCGTTGGCATTCTCATCGAGCGCGGGATCATTCGTTTCCTTTACGGGCGTCCGCTTGAAACCCTACTCGCCACATGGGGCGTTAGTCTCATTTTGCAGCAGGCTGTCCGTTCGATCTTCGGGCCTACCAACCGCGAAGTGGGTGCGCCCTCTTACATGGCGGGATCGTTCGATTTCTTCGGGCTCTCGATTACATATGGACGGCTGTGGATTGTCGTTTTTGCACTGGTAGTTTTTCTCACGCTCCTGCTCGTGATGAAGGCCACAAGCTTCGGTCTCAAAATGCGGGCTGTCACGCAGAACCGCCGCATGGCCGCAGCGATGGGCATTCGCACGCCACTGGTTGATTCCATGACTTTTGCGCTGGGGTCCGGTATCGCGGGTATTGCCGGTGTCGCCTTATCGCAGATCGACAATGTGTCGCCGAACCTCGGACAATCTTACATTATCGATAGTTTCATGGTGGTGGTCTTTGGCGGCGTCGGTAATTTGTGGGGCACGCTTGTGGCGGCGCTCACGCTTGGTATCGCCAATAAATTCCTCGAACCCTTAGCCGGTGCTGTTCTCGGTAAAATTGCCGTTCTCGTCTTCATTATTCTTTTCATTCAGAAGCGACCACGCGGCCTGTTCGCTCTGAAGGGAAGGGCGGTGGAGGCATGAGAACGCCCATTACGCTGCGCCTTCTGTCCGACCAACGGATTGCATGGTTCTTGGCCATTATGGCCGTGGTCATCTTGGCGGTTCCAGTTCTCAATCTATTGGTGCCGCAAAACTCAATCTTTCATGTGCCGACTTATATCGTTTCGCTACTCGGCAAATATCTCGCTTATGCGATGCTTGCCGTGGCGCTTGATCTCGTCTGGGGTTATTGCGGCATTCTCTCGCTTGGCCATGGCGCGTTTTTCGCCCTTGGCGGCTACGCGATGGGCATGTATCTCATGCGACAGATTGGGGCGCGCGGTGTCTATGCCCACCCGATCCTCCCTGATTTTATGGTTTTTTTGAATTGGAAAGAATTGCCTGTCACTTGGTGGGGCTTTTCCAATTTCGGCTACGCCATGCTGATGGTGATGCTGGTGCCGGGGCTCCTCGCCTTTGTGTTTGGCTGGTTCGCTTTCCGCTCGCGTGTGACGGGGGTTTATCTCTCGATCATCACGCAAGCCATGACTTATGCTTTGATGTTAGCCTTTTTCCGCAATGATATGGGCTTTGGTGGCAATAATGGCCTGACTGACTTCAAAGACATTCTCGGCTTCAATATTCAGGCACAAGGCACGCGCGTCGCCCTGTTTGTATTGACGGCACTGTTTCTTGTCGCAGCGGTTTTGGTCTCAAAATTTGTGACGTCATCGGCCTATGGCAAGGTTCTCATCGCCATTCGCGATGCCGAAAGCCGGACGCGCTTTCTCGGCTATCGCGTTGAACGGTTCAAATTGTTGGTGTTCACGCTTTCGGCTGCCATGGCGGGCATTGCGGGGGCGCTTTATGTGCCGCAAGTGGGTATCATTAACCCGTCCGAATTTGCTCCCGGCTTTTCAATTGAGGCGGTGATTTGGGTCGCGGTCGGTGGGCGTGGAACCTTGGTCGGTGCTGCGCTTGGTGCAGTTCTCGTCAATTTCATGAAGACCTGGCTGACAGGTGCAGCGCCTGAATTCTGGCTTTATGGATTAGGCGCGCTCTTCATCATCGTCACGCTCTTCTTGCCGAAGGGCATTGTCGGAACCATCAGTCAGTGGCGCGCTGCCCGAGCGGAACGCCGCGCCACGAACGCTGTTCCGGCGGAGTAAAGCTCATGAATGTGACCCATTCGCTTCTTTATCTTGATGGTGTCAGCGTGTCCTTTGACGGCTTCCGTGCCATCAATAATCTCTCGCTGGATCTCGCGCGGGGTGAGATGCGCGCCATCATTGGCCCCAATGGTGCGGGCAAAACAACAATGATGGACATCATCACCGGCAAGACCCGCCCTGACAGCGGCGACGTTTTGTATGATGGTGGCATCGACCTCACCAAAATGGATGAGGCCGCGATCGCCGAGCTTGGTATTGGGCGCAAATTTCAAAAGCCGACCGTGTTTGAAAGCCAGAGCGTCGAAGACAATATTCTATTGGCCTTAAAAGGTCCGCGCGGCGCATTTCCGTCCCTGTTTGGTTGGCGCAACCGCGTCCCGAAGCGTGATCTTGATGGTGTGCTCGATGTCATTGGTCTGTCGGCCCATCGGCATCGTCCTGCCGCTGATCTTTCGCATGGCCAGAAGCAATGGCTCGAAATCGGCATGCTGCTCGCACAAGATCCCAAATTGCTCTTGGTTGATGAGCCAGTGGCCGGCATGACGGATGCTGAAACGGAGACGACAGCGCAGCTTTTGAAAGCCATCGCGCAAGATCATGCCGTCATCGTTGTCGAGCATGATATGGCTTTTGTGCGTGCGCTCGATTGTAAAGTCACTTGCCTGCACGAAGGTACGGTTTTGGCCGAGGGTTCCATCGACGCTGTCTCAAGCAATGAGCGCGTCATCGAAGTATATTTGGGGCGCTGAGCCATGACCGCTTTAGCTGTCGATAATATCGACCTTTTCTATGGCGCGGCGCAGGCTTTGCGCGGTGTATCACTCACGGCAGAGCGCGGGAAGGTGACGGCCGTCTTAGGGCGCAACGGCGTCGGTAAAACATCATTGATGCGTGCCATCATGGGTTTGCAGCCAATCACACGCGGTGACATTCTGCGTGATGGCCAGAGCATCAAAAGTCTCGCGCCTTATGATCGTGCGCGCCGCGGTATCGCCATCGTCCCGCAGGGGCGCGAAATATTCCCACTGCTGACGGTGAAAGAAAATCTTGAAACAGGTTTTGCCCCTGTCAGCCGCGCTGAGCGTTTTATACCCGATGAGATCCTGGATCTGTTTCCTGTTCTCGGCTCAATGATGCACCGCCGCGGCGGCGATCTTTCAGGAGGTCAGCAGCAGCAATTGGCAATAGGGCGGGCTTTGGTGACCCGCCCCGGCGTCTTGGTGCTTGATGAGCCGACCGAGGGCATCCAACCCTCCATCATCAAAGATATCGGCCGCGCCATCGACTTTCTACGGCAGCGAGGTGATATGGCCATCATCCTCGTGGAGCAATATTTCGAGTTCGCTCGAGATTTATGTGACGATTTTGCCGTGATGGACCGCGGCCAGGTGGTGCTTTCTGGCTCGCGCTCTGGCATGGTTGAAAGCGATGTTCGCCGCCACCTCTCTGTCTGACGTGCCCCACGTGCTCGCGCCCGTCTCAATCCGGGCGCAAGGCCGTTTGGCGGCACGCTTTGTCCAGACCGGCGCGCGAACCACCCTAGCGGATTTGCGAGAGAGTGGTGGTTATCGCCTTAAATTTCCACGCGGCGGGCAGTGCGAGGCCGTGATCGTGAACACCGGCGGCGGTGTCGCGGGCGGAGACGATCTCGCTTTTGATTTTGGGTGCGATCCCGGTGCCGCGGCCACCATCACATCGCAAGCGGCCGAAAAACTGTACCGCAGTGATGGCGCGCCCGTCACCATGCGTGTGTCCTTGCAAGCCGCCCAAGGCGCTGCCCTCCATTGGCTGCCTCAAGAAACGATTTTGTTCGATGGGGCGCGGCTACGGCGTCGCTTTGAAATCCGTCTCACTCAGGATGCTGAGGCTTTAATTTTCGAAAGCATCATTTTCGGTCGTCTTGCCATGGGTGAAACGATGACGAATGGCGCATGGCATGACAGCTGGCGCGTATGGATCGACGGTCGCCTCGGTTTCGCGGATGAGGCGCGGCTGGATGGAGATTTAGGCGTGCATTTGATCCGTCCGGCGATTTATGGCGATGCCAAGGCTGCTGCAACGATTTTGCTACGACGGGCTGATGCATGCGTAATGCGTGATCGCTTGCGTGAGCGAGAATGGCCGGGTGTTGAATTTGGCTTCACCTATGTGAATGGTCTTCTCATTGGCCGCCTAATGGCACAGGATCCGCGTGCGCTGCGCGCGGCAGCCATTCAACTGCTTGAATTGTTACGCGGGCGAAGTGTCCCGCGCGTTTTCACCTTTTAGGGTGGGAGGCATGACCCATGAATTTATCACCACGTGAAAAAGATAAGCTGTTGATTGCAATGGCAGCCATTGTAGCCCGCCGACGCCTTGAGCGTGGGGTCAAGCTCAATCACCCAGAGGCCGTTGCACTGATCACCGATTTCGTCGTGGAAGGTGCGCGCGATGGCCGATCGGTTGCAGACTTGATGCAGCAGGGCGCACAAATCTTGACAGCTGACCAAGTGATGCCGGGTGTCGCTGAAATGATTCATGATGTTCAAGTGGAAGCGACGTTTCCCGATGGAACGAAGCTTGTAACAGTGCATGAGCCGATCCGCGGTGCAGCGCATAAAGTCATCCCCGGCGAAATCATCGTCGAAGAGGGTGACATCGTGATGAACGATGGTCGGCCGACCCTGACGATTTTAGTGGCCAATACAGGTGATCGACCGATTCAGGTTGGCAGCCATTATCATTTCTTTGAGACGAACGCTGGTTTGGCTTTCGATCGTGAAAAAGCACGCGGGATGCGCCTTGATATTCCGGCAGGCACTGCAGTTCGTTTTGAGCCCGGGCGAAGCCGTGAAGTGTGCCTCATCCCGCTCGAGGGCTCGCGCACTGTTTACGGATTTCAGCAGAAAATCATGGGCCAACTCTGAGGGGAATGATCATGTCCAATACGCTTCCCCGTTCCGCCTATGTCGCCATGTATGGCCCCACCACTGGCGATCGCGTTCGTCTTGCTGATACCTCGCTGTTCATCGAAGTGGAAAAAGATTTCACCACCTACGGTGAAGAAGTGAAATTCGGTGGCGGCAAAGTGATCCGTGATGGCATGGGTCAGTCACAGATCACCAATGCTGAAGGCGCGATGGATACGGTCATCACCAATGCGCTGATCGTGGATCATTGGGGAATTATCAAGGCAGATGTGGGCTTGAAGGATGGTCGCATCGCGGCCATCGGCAAGGCTGGCAATCCTGATATTCAATCAGGCGTCACCATCGTGATCGGCCCAGGTACCGAAATCATTGCAGGTGAAAACAAGATCCTCACCGCCGGTGGTTTTGACACGCATATCCATTTCATCTGCCCTCAGCAGATTGAACATGCCTTGATGTCTGGTGTTACGTCGATGTTAGGTGGCGGAACGGGGCCAGCTGCGGGCACCAATGCAACAACGTGCACGCCGGGTCCGTTCCACATGGCGCAGATGTTGCGCGCTGCTGATGCCTTTCCGGTTAATCTTGGTTTTTCCGGTAAGGGCAATGCGTCACGCCCCGATGCGCTGCATGAAATGATCGAAGCAGGCGCATGCGCCATGAAGCTCCATGAAGATTGGGGGACTACACCGGCGGCTATCGATAATTGCCTGAGCGTTGCTGACAAGCAGGACGTTCAGGTGATGATCCATACAGATACGCTCAACGAGTCTGGCTTCGTGGAAGATACGATCGCCGCGTTCAAAGGGCGTACCATCCACGCCTTTCATACAGAGGGCGCAGGTGGCGGCCACGCACCTGATATTATCAAGGTCGCAGGCCTGTCGAATGTGCTGCCATCCTCAACGAATCCAACGCGGCCTTTTACCGTCAACACGCTCGATGAGCATCTCGATATGTTGATGGTCTGCCACCATCTCGACGCATCTATTCCTGAAGATTTGGCTTTTGCCGAAAGCCGGATCCGCAAGGAAACCATCGCGGCAGAAGATATTCTCCACGATATCGGCGCGCTCGCGATGATGTCATCTGATTCTCAGGCCATGGGCCGCTTAGGCGAAGTGATCACGCGCACATGGCAAACGGCAGATAAAATGAAACAGCAACGCGGTTCGCTGAAGGGCGATAGTCGCGCTGATAATCATCGTGTCAAACGCTATATTGCCAAATATACGATCAATCCGGCCATCGCGCATGGCGTTGATAAGCACATTGGGTCCATCGAAATTGGCAAGCTTGCGGATCTTGTCTTGTGGTCACCAGCATTTTTTGGCGTGAAGCCTGACCTGATCATTAAGGCAGGCTCAATCGTCGCGGCGCCGATGGGAGATCCGAATGCATCAATCCCCACGCCGCAGCCGGTCCACTATCAGCCGATGTTCGCTGCCTTTGGAAAATCACTGACAACATCCTCGATCGTGTTCGTGTCGCAAGCGGCTTTGCGCAATGATTTGCAAGAGCGTTTGGGCGTCGACAAGGATTTCGTAGCCGTTGAAAATGTCCGCTCCGGCATTTCAAAGAAATCCATGATTCATAATGATGCGACGCCAGAAATTGAGGTTGATGCGGAAACCTACGCCGTGCGCGCCGATGGTGAATTGCTCGTCTGCGAGCCAGCGAAGGAGCTGCCCATGGCGCAGCGCTATTTCCTGTTCTAAGGGGCCTATGGCCATTAACCCTCGCAGGGTGAAACGCCATGCCGTCTAGGCACGGCAGCTCCGCTTGGGGTGGGATTTCCTTGTCTTGGCAAGCCCTTCATCAACGGGCTAAGTTTTAGGCATCGACCCTCCCACCATGGAGCCGCCCAGCCGATGCCGAGCGCGATCACGCGTGCCACGGCCATTCTCGCCATCACCCAGGTGACAGGTTGGGGAACGAGCTACTATCTGCCCGGCATCATGGGGCGCGATATTGCGCGCGAGCTCAATTTTTCGACCGAGTTTGCTTTTGCTGGCATCACCATCATGGTCATCACCAGTGGTGTGCTTTCGCCGCGGATCGGTAAGCTTTTTGATGAGCGCGGCACGCCTGCTCTGATGGCGATGGGCTCTGTTGGCATGGGCTTGTCAATCGCGCTGCTAGGCTTTGCCACAGGCGCGCTGAGTTATGCCCTTGCATGGCTAGGCATTGGCATATCCTCCACATTTTGCCTGTCGCTTGGTTCGATGACATCCATCGCTCAAATTGCGGGGCCAGAGGCGCGCAAGCGGATGGGAATCCTGATGCTGTTCACCGGCGTTGGGGGCTCGCTCTCATGGATGCTCACAGCGCATTTGGAGGCTTCACTCGGCTGGCGTGGCGTGTGTTTTTTCTATGCTGGCGTGAATATTTTGTTTTGCGGTGCACTGCATTATTTTGTGTTGCCGCGCGAACGCTATAGGGCGCCTGCTGAAAGCGCGACCATGCCGGTCCATGCGGGCGCGATCCCGGAAAAGCGGCGCGTCGATATTTTTGTTTGGCTATCACTGGGTCTAACAAGCGCCGGTTTCGTTTCTTGGGGCTCAACGCTGAACATTCTCGATTGGCTGACAGCACTGGGGCAGCCAGCAGGATTTGCGCTCACGCTCGCGTCCTCGGTCGGCTTTGTTCAGGTCTCGGCGCGGTGGTTCGATTTTTTCGTCGCCCGGCATATGTCGCCCCCGGTTGTTGGCCTGATTGGCGCTGCCATCATGTTTGTTGGCTTTGTGCCCGCCCTATTCGCTGGCCATGTGGCCGCCGGCGCGATCGCCTTTATCGGCCTTTACGCCTTTGCGTCTGGCTCGCTCGCCGTCACCCGCGCCACGATTCCCCTCTGGGCGTTTGGATCGGGCCAATATGGCAGCCATGCCGGGCGTCTCGCTTTCTTCCAAAACTGTGCCTATGGCATCGCCCCTGTGATTTTTGCGTTCGCGCTGGATCGGGGCGGCCCGAAAATGGCCATTGGTGTCGCGATGGTGGCAGCCGCCATCGCTTTAGCATCGTTGGCCGTCGTCATTATCAAAGCGCGCCGCTGGCGTGTTGAGGACAGGCTGGCATCGCCCCCGCCAATCCCCTAGATAGGGAGCAGTTGAGAGAGGTTTCGTCATGCTCCGTGCCACCCAGACCGTCCGCAAGCCCGCTGTGAAAGCTGACAAGGTGATCGACACCGTCTCCCTTGATCATGAGGGCCGCCATCGTCGTCGCGTGACGCTGAAGGGGCAGGCGGGAACTGAATTCCTGCTCGATCTCGAAAAGGCCATTGTATTGAACGATGGCGATGCGTTGAAGCTAGAAGATGGCCGTCTCGTGCTTGTGAAGGCTGCGCCGCAAAAGCTTGTCGAAATTCGTACAGAAAACCCCGCGCGATTGATGAAGGCGGCTTGGCATATCGGTAATCGTCACACGCCTGCCGAAGTGACGGCAGATGCGATCTACATTGAAGACGATCATGTACTGGTCGAAATGTTGCGCGGTCTCGGTTGTGCGGTGAACGCTGTCGAGCGTCCGTTCCAGCCCGAGCGCGGTGCTTATGATCAGGGTGGGCATGGCCATCATCATCATGGCCATGATCATTCTCATCATGATCACCATACCCATGACCATCATGCCCATGGCCACGATCACCATGATCACGATCATGGGTGCGGTTGCGGGCATGATCATTCCCATCAGCACCATCATGAAGTGCTCGATCTGAAATCAAAAGACCATGTGGCGCAGCAAGAGAATGCGTGCTGCGGCGGTGGGTGTGGCTGCGGTCACGATCACTCCCATCAGCATCATCACGAGCATCTCGAAAAACACGCGCATGATCACGGTCATGATCATACGCATGGCCACACGCATGGCCACACGCACGATCATTCGCACGGCCACGCCCACAAACATGGCTGAGGCGGGCGCTCTCCCGCTTTTTGTCTGGCTGTCGCCCGCTTTCCCGGTTGGTGCCTTTGCCTATTCGCACGGTCTCGAATGGGCTGTTGAAACGGGCGATGTGAAGGACGCTGCCTCGGCCGAAGCGTGGATTGCCGATTGCCTGCTCTATGGTGCTGGTCGCAATGACGCCATCCTGTTGAAATGCGCCTTTGCAGCCGCGCAGGCAAACGATGCCGCCGCACTGCATGACATTGCTGAGCTTGCCGTTGCACTGCAGCCCTCCGAAGAGCGCCGTCTTGAGGCGACCGGGCAGGGCAATGCGTTCATCACTGCGATCAAAGCCGCCTGGTGGACGGACACGCTCGATCTTCTGAAAAGCGCATGGAACGGCGATGTGGCCTATCCAGTCGCGCTTGGCGTAACAGCGGCCGGGCATAATCTGGCGCTGCGGCCAACGCTCGATGCTTTTCTGCTCGCCTTTGTCTCAAACATCATCTCAGCGGTCGTTCGCCTTGGCCCGATCGGTCAGACGGACGGTCAGAAGATCATGGCCTCACTCTTGCCTTCTGTTCAGGCGGTTGGTGCGATGGCGGAGCAGGCGGGTCTCGAAGACCTTGGCGGTTCGGCGATCCGCGCCGATATCGCGTCGATGAAACATGAAACGCAATATACGAGGCTGTTTCGCTCATGACTTCCCATGGACCTTTGCGCGTCGGGATTGGCGGGCCGGTTGGTTCCGGCAAGACCGCGCTGATGGAAGCGCTCTGCAAACGTATGCGGGATCGTTATGATCTCTGCGCCATCACAAACGACATCTACACCAAGGAAGATGCGCGGTTGCTGACCGTGGCGGGCGCTCTGCCGGAAGAGCGCATCATGGGTGTCGAGACGGGCGGGTGCCCGCACACCGCCATCCGCGAGGATTGCTCGATCAACCTCGCCGCCATCGATACAATGGTTCACAAATTCCCAAAGCTTGATC
>VERN01000307.1 GCA_018882635.1 Beijerinckiaceae bacterium | reverse complement strand
GAAATATCCTTGCCATGGCCGAGATGAAGATGCGGATCGATCGCGCCCGGCATCACCACGAGCCCCGCTATATTCACAGATGGCGCGTCAAAAAATGTACCCGGCGCCAAAATTGCAGCAATCTTGCCGCTCTCAACAGCGAGATCGCAAACCGTTTGGCCTTCGCCCGGCAGGATAACCTCACCGCCACGCAGGACGCATGAATTGCCTGTCATGATTGTCTCCTTGCGACGAGGGTTGAAAGCTCATCAAGATGAGCGTGTGTTTCAAGCGCCAAAACGAAAGCGATGATGCCTTCAACCGCATCATCTGTGATGGCACGCCCTGCATTGTTACGAAATTTTGAGAGAACATCAGTGTCGCTTGCAGGACGGCTTGCATTGCCAAACACATCGTCAATCCGAACAGAGCGGACCGATCCATCATTCAACACAAATGCGAGTTCAGCCTCAAAAGCATGCGGGAAACGATGAGGTTCGAGTTTTTGCCAACTCATACGCTTGGCTAATTGTAATGTTGCGTCATCCGCCCGTCGGGTGAATGTCGTGAGATCGACGCGGCCATGGATGAATTGCTCGGCCACGACAACAGGCAGGCTCCAGCGGGCCGCATGCCCATCACGCGGGTTGAGCTTTGTCTCCCATGGATCGCACACAATCGGCGCTGCCCCTTCAGCGATGCGCAATTGACCACTGACGATCTGATCGGCTGAAACTCCATCGCGCATCAAGCGCGCCGCCCCTTCAACAAAGGGGTGAAGATAATGGCACGATGGAACAAATTTAAAGGCCGCATCCGCAATATGCCAAACTGTACCAAAATCATTTAACTGCTGCGCGAAGCCATCGGCGCCCTTGCCTTCTGCGGTAAAAGCCTTGAACAGGCCACGCTGCCCTTCAAATGCTGTCTCAGGGCCACCCATCCCAGCGCGCGCCAATTGAGCAGCCAAGACGCCTGCATGAGCCGCCCAGCCCGGGTGCATTGATTTCACACTCGAGCCATTTGTTAAAAACTCAAAGACACCGGATGCTTGGCTAAGCGCAATACCCGCCGAAGCCACCATTTCATCATCCGTCGCGCCCATGAGATCCGCCGCGATCAAAGCAGCGATCATCGCGCCCGCAACCGATGTAATTTGAAAACCGCGTCGTTGAAATCCGCCCTCGGCTGCAAGCCCGATGCGGATCATCGCTTCCCATCCTTTGATGTAAGCCGCCAACATGGCGCCGCCCGTCGAACCTGCGGTCTGTCCCGCCGCTAAAGCTGCGGGGAGAAGCACTGCACTGCCATGGACGATGGATGCGGTGTGCGTGTCGTCAAACTCCAGCGAATGAATCAGGCCACCATTCACAAGCGCCGCATCGGCTGCGGATGCACCCGCATTGCGAGACATAAGCAAAGCTGGACCCTTATTGAGCTCCTGCGAAAAACGCAGCCACGCATCTCCTTGATCCAATGTTGACGCTGCAAGTCCGACACCAAGCGCATCGAGCACATGCAAACGGCCAGCTCTGAGCGCAACCGGCGCCGTGATGGGTTGAGCCGCGCGCCATTGCGCGACAAGGGCGCGCGCTAAACTCATCTTGCCTTCAGCTCCTCGGCTGCTTTCATCCCGGCAATGCGACCCAGCGCAATGGCTGACAATAGCCCATTCCCCGATGCATAGCCGAGCGCGCCAGCGCGTCCTGAGATGCCCGCAGCTGCGCCGCCACCGGCAAATAAATTGGGAACAGGCTTTCCGGATTTCGAAAGAACATGCGCATCGCCATCAATTTTCAAACCGCCCTGGGTATGAAAAAGGCCTGGCGTGACACGGCAAATATAGAAAGGCGGTTCAAGCGCGCCCAACCCAAAATCCTTGCGCCCATACTCATCCGTAACGACGCCTCGGGCCGCTTGATTATAGGTCGACACTGCAATGGACACCGCCGCCGGATCAAGATCCATTAAACCCGCCAGGGCTTCGACGCTGTCGGCTTTTTTCACGCCGCCGAACTTCACCAATTCCATGAATTCTTCTTCGAGCGAAGCGACATCGAAAATCTTCTGATCGAAAATCGCATAGGCGAAATCACCCTGCGAGAGAACGATACGGGCATAACCCGAATAGCCGGTGCTCTCATCGCCAAAGCGATGCCCGCTGCTATTGACCAACACGCCCCCTTTTTCGATGGTCGTCCAAGACAACAGGCTTCCATGCGGATAAGCGACAGCCGCATAACCTTGATACGCCGCCATATTGGCGAACGCTGCACCCACCTCTTCGCCCCAGCGGAT
>VERN01000105.1 GCA_018882635.1 Beijerinckiaceae bacterium | reverse complement strand
TGTCCTCACCGTGGAGCAGGCCATCGCCGCGCTCAAAACGCGCGTGCAACCGGTCGCGGCGGTCGAAACCTTACCGCTTGCGGCCGCACTCGGTCGCACTTTGGCGCATGATGTTATTGCGCCCTTACCGCTGCCGCCCTTCGCTAATTCTGCGGTCGATGGCTATGCCGTGCGTTTTGCGGATTTGTCGGCAGATCGAGAAACGCGCTTGCTGATCAAAGGCCGCATTGCCGCCGGTGCCGAAGGGCAGGGCGCTGAGGGGGCGTGCGCAATCCGCATCTTTACCGGTGCACCAATGCCCGCCGGGTTCGACACGGTGTTCATGCAAGAAGATGTCACCCGCGATGGCGATTGGGCGGTGCTGCCGCCCGGTTTGAAAAAGGGCGCCAATGCGCGTCCGGCCGGGGAGGATGTCGCTGAAGGGTCCGTCGCGCTGCCTGCGGGCACGGTGCTGGCAGCGCAGCACATCGCGCTCGGTGCCGCGTTGGGTCAAACGCATGTCACCGTTCGGCGCGCATTGCGTGTTGCTCTGTTCTCAACCGGCAATGAGGTGACAGAGCCCGGTCAGCCTCGCTCGTCAGCGGGGATCTACGATTCCAATCGGGCGCTCTTGCGGGCCCTGTGCACACGACCTGACTTGATCGTGACGGATCTTGGCATCCTGCCCGATAACCGGCCTGCTATTGCCAAGGCACTGGCGGCGGCGCAGGGGCACGATGTGATCCTGACCTCGGGCGGCGTTTCGCTTGGCGAGGAGGATCATGTCAAAGCGGCGGTCGAGGATGTCGGCGCGTTGAATTTCTGGCGCATGGCAATCAAGCCCGGTCGCCCGGTCGCCATGGGGACGATTGGGGACGCGGCCTTTGTCGGCCTGCCGGGAAACCCGGTCGCGGTGTTTGTGACCTTTGCCGCCATTGTGCGGCCGCTGATGGCCGCGCTGTCGGGTGCGGATGTGACCCCGCCCTTGCCCCTGCCGGTCGTGGCGGGCTTCGCCTATCGCAAGAAAACCGGGCGACGCGAATATGTGCGCGTGACGCTGGTCAAAGAGGGCGATCATATCATCGCAAACAAACACCCCCGCGACGGGGCGGGGGTCTTGTCGTCTCTGACTGAGACGGATGGCCTGCTCGTATTGCCGGAGTATAGCGAAAGCCTCGCCGTCGGTGAGACGGCCGGCTTCCTCGCTTATGCCGCGCTTTTATGAGCCTGATTTATGGTCGAGCTTGAACATCTTCGGCCAGTCTTTGCCGACCAGATTGTCGCCCGCATCGCCAACGCGCGCAGCGCCCGTCGTATAGGCTTCGTAAGCTGGCTTCTGCCATTCGGCATTGAGGACGTAAAAGGCGCCCACGGCGATGCCGACTGCGGCCACGACTGAAAGAATAAAAGCGTTCATGGGTCCGTCTCCCCCCTGATGTATGACCCTCTTCTAGGCTCTGAATCGGACTTCTTCAAGCGTCTGGATGACGCGCCAGAATGGCCTCGGCGGCCTCAATATCTTCTGGCTTATTGGCGTTGAAAAACGGGTCGAAGGGCAGGGTCGGCCATTCCACCTCGGCCACCCCATGTCTCTTCGTCCAGCGGTCAATCTTGCGCTCCCCATCCAACAGCGCTTGCCTGAGATCGTGCCGCAATTCCACATCCCACAGCCCGATGGGCGGATGGGTGTAGCCGCCCGATTTCGCGCAAGCCAATTTCAGCTGTGCGCCGCGTCGCTCCAGCGTCAGCCGGAGTGACAGATCGCGCGGCAAGAAAGGACTGTCTGCCGAGACCGTCAAAATATCCGTGAAGCCTTGCGCCGCGGCAAAATCCATCGCCGCGAGAATGCCCGCGAGCGGCCCTGCATAATCAGGGATGGCATCAGCGAAAACCGGAAGACTTGTGAAAGAAAAACGCTGCGGATCGCCATTGGCATTTAACGCCAAAAGATCGCATTGCATCACCATGCGGCCGATCACGCGATCAAGAATTGAAATGCCGCCGACTAATTTCAGCGGCTTGTCGCCGCCTCCCATCCTCTGCGCGAGACCACCTGCGAGCAAAACACCAAGGACGCGATTACTCATCACCCATTGCGCCTTTCCGCCGCGCTTTCGCCGATTCATCGGCGACATAATTGAGATCTTGATCGAAAACGATGCGGTCTTCGCCCGCCAATGCAACAAAGCGTTTACCGCGCGCCCGGCCAATCAGCGTTAGCCCCGTTTGGCGCGCAAGATCGACACCCCAAGCGGTAAATCCTGAACGTGAGACAAGAACAGGAATCCCCATCCGCACCGTCTTGATGACCATTTCCGATGTGAGGCGACCCGTTGTGTAAAAGCTTTTATTGGCGCCAGACACTTTATTGAGAAACATCCAGCCGGCAATTTTGTCGACGGCATTATGACGGCCCACATCTTCCATATAGACGATGGGGCGATCTTCCTCGCACAAAACGCAGCCATGGATCGCGCCCGCTTCGAGATAGAGCGATGGCGTTGTGTTAATCGCATGTGTGAGACGGTAAAGCCAGCTCGTGCGAAATTCGGCACGCGGCAGGGTAATTGTATCGAGCGCTTCCATCAGATCACCGAAGGCGGTGCCTTGCGCGCATCCTGATGTCAGCGTTTTCTTCTTGAGCTTATCTTCGAAATTCGTCTCGATATCCGTGCGCACGACGACGACACCGAGATCCTCGTCATAATCGATACCAGTCACAACATCGTCAGGCTTAAGCATCGCCTGATTGAGCAGGTAACCCACCGCAAGCTCGGCAGGATAATCAAGGATCGTCATCATGGTGACGATCTCCCGCGCATTCAGATAAAGCGTCAGTGCGCGTTCAACAGTGACGCGTGTTGTGACGCTTTGGCCTGTTTCATCGACGCCTGTCACGGCGCGGGTGAGGGCAGGGTCGTTTGGGTCGGGTCGTAAGCGGTAAGATTCGGTTGCCATCCCTCCGTTTTAAGGGAGTGGCCGTCGGCGTCAAACCAAGACGATGGCGCGGTGTGCGGGGGTATGGTCGAAGCTTGCTGGGCAGATCCCGACCTGTGTCAGCACCCCGATCTTGCCCATCATCACGCGGCCTTTGATTTAAGAACGCACCCGATCGGTTTGGTGGGTGGAATATAAAAAGGATCAATCGACGCCGGTGCGGTCCATCCCTGCCACAATTACCCAAGCCATTACCCGAGCCATGATCGGCATGGCGCGGGATCACACCTGCGACAATCTGCGCACAAAAAAAGCCCGCATCACGCGGGCTTTTTATCAGCGTTATGATGATGCGATCAGGTGAGCGCGAGCGCATCATCCAAATCGGCAATCAAATCCGACACGTCTTCAATGCCGATGGAGAGGCGCACCACTTCCGGTCCCGCGCCCGCCTGTTTGCGCTGCTCATCGGTCAACTGACGATGCGTCGTCGAGGCCGGATGAATCACGAGTGACCGCGTGTCACCAATATTGGCGAGATGGGAGAAGAGTTTCAGATGCGAGACGAGTTTGATCCCCGCTTCGTATCCACCCTTCAAGCCGAAGGTAAATACAGCGCCTGCACCCTTCGGCGTGTAGCGTTTGGCGAGCGCGTAATATTTGTCGTTCGGCAAGCCCGGATAGGAGACATATTCCACCTTCGGATGCTTGGCGAGGTGCTCGGCCACCTTCAGCGCATTGTCGGAATGGCGCTGCATGCGCAACGGCAATGTTTCAATGCCGTTCAAGATCATGAAGGCATTGAAAGGCGAAAGGGCAGGTCCAAGATCGCGCAGGCCCAGCACGCGGCATGCAATGGCGAAACCGAAATTGCCGAATGTTTCACCCAGCACCATGCCATTATATTCAGGCCGCGGCTGTGACAGCATCGGATAGCGACCCGATTTTACCCAATCGAACTTACCGCCATCGACAATGATACCGCCGATCGAATTGCCATGGCCGCCCAAAAATTTCGTCGCCGAATGCACGATAATATCAGCGCCAAATTCAAAGGGGCGGATGAGGTAGGGCGTTGCCATCGTATTGTCGACGATCAGCGGAATGCCGTGCTTATGCGCAATATCAGCAATGCCTTGAATGTCGGTGATCACGCCGCCCGGATTGGCGATCGATTCAATAAAGATCGCTTTCGTTTTTGGCGTAATGGCGCGTTCGAATGTGGAAAGATCATCCGGATCAGCCCAAACGACGTTCCAGTTGAAATTCTTGTAGGCGTGATTGAACTGGTTGATCGAGCCGCCATAGAGCTTCTTCGATGCGATGAATTCATCACCTGGCTGCAACAGCGTGTGGAACACGAGAAACTCGGCCGCATGGCCTGAGGCGACGGCCAAAGCCGCGGTGCCGCCTTCGAGCGCCGCAACGCGTTCTTCCAGCACCGCACAAGTGGGGTTGCCGAGACGCGTATAGATGTTCCCAAACGCCTGAAGGCCGAACAGCGAGGCCGCGTGGTCGACGTCGTCGAAGACGAAGCTTGTTGTCTGATAGATCGGGGTGGCGCGGGCGCCTGTGGCGGGGTCGGGTTGTGCGCCCGCATGGACGGCGAGGGTGGCAAAACCGGGGGTCTGGAGATCGGACATGGGGCGCTCCGCCTATAAGGATAAATCGGTCACTTTGTTCTTTTTACAGAACAGCACAGGAAGGGTCAATCGGCGGTCGCCCGAGGGCTTAGGAGGGCCTTGTCGGGTAGGCCGGGCCGATCGTCCGCTTTTGGATCCCTTTGCCGCTCATCACGGGCTTCTTGGCCGAGAGGATGCGTGAGTTGATCCCTTGCCAGCCGATCTCGCCGGAGAGGCGGCCATATTCGATCTTCGGGCAACGGTTCATAATCACAGTCACGCCCGCTGCCTCAGCCCGGGCAGCGGCCGCATCATTGCGAACAGAGAGCTGCATCCAGATCACTTTGGGCTTCACCGGCAGCGCCAAGGCCTCGTCCGTGATTGGCCCGGCCGCTTCCGAATTCCGGAAGATCTCGACCATGTCGACGGGCTGCGGCACGTCTTTCAATGAACCATAAACGGGCAGGCCTAAGAGCGTTTGACCGGCCAGGCCGGGATTGACCGGATAGATCGTGTAACCCCGTTCTTTGAGGTATTTCACAACGATATAGCTCGGTCTTGATTCATTTTGTGAAGCGCCGACGAGCGCGATCGTTTTCGTATCGCGCAGAATATGGCGGATCGCTTCGTCGTTATAATGTTCGTGGGCGGCGGGATTGAATGTCATGACAGCGTCTTAGAGCCGGGAAGGGTCTGCTTCAACCGCGATCAGCTCCACACCGGTGTGCGTTTTTCGATGAAGGCTGAAATCCCTTCCTCGGCATCGCGCGCCAGCATGTTCTCGACCATCACACGCGAGGCTTCGCGATAGGCATCGGCGAGCGGACGCTCAAGCTGATCGTAGAAGGCCCTTTTGCCGATCTTCAAAACGGCAGGCGCTTTGGACGCGATGATGGCCGCCATGTGATGCGCTTCGGCCAGCGCGCCACCGCTCGCAACAGCCCGGTTGATGAGGCCCATCCGCGCGGCGTCCGCAGCCCCCACGAACTCGCCCAAGAGCAGCATTTCCATGGCGTGCTTGCGGGCAACATTGCGGGAAAGCGCCACCATCGGCGTCGAGCAGAAAAGGCCGATATGCACTCCCGGCGTTGAGAAGCGGGCCTCTGCACCCGCGACCGCGAGGTCGCAGGTGGCCACGAGCTGGCATCCGGCCGCAGTCGCCACGCCTTCGACGGCGGCAATTACCGGCTGCGGCAGATGAACGATCCGCAGCATCATGGCGGCGCAGCGGCCAAGAATATCGGTGTAATAGGCTTGGCCCCGGTCCGGATCAGCCCGATGCGCTGTCATCTCCTTGAGGTCATGCCCAGACGAGAAGACAGGCCCCTGCGCTGCGATGACCACCGCGCGCACGGTCGGGTCAGTCGCGATGGCGTCGAGCGTTTCGCTGAGCGCGCCGATCAGTCCTTCGGACAGGGCGTTGCGGCTTTGGGGCCGGTTCAGCGTCAGGGTCGCGACGCCATCGGCGTCCGAGCGGAGGAGGGGGCTTTGATCCATGCGAAAACGATGGGCCAGCGCGCCCCGCTCGTCAATCCAGCCTCTTCACAGCCGGGCTTCCGCCTTTTACCAACGAGTGAGCGTTTCCCGGGATTGTGATGATGACCAAGCCTGTCGGCCTCAGCCGCGATGAGATCGAGATTTTTCTCGCACAAGAATTCCCGCAGATTTTCGTACACGGAAAAATCTGGGAGATCCTCGATTGCGCGCCCAAGACGGCCACCATGCGCATGGCCTATCATGAAAGCCAATTGCGGCCCGGCGGCACCATTTCCGGCCCTGCGATGATGACGCTCGGTGATCTCGCGCTCTATGTCGCGCTGCTCGCCACCATCGGCCATGTACCGCTTGCCGTCACAACGAGCTTCAATGTGAATTTTTTGCGCAAGCCCGGACCGCGCCCACTGATTGGCGAATGCCGCTTGCTAAAAGTCGGCCGTCGTCTGGCGATGGGCGAAGTCGCGCTGCGCTCAGAAGGTGAGACAGAATTGGTCGCCCATATCACCGGGACCTATGCGATTCCGTGAACCGATAGGAGAGCGGCGATCATCCGGCGGGTGAAAATCATTTCAACAAAAAAGGGGCCGTGCGAAGCGGCCCCTTTTCGTTAGTTTATAATCGAGCGCTTACGAGCAACCCGTCGTCGAGCCGCATGTGTCGCACTTCAAGCAGGTGCCGTTGCGCACGAGCGTGAAATTCGCGCATTCGGGGCAGGCTTCGCCAACATAGCCCTTCATCCGCGCTTCTTCGCGCTTGTCGAGGGCCTTCGGCGCTGGCGCTGCGGCTTGCGCCGTGCCCGCGGCTGCGAAGCCGAGGCGTGCCATCGCGTCATCCACTTCAGCGGCCACATCTTGCTTGAGTGCCGTTGCTCCCGCTGTTGCAAGACCGGTCGCGATGACAGACGTTTGACCGCGCGCTTCGGTGACAGCGCCACCGTCAATCGCCATCAGATTGGTCGTCTTGCCACGCACGAGACCCTTCGAGACAACGCGCGAACCTTGGTTAGCCGGTGCCTTGCCTTCATCTTCGCCCTTGCCGATCTTGTCGAACCCAATCGCGTCGGGTGAGACGTGAGCGAGATCGGCGCGGCCGATATAGGAGATCGCAAGTTCGCGGAACACGTAATCGAGCACCGATGTCGCATTCTTGATCGCGTCATTGCCCTGCACGAAGCCGGCCGGCTCGAAGCGCGTGAAGGTGAACGCTTCGACATATTCTTCCAGCGGCACGCCATATTGCAGGCCCAGCGAAATCGCGATGGCGAAATTGTTCATCAACGAGCGGAAGGCCGCGCCTTCCTTGTGCATGTCGATGAAGATTTCGCCGAGACGACCATCTTCATATTCGCCGGTGCGCAGATACACCTTATGGCCACCGACAATCGCCTTCTGGGTGTAACCCTTGCGGCGATCTGGCAGACGCTCGCGATCACGCACACGCTCGATGCGCTCGACAACACGCTCGACGATTTTTTCCGCCATAGCGGCCGCGCGGGCTGCTGCGGGCTGAGCGACCATCGTTTCGATCACGTCATCGGCTTCATCTTCGTCATCCGAGATGAGCTGCGAATTGAGCGGCTGTGACAGCTTCGAGCCATCGCGGTAGAGCGCATTGGCTTTCAGAGCGAGTTTCCACGAGAGCATATAGGCGCTCTTGCAATCCTCGACCGTTGCATCATTCGGCATGTTGATGGTCTTGGAGATCGCACCCGAAATGAAGGGCTGCGCCGCGGCCATCATATGAATGTGGCTTTCGACCGACAGATAACGCTTGCCGATGCGGCCGCACGGATTGGCGCAATCAAACACCGGATAATGTTCGATCTTGAGGTGCGGTGCGCCTTCAAGTGTCATCGCGCCGCAGACATGAATGTTCGCAGCTTCGATGTCGGCCTTCGCAAAACCGAGGAAGGGCAGAAGTTCAAACGCCGGATCATTGAGCTTGTCCGCGGGCACGCCGAGCGTGCCGGTGAGGAAGTCATCGCCCAGCGTCCATTTGTTGAACACGAACTTGATGTCAAACGCCGACGCCATGCCTTTTTCGACGGCGGCAATTTTCTCATCCGTGAAGCCCTTCGCACGCAATGTCGAATGGTTCACGCCCGGCGCCTGCGCAATCGAGCCATGGCCAACGGCATAGGCTTCGATTTCTGCAATCTGGCTTTCCGAATAACCCAGCGTGCGCAGCGCTTCCGGCACGGCGCGGTTGATGATCTTGAAGTAGCCGCCACCGGCGAGCTTCTTGAATTTCACCAGCGCGAAATCAGGTTCGATGCCGGTGGTGTCGCAATCCATAACGAGACCGATCGTGCCGGTCGGCGCGATCACGGTCGCCTGCGCATTGCGGTAACCATGCTTTTCACCGAGCGCGAGCGCTTCGTCCCATGCGAGCTTGGCGCGCTCGACAAGGATCGGCTCTGGGCATGAGGCGTGGTCGAGCGGAACCGGGTTCACGCCGAGCTTTTCGTAACCGGTCGCTTCGCCATGCGCGGCACGACGATGGTTGCGGATCACGCGCAGCATGTGATCGGCGTTCTTCTTGTAGCCCGGGAACGGACCCAATTCCTTCGCCATTTCAGCGGAGGTCTTGTAAGCAACGCCCGTCATGATCGCGGTGAGCGCGCCGCAGATTGCGCGGCCCTCGTCGGAATCATAGGGAATGCCATTCGTCATCAGCAGGCCGCCAATATTGGCGTAGCCGAGGCCGAGCGTGCGGTACTCGTAGGAGAGTTCCGCAATTTCCTTTGACGGGAACTGCGCCATCAGCACCGAAATTTCGAGCACCATCGTCCAGAGGCGTACGGCATGCTCATACGACGCGACATTGATCGTGCCGTCTTGATTGCGGAACTGCAGCAGATTCAACGAGGCGAGATTGCACGCCGTATCGTCGAGGAACATATATTCCGAGCACGGGTTCGACGCGCGGATCGGGCCAGAGGCCGGGCATGTGTGCCAATCATTCATCGTCGAGTTGAAGTGCAGGCCCGGATCAGCCGAGGCCCACGCGGCATGGCCGATCTTTTCCCACAAATCGCGCGCCTTGAGCGTTTTGTGCACCTTGCCGTCCGTACGACGGATGAGATTCCAATCGCCATCCTGATCGACCGCGTTGAGGAAATCATCCTTCAACGACACCGAATTGTTCGAGTTCTGACCCGCGACAGTGAGATAGGCTTCTGAATCCCAATCCGTGTCATAGGTGTCGAATTCGATTTCGGTGTAGCCCTGCTTGGCAAATTGGATGACGCGCTTGATGTAATTGTCCGGGATCAGCACGCGGCGTGCGAGCTTGATTTCCTTCTTCAGCACCGGGTTCTTTTCCGGGTCGAAGCAAGAATCCGCCGGGCCATCGCAATTCACGCAGGCCTTCATGATGGCTTTGAGGTGCTTCTGGCAGAGCTTCGAGCCAGTCACCAAGGCGGCGACCTTCTGCTCTTCACGCACCTTCCAATCGATATAGGCTTCGATATCCGGATGGTCGGCGTCGACGACAACCATCTTCGCCGCACGACGCGTGGTGCCGCCCGATTTGATCGCGCCCGCAGCGCGGTCGCCGATTTTCAGGAACGACATGAGGCCCGAAGAGCGGCCGCCACCGGCGAGCTTTTCGCCTTCGCCGCGCAGCATCGAGAAGTTCGAACCGGTGCCCGAACCATATTTGAACAGGCGCGCTTCACGCACCCAGAGGTCCATGATGCCGCCCTCATTCACGAGGTCGTCAGCCACTGACTGGATGAAGCAGGCATGCGGCTGCGGATGCTCGTAAGAGGATTTTGACTTCACCAGCTTCTTGGTCTGGAAGTCGACATAGAAATGGCCCTGCGACGGACCGTCGATGCCATACGCCCAATGCAGTCCCGTGTTGAACCATTGCGGCGAATTCGGCGCCACCATCTGCATCGCGAGCATGTAGCGCAGCTCGTCATGGAATGCGGCCGCATCCTTGTCTGAGGT
>VERN01000306.1 GCA_018882635.1 Beijerinckiaceae bacterium | reverse complement strand
CGGCTACATCGCTCCTCGTTCGCGGACAAGGTGCAAAAGGCTGGAATGGTTGGTGGACCAGTGCACGCGCCGAAGAATTGGCGGACGAATGGCTTTTTGCCACAGACGAAAAAAACCAGAAAATGGCTGCCGCCGAGCTCGGTCGTATTGCACTCGAAGGCGTTGCGACGGTGCCGCTCGGGCAATTCACGTTGAAGACGAGCTACCGCAAATCACTCACCGGCATGTTACCCGGATCCGCACCCTATCCGTGGAATCTCAAGCGCGCTTGAGCGCGGCTAAACGCGTTGAAAAGCCGGCCCTTGCGGCCGGCTTTTTTATGTTTGTTTGACGCCGCCATCTTGGAAGCGATACCACGCGATAATCGCCGCAAGGCCAACGCGGCGGAACATATGAAACGGGATCGGATCAATCGGGCGAATAGGGAAAGGAAGTAGATCTGCATTGCCGCTCATCGCGTAACCAGCAAGCGCCTGCCCCATCGCTGTCTGCAACCCAACGCCGCGGCCGAGACACCCAACATCGATGATGAAACCTTGTTCTGGCTCATGGATATGGGGAAGAAAATCCTGGGTCAGAGCCACACGTCCGCCCCACCGATAATTGATCGGAACGTCTTTGACCTGTGGGAACATTTTAGTGACCACACGCACAAGATGGGCCCAATCATCCTCACTGTTGGGTTCGCGGAATGGACCACGCCCACCCATCAGCAACCGCCCGGTATGATCGAGACGAAAATAGAGAAGAAGTTTGCGCGTATCGGATGAAACCTGCCCGTAAGGCAGGATCGTTTTTCTTATATTGTCTGAAAGCGGTGCGGTCGCCACTTGAAATGAATTCACGTCGACAAAGGTTTGACGGAGACCCGGCACAAGATCGCCTGCATAGGCGTTGGTGCACATGATAACTTTTTTCGCGCGTACGGTTTTACCTTGTGCGGTTGACACGCGAAACCTTTCACCCTCACGCGTGATATCTGTCACAGCTGTTTCGCCATGGATGCGCGCGCCTTGCGACACGGCTGCGCGCGCCAATCCACGTGCATAGGACAGAGGCTGAATGGCTCCGCCACGGGGATCAAGCCAGCCCCCTTCATAAGATGTCGTACCAAGCCGATCAGCCGTTTCCTCTTTTGATAAAAGACGCGCGGCGACGCCATGTTTTGACCATTGCGTCACGCGCTTTTTTGCGAGCGCAAGCCCCTCGTCGGAATGGGCGGCCTGAATCCAACCTTCGCGGACATGCGGCACATCCATCTCATATTTGGCGATGAGATCGAACACCTTATCAGCCGTCGTGGCCGCGAATTGCAAAAGCTTATGGCCTTTTTCCTCGCCATAAGTTGCGATCATATCATCAGGATCATATTTCAATCCCGGGATCACTTGTCCGCCATTACGGCCCGAACCACCCCAGCCCGGTTCGCGCGCCTCAAGAACAATCACATGTCCTCCGGCTTCAGCGATATGCAACGCGGTCGAGAGGCCCGCATAACCGCCGCCGATCACGCAAAAATCAATCTCAACGTCATCCGCTAAAGCAGGGGTCGGTAATGCGGGCGTCGCCGTCGCAGCCCAGAGAGCAGGCGCGAGTGGAAAGGGTTCAGCCATGACGACCTCCCATCAGATTGGATGTGTGACACGGCGCAGGAAATCCTGCGTGCGTGGTTGCTGCGGCGACGACAACATCGTGCTTGCCGGGCCTTCTTCGACGATGACACCTTGATCCATGAAAATGCAGCGATCAGCCACTTCACGGGCAAATGCAATTTCATGCGTGACGATGATCATGGTCATGCCTTCTTCGGCAAGACTTTTCATCACGGCCAGCACTTCGCCCACGAGTTCAGGGTCAAGCGCTGATGTCGGCTCGTCAAAAAGGATCGCTTCGGGTTCCATCGCCAGAGCACGCGCAATCGCCACGCGCTGCTGCTGCCCGCCGGATAATTGCGGCGGATGCGCATTTTCTTTCTCCGCCAACCCAACACGCGCCAATAATTGGCGTCCGCGCGCCTCGGCCTGTTCACGCGGCTCTTTCTTCACATAGATCGGGCCTTCGGTCACGTTTTCGAGGGCGGTGCGATGCGGAAATAGATTAAAACGTTGAAACACCATTGAGACGCGTTTTCGCACATCAACAATGCTTCGATCGTCCCGGTTCACCCGGGTTGAGCCAACGCGAATATCGCCTTGATCATAGGCTTCAAGCCCATTGATACAGCGGAGCACCGTCGATTTGCCGGAGCCCGACGGACCAATGATGCAAACAATTTCGCCGCGCTCAATAC
>VERN01000305.1 GCA_018882635.1 Beijerinckiaceae bacterium | reverse complement strand
GCTTCACACTACTCGCCATGGCCGGGATTTGGATTGGTGTGAGCCAGATGAAGCAACGCGTCGCGCCGATGGCCCACGCCACCGCATCATGAAAAACGCCCGCTGTTTCCAGCGGGCGTTTTCTTATTCAAATGTCAGACGAAAAATCACTTCGTCTTTTTGGCGCCGATTTCCTCGTCCCATTTGCGGAAGGCGAGAACCATCTGGTCCGGCTCAAGCGGCAATTCGAGCGGCACGTCGGCGATCAACTTGTCATATTCGGGACGGCCGAAATCCTTGATCGCCTGCTGGCTTTCCGGCGGCGCCATTGAGAGCGGCACATCCTTCACGGCCGGGCCCGGATAGAAATAGCCCTCGTCATAAGTGTAGGCTTGCGCTTCCTTGGTCAGCATGAAGTTCATCATGTCGACGAGGACGGCCACTTTCTCCGGCGCGACGCCCTTCGGCACGACCATATAATGCGCGTCGATCACCCAGCGGAAATTCTTCAGCGTGGCGATCTTGGCTTCCTTCGGTACGACGCCGAGCACGCGCGGGTTGATGTCCCACCCCGTCGTCGACACGATCATGTGACGTGTGCCTTCGCCGAGTTCCTTCATCGTGACGCCGGTTCCGGTCGGATAATATTCGATATATTGGCCGAGCTCTTTCAAATAAGCCCAGGTCTTATCCCAGCCCTTGATCGGATCCTTCGGGTCTTTGTCGCCGAGGATGTAGGGCAGGCCCATGATGAAGGTGCGGCCGGGGCCAGAATTGGCGGGGCGGGCATAGAGGAACTTGTTCGGGTTCTGCTTGGCCCAAGCGAGCAATTCTTCAGCCGATGTCGGCGGCGTCTTCACCTTGTCAGGCATATATTCAAGCAGCGGACCTGACGGGTAATAAGCGACGACCACGCCCTGCCCTTTGGCCAGCGACTGCATCATCGCGGCACCTTTGAGGTAGATCGCGTTGAGGTCCGGGAGGTTCTTGCCATATTGGCCGACAATGTCGAGCCAGAGCTTCTGCTCAATCCCGGCCGCGAGCGCATCGGTGCCGGTCAGCACGAGATCGATGTCAACGCGGTTAGCATCCTGCTGCGCCTTGATCTTGCCGGGCAGTTCGGGTGCGGGCGCTTTTGTGAAGGTGAATTTCGAGACGAGGTTCGGCTTGGCTTTGCGATAGGCTTCGAAGGCCTTCTGCGTCAGCGCGAGATTGCCCGCAACGTCGACGATGTTGATGGCGACCGCTTCCTTCGGCAGAGCGAGCTGGGCATAAGCCCCCGTCGATCCGAAGGCGGCAAGACCGGCCGCGCCCTGCATGAAGCCGCGACGCGACAGCTCAAACTTCTTCATGGTCTTCCTCCCTGAGGCGGGGCGATCCCGCCCTTCTGTTTGCCGGACGAGGCCGGCTTAAAACGATTGTAGACCGGGCTGGGCGCAAGAATCCACTGGTTTGCCCGCTCTTTCTGCCATGACGGATCGCACCCTTCACGCGGTCAACCATGCCTCCATGGCGTGGCGCTGGATCTTGCCGGTCGTCGAGCGCGGGAAATCTTCAAAGGCGATGAAGCGGACTTCCTTTGGCCGTTTGTAACCGGCGAGTTTGGCCCGGCAGAGCGCCTCGATATCGGCCGCGCTCAGCCCTTTGTCGCGGGCCGCCACGAATGCGACCGGCACCTCACCCCATTGCGGATCTTTCTTGCGCACGATCGCTGCATCAGCAATGCGCGGATCAGCGAGAAGCACACGCTCGATCTCGGCGGGATAGATATTCTCTCCGCCCGATTTGATCATGTATTTGGCGCGATCGACGAAATCATACGAGCCGTCGGGATTCTTGCGAAACAGATCGCCCATGCGGAACCAGCCATCCTTAAAATCGCGGGCGTTGGTTTCAGCCGCATTCCAATAGCCAGAGAAAACGGTTGGACCACGAATGGCCATTTCACCCGGCTCGCCATCAGGCACAGTGTTGCCATCGGCATCAACGAGACGAATGGTGCAAAGTGACGATTGGCGCTTTGAGAGATTTTTAGGAATCGTGCCGGGCGGAATCAAAACGGAAGAACATGGCGGCAGACCTGTCTCTGTTGCACCAAACGTGTTGTAAAAAGGCGCGCCGACCAACGATGTGACTTCGGCAATTTGCGCGAGTGGCACCAGATCGGCCATCGCGCCCACTGCGCGCGCGCCCTTCGGTTTTATTCCCGTGCGCTTATACTCTTCAATAACCGGCTCCATCATCCCAGGCATCAGCAAATACCAAGCGAGCTTGTATTCGCCGGATTTCTGCACGATGCGCTTGGCATCAGGGCCATCAC
>VERN01000304.1 GCA_018882635.1 Beijerinckiaceae bacterium | reverse complement strand
GGATGCGCACAGGGACAATCTCATCGCGGAACCGCCCGGCCGCTTGCGCCGTCGCCCAGCGCGCCTGGCTAATTAAAGCGAAGGCATCCTGATCAGCGCGGCTGATATTAAATTGCTCGGCCACATTGTCAGCCGTCTCTGGCATGGAATGGGTACCAAACGCCGCTTTCAATTTCGGATTCGGAAAGCGCCAGCCAATGGTCGTGTCATAAACGGCATTGGCGCGCGAAAACGCGGTTTCAGCCTTCGGCATCACGAACGGAGCGCGCGTCATGCTTTCGACGCCACCTGCGATCATCATCTCGCAATCGCCTGCGCGGATTGCGCGAGCAGCCATGCCGACCGCATCCATCCCTGAACCGCAAAGACGGTTGATGGTTGTCCCGGGAATAGAGATCGGTAGACCTGACAAGAGGATCGCCATACGGCCGACATTACGATTGTCTTCGCCAGCCTGATTAGCGCAACCATAGATCAGATCGTCAATCTGCGACCAATCCGCCGTCGGATTGCGCTCCATCAGCGCAGTGAGCGGCATGGCAGCGAGATCATCGGCCCGCACGCCCGACAGAGCACCGCCATAGCGGCCAATCGGCGTTCTCACCGCATCGCAGATGAAGGCTTCGTTCACGCAGTCCTCCCGGGGGCTTTGATGATGTTTCTTATGGGCTAACGAGCCGCTCGGTTCTTTAATCGACCGATCGGTCAGGTTTATACCAGCGAAAACATCACATGACAATCGGTATTTGACAAATTCTGTGATGTTTTGATCTGCGTCATTGGTCGTAAGGGAAACCGCCGACCGCCAGAGGCTCAAACGCCTCGCAGGGTCTGGCGGCGACGGCTGACGATCTCCGTCTGCTCGGGTAGCAGACCCTCTACGGATTGCAACGTCGCGGCATGGCGGTCCGCGCCCGGCGATAGCCAATCGTAGAGCGCGGCGAACAGCGCGCGCGCCTTAGCGCCGCTCCATGCGGGCGGCAATGCCTCGACAGGCAGATGCGGATCGCGGAGAGCCGCAAGCCGATAAGCGTGAACGAGAAAGAGGCGCAACTGCAGACAATGCATATCGCTAAGGTCCTGACCGGCGATGCGGATGGCCTCAAGCGGCGCAAACAACGTCAGGAACGATGCATAGGCCTCTTCCCACTCGGCGCATTTCCATTCGGCGGCCACAAGCTGAATAAGCCTGTCGGAAGCCGATAGGGGTTCGGCGACGAAGATGACCGCGCCGGCTTGTGCCAGACGATCATCGAGATCGTCTTTGGCAGGACCGATCAGCCATGATCCGCCAAGCTTCACAAAGCCAAGCTTTTCAAGCGCTGACACAGCTTCGCCCGGCGACCAGATCAGCCGCCAACCCGACGCATCAGTGGGTTCAAATAAAATCCGCGCAGCATGCGCAAACTCAAGGCGCGCTTCATCCGTGAGGTGATAATAGCTGCGACGGCCCTGCCGATCGCCCACCAATCGACCGGATGCGACGAGTCGCGACACAGCGGTCCGGACCAGCGTTTCACTGATCCCCGCGAGACCGCAGATGTCGATGATGTTTCCCATCCAGAGCGGAAGACCGCGCGGCTCCACGACGTCGCCATAGAGTGTGACAATGAAGCTACCGGCCCGCGGCGCTAGTTTGGACGCAATATCCGCCACCAGCGCTTTGGCCTTATCTTGATGTGCGGCGCGTTTCGTCACGAGGGCGGGCCCGTCTTTAGACAATGGTTTTCCGGCCTCCTTCTAAGGAGTTCCGACCCACCCGCCAAGGGAGGGACGTTTACCGTCTAAGCCACAAAACGCTCCATTGGAGCGTTTTGAAAGCCGAACGCCGTGAGCATGAGCGAAGGGCGAGCCTGACGAGGTGAGGCGCGTTCCTGCGGAGCAGGACAAAACAGTCCAGTGGACTGTTTTGAGCGCCACGCGTTAAGCGGCAGCGAGAACGCGGAGAACGATACCCCGAGGCTCAGCCGCCGAACGATCTTCTCTTGTTCAACAAAAAAGCCCCGCATGGAGCAGGGCTTGGTGTGTTGGGCTTGGGGTGTATTTGGTTGCGGGGGCCCGCAGCCACCTTTACCGAACTGCGTGCTTGCCAGGAATGCAGCCTGATTTTGGAACATTCTCTACCTAAATCGGTACTGACGGATAGGCCCCTTTGCGAATGATGTCCGCAATCGGGCCCTTCGGATCACTGCTCTTGACGGCTGCGAAAATCCGCTTTTTCACCAAAGCGCGCCAACTGACAGGGACAGTGGCCAAAACCTCGTGCAAAATCGCGTAGGCTTCTGGCGTCCAGCGTTGTTCATGCG
>VERN01000104.1 GCA_018882635.1 Beijerinckiaceae bacterium | reverse complement strand
CAGTCAAAGGCAATAACAATAAAATTATCGAGTTCGGTGCCGATGATGTAAATGCAAAATATCGCGAAACAAGCAGCCTGACAATTATTGGTGAGTACAACACGATTGAGGCTCAACAAGCAAAAATAGATCTAAACAGCTATTACGGATCCGATAATACGATTAGTGGGAATAATAATTTTATAACCTATTCATACAGATTTCGTTCAGACGGTGAAGGTCTTTATTTAGATGGTCAAAATATCGATTTGGATTTAGTTGGACCAGATATTGGATCACGTGGCGTTCCAGCTCAAATCTTTCTTTCCGGACTTGTTGATGTCGAAAAATCTCTCACAATCATGGTAGATAGTCCATCGGATGCATTTTGTCTTTATCTTAACAAAACGATGGGCAATACGGCTCGCCATACCATATCAATCATTTCAACCGAACATGATCTAGCGGTCGAAACTAAACAATACGGCTTAAATCATTCGGTTTCCTTCAAGCGAGGTAACGATTGGATCGGACTCGTCGACTATATCAGAGGCAACGATTACGTCTATTATAACGGAAGTCTTATTTTTGGCAGAACATGAAATCATACGATTGGAATTTTCTATTCTCTTTTTTTGAGACGAGCCACGCTGAATCCGCGTGAAAATGTAAAATCCTGCCGCTGGATTCAACACGGCCCGTCTCAATAAAATGAGATTAACCCCGCGCCCGCAATTCACGCCGGATGATTTTGCCTGTCGTCGTGAGCGGCAAAGATTCAACGAAGGCGATTTCGCGCGGATATTCATGCGCTGAGAGGCGCTGGCGCACAAAGGCAGAGATAGCGGCCGCTAAATCATCACTGGCGGCATAGCCGGGCTTGAGCACGAGAAAAGCTTTCACGATTTCGGTGCGGAGCGGATCAGGCTTGCCAATGACAGCTGCCAACGCCACCGCCTCATGCTTCATGAGGCAATCCTCAATCTCCGTCGGGCCGATGCGATAGCCGGACGAGGTGATCACATCATCATCCCGGCCAACGAAGCGGATATAACCATCTTCATCGCTCACGGCCTGATCACCCGTGATCATCCAATCCTTGATGAATTTCGCGCGCGTGCCCTCATCATTCTTCCAATAACCGAGGAACATCACGGGATCGGGGCGCATCACGGCGATCTGACCCTCTTCGCCGGGCGCACATTCTGTCCCATCCGGGCGAATGACGGCGACGCGATGGCCCGGCACCGGCTTGCCGATAAAGCCCGGTCGCACAACGCCGATCGACGCGCTGGAGGCAATCACGAGATTGCACTCGGTCTGGCCATACGCCTCATTGATCGTGAGGCCCAAAGCGTCACGGCCCCAATGCAGCGTTTCCGCGCCCAGCGCCTCACCGGCTGATGCCACCGTTCGCAAATTGAGATCGAAGCGCCCGCGCGGATTGTTCACCGCGCGCAACATGCGTAACGCCGTCGGCGGAACAAATATGTTGCGGATCGCCAGATCCTGCATGAGCCGAAACGCTTCTTCGGGATCAAACTTCTCGAATTTGCGCGCCACCACCGGCACACCAAAATGGAGCGAGGGCAAAAGCCCGTTCAGCAAGCCGCCCGCCCAAGCCCAATCCGCTGGCGTCCACATCAGATCACCCGGCTGCGGCATGAATTCATGCGGCAATTGAATGCCCGGCAAATGGCCCAGCAAAACGCGATGGCCGTGCAGCGCGCCTTTCGGCTGGCCTGTTGTGCCGGATGTATAGATCATCAGCGCCGGATCATCTGGCGTGGTATCAACCGGCTGATAATCCTCACTCTCGCGCGCCAGCGCCTCATGCCAACCAAGCGCGCCGCTATCTGGCCCATCAATCGATATCAACAAACGTAAATCGGGAAGCTGCGCGCGCAAGGGCGCAAGTTTCATAAGCCCTGCCGCATCCGTCAGGAGCACACTCGCGCCCGCATTCTGCAGCCGATAGGCCAGCGCATCAGCGCCGAACAACACCGCCAGCGGCAGTGCCACCCCGCCCATTTTATAAATGCCGACATGAGCGGCCGCGACTTCGAGCGATTGCGGCAGCAAGATTGCAACGCGATCCCCCCGCTGCACGCCATGCCGGATGAGCGTTTGAGCAAACCGGTTCGACAGCGCGCGCAAATGCCGGAAATCGATTGGAACCACCTGGCCATCCGCACGGACATCGAACAGGGCGATCCGCGACGGATCCATCGCAGCCCAGCGGTCGCAGACATCGACGCCGATATTGTAGCGCTCCGGCAGGTTCCAGCGGAACCCGGCATAGATCCGGTCGTATTCAGTATCGGGGGTGAGCATGGGCAAGCCTTTGGAACCCTCGGCTTATAGGGCAGCATCCGGGGCCGCTTCAATCAGGCTTTGGGGCAACAGCAAGGGCAAGGGCACAGCCCAAGGGTGGAGCCCACCCAGCACCGCGCGGTTGTGCCCGGCGGTCTGTGCGGTCAGACTGATGGGACGAATCACAGCGACAGTGATTCGCCAGTGAGGAGGAGCCGATGCCCCGTCTATTCACCGGCCTCGAGATTCCCGATGATCTCGCCCTCTCCCTGTCGCTTATTCGCGGCGGCCTTGCCGGCGCCCGCTGGATCGACCCGGACAATTACCACGTCACGCTCCGCTTTATCGGCGATATTGATGGCGGCACCGCGCGCGATGTCGCGCATATGCTGGAGGGCGTACGCCCCCGCGCGCTCACACTCACTGTCGATGGTCTGCGTATCTTTGGCGGCGATCGGCCGCGCGCGCTGGTGGCCTCGGTGGCACCAAGCCGCGAATTGATGGAATTGCAGGCCGAGCATGAGCGGATCATCCGGCGCTGTGGTGTTGCGCCTGAGACACGTAAATTCACCCCGCACATCACCTTGGCACGCTTGCGCGATACCTCGCCGCGGCATGCCGCTGAGTTTTTTGCCCTGCGTGGCCCGATGATGGCGCAAAGTTTCACGGCGGAAGAATTTGTTCTGTTCTCCTCCCGTGCCTCCGTCGGGGGTGGGCCCTATATCGTCGAGGCGGCCTACCCTTTGGGCCGCGGCGGAGGACGACATTCATGGGCGGACGATTACAGGGTCAGGAGCGCTTAGACGCGCTCGCCACACTTCCCGATTGGCACGCAGTGGAAGGCCGTGACGCGATTGCGCGTTCGTTCCGCTTCAAAGATTTCAGCGCCGCGTTCGGCTTTATGGCGCGCGCCGCGCTCGAAGCTGAAAAGGCCGATCACCATCCCGAATGGTTCAACGTCTATAATCGCGTCGATGTGACACTCGCCACGCATGATGCGGGCGGATTGACGATGAAAGACATCGCCCTCGCCCGCACCATGGATCGCTTGTTCGGCGGTTGATTATTTGGGCTGCATGCGCAGCGCGCCATCAAGCCGGATCGCCGTGCCGTTCAGCATGTCATTGTCGATGATGCTCTGAACGAGCGCGGCATATTCCGCCGGTTTGCCAAGCCGCGAGGGGAACGGCACATTCGCTTCCAGCGCCTTGCGGAAATCTTCCGGCACGCTTTCAAACATCGGCGTATGGAACAGGCCCGGCATGATTGTCATCACGCGGATGCCATAGCCCGACAGATCACGCGCGACCGGCAAGGTGAGGCCAAGAACACCACCCTTAGACGCCGCATAGGCCGCCTGCCCGATCTGGCCATCTTCCGCCGCAACTGAAGCCGTACAGACAACAACGCCGCGGCCACCATCGGGTGTCACAGGCTCAAGCCCGGCCATGCCGACAGCGCATTTCGCGATCATATTGAACGTGCCGAGAAGATTGACCGAAATCACTTTCGCAAAAGTATTGAGATCATGCGAAACGAGCTCGCCCGTATCGCGCTTTTTCGAAACCGTGCGCATGCCGGGTGCAATCCCCGCACAATTGACGAGAATACGCTCCTGCCCATGGGCTGCGCGGGCCGCCTTCAGCCCAGCCTCGATCGAGGCCTCCTGCGTCACATCAACCTTGCAATAAAGGCCCTTAATCTCGGCGGCGACCTTCTGGCCGCGCTCTTCATTCATGTCAAACAAGGCGACTTTCGCCCCCTGCGCCGCCAGCATTCGTGCCGTCGCTTCCCCGAGGCCCGAAGCACCCCCCGTGACGATCGCAGCCGTCTGTGAATCAATCTTCATGCTACCCCCCAATGTTTCTAAGCTTTTTACCCGGTCAGCGCGGCTACGTCCCCTCGCCAAAAGGCGAGGTTTGGACGGCGCCACGATTCCGCCTCAAGATCCCGCTTTGATAAGAGCGTCGAAACGGAGGCCATCATGGTCGAATTCGCGGGTGAACCCTTGGGCCGCCCCTTCACCAAGGACGAAATGGACGCCATGCGCCGCGCCGCGCAGGACGGTGAGGGCCTCTTTGCCCGCACCTTCAAGCGGCTCAAGGATCTTGGCCGTCGCGTCCCCTTCGCTGAGGACCTTTTGGCCGCCCTCTATTGCGCGCTCGATCCCACCACCGACAAAAAAGTGAAGCTGATCCTGTTTGGTGCGGCTGCCTATTTCTTGATGCCCGCAGATGCGATCCCCGATGTTTTTCCGATCATCGGCTTCACTGATGATGCCGCCGTCATTGCTGCCGCGATTGCGGCTGTGCGCACAAGCATCAATGACAACCATCGCGACAAGGCGCGCGAGACGCTGAAGCGCTAATCACATCTGAACGATGATTTTACCTTTCGCCTGCCGCGCAGCAATGCGCGCAATAGCGTCTTTCGCGTGATCAAGCGGCACGATCTCGTCTGCCTCATCGCGAATTTTTCCGTCCGCCGTCCACTGCAAAAGGCGCGCATTATTGGCCGCATTCGCCTCCGGCTCACGGTGAGCGAAATCGCCCCAGAACACGCCGCAAATATCGCATCCTTTAAGGAGCGTCAGGTTGAGTGGCATTTTGGGAATCGTGCCAGACGCAAATCCGATCACCAGAAAACGACCCTTCCAAGCAATCGCACGCAAAGCCTGCTCAGCGAGCTCACCACCCACCGGATCATAAATCACATCAACGCCACGCCCCTCTGTCAGACGACGCAAACCGTCGCGCAAAGGGTCTTGCGTATAATCGAGAACATCATCGGCGCCCGCCTCGCGCGCCAAAGCGAGTTTGTCGGGCGATGACGCGCAGGCAATGACGCGTGCACCCAGCAATTTTCCGATTTTGACAGCAGCCAAGCCCGTTCCGCCTGCAGCGCCCAGCACAGCCAACGTCTCACCCGGCTGCAAATGGCCGCGCTGCACCAGCGCATGCAGCGACGTTCCATAAGTCACAAGAAGACCTGCCGCATCAGAGGTTTTAACACCATCGGGGATGCGCACGATTTGATGCGGTTTTAGCGCAATTTTTTGTCTACACGCCCCATACGTCACATAGGCGGCAACACGATCACCGACTGTAAAGCCGGTGACATTCTTGCCAAGCGCCGCAATTGTGCCAGCGAGTTCGCCGCCGGGCGAAAAAGGCGGCTCCGGTTTAAATTGATATTGGCCGCGAATGATCAGCGTATCGAAAAAATTGAGGCCGCAATACGCAACATCAACGAGCACTTCATCATCGGCAGGAACGGGATCAACCAAATCTTGCACGGCCAGCCCATCAAGCCCGGACAGATTGGTTGCAATGAGAGCCCGCATTATCCTGCCTCCACAACGCCATTTGATTCCAGCACACGCCGCAACCGCGTAAACGCAAGACGGATACGGCTTTTCACCGTGCCGAGCGGCAAACCGGTTTGCGCGGCAATGTCGCTGTGTGACAAGCCATCGAAAAAAGCGAGGCGCACAAGCGCCAATTGTTCTTGCGGCAAAGCGCTCAGCGCCGCGCGCACCTGATCTTCGCGATCTTGGAGATCGAGCACACGGTCAAAATCCGGCGTCTCAGACGGCTCATACACATTGTCGAGCGGATCCACGAAATCAACGCGGTTGCGTCGTAACAAATCAATCCGCCGGTTGCGCGCGATGCGATAGAGCCAAGTTGTCACCGAGGATTTCCGTGGGTCGAACAGCTCGGCTTTGCGCCAGAGCGTGACCATCACGTCCTGCGTCACTTCTTCCGCCGTGCCGGAATCCGCACCGGAACGGACCAGCCAGGCTTCGATGCGGGGCACGAAATGATCGAACAGACGGGCAAAAGCCGCCCGGTCACGGTTCCGCGCGACCGCGTCAATCCACGCCGCCAGTTCGGAATTCGCCGCCAAGCCTCTTCCCTCTTCGCAACCACGGGGCAAGCGGCCCCGGACGAAGAGCGAAGCCTCCGTCGATGTCCAGAATGTGGCATGCCCGGGCCTTTCTGAAAACCGTCAAGACCAAACAAGACCAATTCAGAGCCGCCCGAACCGGCTAAATGGCGAAAAATGTGGAAAGATGGCTAAGGGTTAGCCGAACTTTAACACCCTGCAGCGAGGGTGTTTGCAACCCGCCGGGGGGTTCGCTATCGGTTGCGGGCCTATTGGCTTGGGCTGGGGTCAGTCCCGGAGTAAAGTGACGCGATGATTCGTAGCATCCTTTCACGCGGCGCGCTCGCCGCCGGCCTTGCTTTCGCGCTCGCAGCCCCCGTGGCGGCCCAGCAGAACAAGCCCGCAGCCAAACCCGCGGCCAAGCCCGCTGCAGCACCGGCCAAACCGTCTGCGGCGCCCGGCGCAGCGCAGGGCCAACCCATCCAGCTGGCCACTTATGGCGATTGGGGCGTATTTGCCTCTGATACGCCACGTGGCCGGGTCTGCTATGCCCTCAGCCAGCCTAAGGAGCGCTTGCCGAAAGAGCTCAAGCGCGATGACGGCTTCCTGTTCATCTCGACGCGCCCGGCTGAAGGCGTACGCAACGAAATCAGCAAGATCACGGGCTTCCCGACCAAGGAAAACGACGTCAACGCCCTGACCATCGGCACCGCCAAGTTCCAGACCGTTCAGAAGGGCACCAGCGCGTGGCTGAAGAACCCGGCGGAAGACGTGGCCGCCGTTGAGGCGATGAAGAAGGGCTCGAGCCTGACCATCACCACGACCTCGGTCCGCGGCAACAAGACGACGGATCGCTATAGCCTGAACGGCCTCGCGCAAGCCCTCGACCGCGTGAAGAAAGAATGCCCCTGAGCAGGGGTTAGGCCTACCCCGCTTGGCGCGCCTCCCCCTTCCGTGATAGGAACCCGGCCTTCCTTGAAAGGCCGGTTCCATGAGCATTGTCGAGAGCGCCACCTCACGCGCCGACGCGCCCTTCGTCGAAAAGACCCCGGAAATGATCGCCGCCACGCTGCGCGGCGACACACCCTCGCTCGTGGGCCTCACACGAGGTCAGCTCAAGGATGCGCTTGCGGCTATCGGCGTGCCAGAACGCGAATTGAAAATGCGCGTCGCGCAACTCTGGCACTGGATCTATCACCGCGGCGTCAAAGATTTTCACGACATGCTCAACGTGTCGAAACATCTGCGCGCCTTACTCGCCGAGCATTACACGCTCGACCGGCCAGAAGTCGTCTCGGAACAAATTTCAGTTGATGGCACGCGCAAATGGCTGATCCGCATGCAGCCTGTTGGCCCGCATGATAAGGGCGCCGAGATCGAGGCGGTCTATATCCCTGAAAGCGACCGCGGCACGCTCTGCGTCTCCTCCCAAGTCGGCTGCACCCTCACCTGCTCCTTCTGCCATACCGGCACCCAGCGCCTTGTGCGCAATCTTACCGCCGCCGAAATCGCAGCACAGATTGTTGTCGCGCGTGACCGGCTCGGCGATTGGCCCGGCGCAACACGCCCGACTGATGGCCTCGTGCCTGATGCCGATCGCGCCGTGTCCAACATCGTGCTGATGGGCATGGGCGAACCGCTCTATAATTTCGAGAATGTCCGTGATGCGATGGAAGTCGTCACGGATGGTGAAGGCCTGTCGCTATCGCGCCGTCGCATCACCCTGTCGACCTCTGGCGTTGTACCTAACATTGTCCGCGCGGGCGACGAGATCAATTCGATGCTGGCGATCTCGCTGCATGCGGTGCGCGATGATTTGCGCAATACGCTTGTGCCTTTGAACAAGAAATATCCGATCAAGGATTTGCTTGAGGCCTGCCGCAATTATCCCGGCCTGTCGAATGCGCGCCGGATCACATTCGAATATGTCATGCTGAAAGGCGTGAACGATTCCGATGCCGATGCGCGTGAACTCGTTCGCCTTCTCAAAGGCATTCCCGCCAAGATCAATCTGATCCCCTTCAATCCGTGGCCCGGCACCAAATATGAGTGCTCGGATTGGGATCGCATCGAAGCCTTTTCCGAAATTGTTTTCCGCGCCGGTTATGCATCACCTGTGCGCACGCCGCGCGGCCGCGATATTCTCGCGGCCTGCGGCCAGCTCAAAAGCGAAACCGAAAAGCTGCGCGCCCGTGCCCGCTTGATGCAGGAAAACGGGATCGGCGCGGAAGGCGTGTACGCTGCAGGAACGGGCGGCGAGTAAACCTCACGCCGCCCTTTTCAATCCGCCGAATCTCAATTCAAAAGCGGCGACCAAGCCGGATCAGACCCGAAGCCCGGCGTCTGGATCGGCATTTCCACACGACCTGTGATGTCGACCATGAACAGGCGCGGGCCTGAATTGCCGCCCGCATCGCGGAAGAACATCAGATAGCGTCCATTCGGCGCCCAAGTCGGCCCTTCATTGTGGAAGCCTTCGGTGAGAATGCGCTCGCCCGATCCATCCGGCTTCATGATGCCGATCGAGAACGTGCCGCCCTTCTGCCGCGTGAACGCGATATAGTCACCACGTGGCGACCAGACCGGCGTCGAATAGCGCCCTTCGCCAAACGAGATGCGGCGCGCTGCACCACCGCCCGCCGGCATCACGTAAATTTGCTGCGTGCCACCGCGATCACTTTCAAAAACGATCTGCGAACCATCCGGCGAATAGGACGGCGATGTATCAATCGCATTGGCATCCGTAAGCCGCGTCGTATTGCGTGAGCGCAGATCCATCACGAAGAGATTGGACGACGCGCCTTGCGACAGTGACATGACGACTTTCTGCCCATCGGGTGAAAAGCGCGGCGAGAAAGTCATGCCCGGGAAATTGCCAACCATTTCACGTTGGCCGGTTTCGATGTTGAGCAGATAGACCTTCGGATCGCCATTGCCATAGGACATGTAGGTCACATCCTGCGACGAGGGCGAGAAGCGTGGAGTGACGACAAGGTCTTCGCCACGCGTCAGATAGCGCACATTCGCACCATCTGAATCCATGATTGCGAGCTTTTTGACGCGCTTGTCCTTCGGACCCGTCTCATCGACAAAAACAATACGCGTATCGAAAAAGCCCTTTTCGCCTGTCAGGCGCGAATAGATCGCGTCTGCAATAATATGGGCCACGCGCCGCCAATTGTTCGGATCAGTGAAATATTGCTGGCCAGTCAATTGCTGTCCCGCGAACACATCCCACAACCGAAATTCAGCTTTCAACCGCCCTGACGGATCGCGCACGATCTTGCCGGTGACAAGCGCTTGCGCATTGATCACTTTCCATGAATCGAATTTAGGCGCGACATCAGGGTTCACAGCCTTTTCGATGAAGGCTGCCTTATCGATCGGCAGGAACACGCCGGAGCGTTTCAGATCCGCCGCAATCACAGCCGCGATATTACGACCAAGTTCAGGATCGGTGCCAGTAAAGTCGGCCACCGCAATCGGCAGGGGCTGGAACTGACCACGATCAAGCGTGATCGCGATCTCCGCCCGCGCAAGCGGCGCGAAACCGGTGAAGGCAGCAAAGCTCGCCAAAAGCGAGAGAGCAAAAAACGCAAAACGATGGCGCATGGCAGTAGGCTTCCTGTCATGAGAAACGCGCGAGACGTGTGATGACATCATCCCAGCATCTCTCTGGCGTCGAAGGTGATGCTCCAATCCTTCCAATCATTGAAGAAGGGAGCGAATTGTTGCGGAATACGGAACGGGGAGCAGCGACGGATGGCGCGCATCGCGCTTTCCGCCACTGGGCGAAACGCTGGATCAGATGATGAATTGACCAGCACCGGCTGGCCCTGCAATTCGCCGCTCTGCGACAATTGCATTTTGACGACAGGCTTGACGTTCTCAGCACCTGCGAGCCCAGCTGGCGGGCTCCAACAT
>VERN01000103.1 GCA_018882635.1 Beijerinckiaceae bacterium | reverse complement strand
ATGTATGCCATATGAAAAACCATCCAGAAACCGAAAGCGAGACGAAATAAAATTGACGCCTTACCAGCCAGAGAATCAGGCACTAACAATACTGCTGCTAGCAAAGCAATTGGCACCAGCGAAATTGGAAATTTCGGCAGCTTTGGCAGGCAATTCTTCGCGTGAAGGATTGATATGTAGAACCCCCCAAGCCAAACCAACCCCTCACGGTCGACAGCGTTATGGCCTGCGTCTCAGCCTGGCTCGACGAGCGCCACTCCGTGGCAATCGACCCCGGCGAATGTCTCTTCGCGTCGGTTGAGTTGAATGTTCCAAGCCTCACGCTTGCTAGCGCCTATTACGCAACGATGGGCTATGCGGTGCCCGCCGCCCTCGGCATGGGCCGTGCTGACCGCAACAAACGACCAGTGGTTCTGGTCGGTGATGGCGCCTTCATGATGACGGGGCTCGAAGCCCAGAGCGCCATTTTCCACGATGTGAAGGCCATCATTATCGTGCTCGACAATAATGGCTATGGCACCCAGCGGCCAATGCTGGATGGCCCTTTCAACAACATCGCACGCCTTAAGGCCGAAGAATTGCCGAAAGCCTTCGGCCGCGGCCATGGCTTCCTCTGCACAACCGAGGATGAACTCGATCACGCGATGGCACAGGCCGTCGCGGGCGATGATCTCTACCTAATTCGCGCCTGCGTTCCCCAAGGGCAGATCAGCGGCGCGCTCAAGCGGCTGACAGATGCGCTCAAGGCGCGCGTCTGACCTCACCTTGCGGCAACCGCATAGAAAACGGGTTCTTCGACTAAAATAGTGATGACGCATCCCGTCCTCATGCGAGAGTGAAGGCGTCCGCCTTTGGATAGGCTCCGATGCGAAAGATTGGACGCGATTCATGCCGCATCCGCTTGCGATCAAATATGGCACTGGCGATCCGTCCCTGTGGGGCGATGAAAAGCGGGCCAAAGCGCGCGAAGAGCTGCAAGACGCACTCGGCGAAGGCACCGGTAAAGCCAAACGGTTGAAGGCCGAAGATCGCATTGAATTGATGCGCATCTGGCTTGGTGTGATCGCCGCCTCTCACACCAATGGAACAACGGCGCTCACGACACCGAGCGCAGCTGAGGCACCAAAACCCAAAAGGTTTCGCCTACGCCTTCCCACCCTCCCCGGCGGCGATTCGTGGCGCTATCTGCGCAGCATCATGTCCTGGGCGGATTATGTTTTCATCACGGTGCTGCTTGGGATTACGGCATCTGTGATTTTGCTGGGGGTGCATTCCGTAGCTGAAGTTTTGCGAATGGAAGAGGTGAAGAAGGAGGCTGAAGAACTCGCCGCTTGGTTCAAGAATTCGAGTGACGAGCGCAAGACGGCTGACTTTAAGCCAGCGTCTTGCCGACGCCTTGAAGAAAACACGTGGAAGCAATGCGCCGCTGCTCTTTTAGCTGAGAATGGCCCCCTGCACGGCAAGAGCAATAGTTTCGAGCCGGGCCGCGCCCTCACCAGTAAGAAATGCGATCAGCAAGATGTGGAAACAATCGGCACGATCGTCATTGAGAAAGGCGCGATTGCACCGGGTTCATCAAATACGGCCTACACCGCCTTTGACGGTAGCGAGACGCTGAACAAGGACTTCACCTTGCGTGTGCTCGTGTGCGGCCGCGGCTTCCACCTGATTAAAGTCCAAAACGAGCTTGCGTGGTAACGTGAAATGAGTGTCACAACCGCCACCAACTCCCCGCAAAGTTTCCGCTCGAAGGTCTATCATTTCTTTTTTGACCCTCATGGCAAGGAAACCTACGCCCAGCATGTCGATAATTGGCTGGCCGCGCTCATCATCGCCAATGTTGCAGCAATGCTCTTTGAGATTGTTCCTGCGGTGTATGAACCTTACAAGCGTTGGTTTCACCTGTTTGATGTTTTCTCAATTGTCATTTTCACGTTCGAATATTGTGTCCGGCTCTATATTGCGCCTGAAGATCCAGAATTTTCGAAATCACGCTGGCCGCGCCTGAAATACGCTTTCAGCCTTTATGCTCTCATCGATCTTCTGGCGATTCTGCCTTTCTATTTGAGCGCATTCGTCAATATCGATCTACGCTTGCTACGCGTTCTGCGCTTATTGCGCCTGCTCAAGCTGTTCCGCGTTGTCCTGCCAGCAACACAGGAATTCTTAAGGGTCAATCGCGGCCGCACCTTCAGACAGAAAGTCTATGCGCTTGTTTTCCCGTCTGAATATGGCGGCAAACTTCACGAATATTATGATTTCTTCATTGTGTTTTGGGTTTTGATCTCGGTTCTCGCAGTCATTCTCGAATCTGTCGACGCGATCTATTACAACCTCGCCGTCGAATTCGTCGTGCTTGATGCGATGGCCGTCCTCGTTTTTTCATTTGAATACGCATTTCGTCTTTATTCTTGCGTCGAAAATCCGAAATATGCGCATTGGTTTTCGGGGCGGTTCCGTTACGCCCGCTCGCCCGTCGCCGTGATCGATTTTCTGGCCATCATGCCATTCTTCCTCGAGGTGTTCCTCCACCACCTCGTCGATCTGCGCTTCCTGCGCGCATTCCGATTAATGCGCCTGTTTAAACTGACGCGTTATACGGGATCGACCAGCACACTCTTTACCGTCGTCCGGCGCGAACTCCCGATTATTGGAACCTCCGCCTTCGTGATGATGCTCCTCGTCGTTCTGGCAGCGAGTTTTGGATACTTGCTTGAGCATGAGGCGCAACCCGATAAATTCGAGAACATTCCCACCGCGATTTACTGGGCGGTTATTACGCTTGCCTCGGTGGGCTATGGCGACATCTCACCTATCACGCCGCTGGGACGGCTCATGACCGTCGTGATGGCGCTGCTCGGGATCGGTATTTTTGCCATCCCAGCCTCCATCCTATCGTCGGGCTTCATGCAGGAGTTACAATCCCAGCGTCAGCAAATCGAGAACGAGCTTTTCGGCATGCTGGAGGATGGCGTTTTATCGGATGAGGAGCGTGAGAAGGTCGAGCAACTGGCGCACAAGCTCAACATATCGCACCAACAATTAGAGACACTAATCGACAAGGCGAAACGCGAGAGTAAATCACGCCTTCAGAATGATCGGTACATGCCGGCAGATATGCTTTCCAAGAGCCCGGCCATGGCCAAAGCGCATTTCCACATCTTGGCTGAACAGATGAAGTTACTCGCCCATCATTCAGACCTTGCTGCGGTCAACCGACTGATCGAAGGCTCAGCTGATTTTGACAAGCATCACCGTTCGCTATGGAACGCGCTAAAATCCCTAGAACTAGGGGTCCCAAGCAAAACTGATGATAAGAGCAAGGACGAGAGCGGCAAAGATAGCCACTGACGCCAAGGCAAGACCAAACTCCCGCTGAATGCGCGCCTGACTAATCGGCGCCCGGCTTTCAACGGCATCGAGTTCAGCCTTTTTCGACTTCGGCGCGAGCGCTTGCGAAATCAGGTTGAGAATAACAACGGGCTTCATGATGCCCTATTATAGCATTCCGCTCACGTTGCGACAGGGGCGACGGCGTCGGGGTCTTCACCAATAGCAAAAGACGATATTCCGTTAGGGAATATTCAAAACGGGGTGTTCAAATAATCAGTGCACCACGCTCTCTCACTGCTCCCAGGCGCAAGAAGGCCCCGTCGCACAGACCAAGACGATGGCCATAAAAAAAGCGGGGCTCATGGCCCCGCTCTTCTTCGATTTTCCAGCCTCAGCCGAATTTCTTCTGCCCGGCGACCCAGGTCTCACTGACCTTGATCTTGCTGATCTTGTCCGGATCCACCTTGTAGGGATTGTCTTCAAGGATGGTGATATCCGCTTCCTTGCCCTTTTCGAGCGAACCGATGCGATCGCCCATACCGACCTGACGGGCAGCATCGATCGTGACAGCACGCAGCGCTTGATCGACGGTGATCGCCTGATCCTTGCCGATGATCGAGTTATCAATGATGCAACGGCGGGTGACAGCGGTCTCGATTAGATTGAGCGGACCAATCGGTGAGCACGGCGAATCCGTGTGCAGCGTGAACGGCAAGCTGTTCTTAATGCACCAGCCAGCCGGATCTGCATTCATCGCGCGTGCCGGACCAAAAATGTCGTCGCGATAGGCTGCCCCATAGAGACGCACATGGTTCATCAAGAAGCTCGGCTGCACGCCAAGTTTCTTCATGCGCTGAATCTGGTCTTCACGCGCCATGGTCGAATGTTCGATGCGATTGATACCGAGCGGTGACGGGCTGCTGCCATAAGCGGCTTCAATGGCATCAAGGGCGATGTCCTGAGCATAATCACCATTGCAGTGGATCTGCACCGGCATACCCATCGCCTTCACTTCAGCAACCATTTTCTTCAGCGTCGCTGCATCATAGTTCGGGCTGCCCTTGGCCGTTGTGTTGAGATAGGGCAGCGTCTGTGCGCCCGTCTCGGTCTGGTCGGAGCCATCGCCGACAATTTTAATGCCGAAAATGGTGAGCATCGAATTCGGCAATTGCACAGCCTTCGGGCCGAAACCGAGATTCTTGTAGGGATCAAGGCCTTTGAAATCGCCATACATAATGCTGCAGCTGACGCGCACCGGAAGCGAATTCGACAGCTTCGCATAGGGCTCCAGCCATTCTGTCCGAACGGTTCCGGGCTCATGCAGGAAGGTGTTACCCACCGCAGCAACCGAACGTGTATAGTCACGCACCGCTTTGATCGCGATTTGCGGCGTGATTTTTGGCATCGCCATCGGCGCATATTTCAGGATCAACGGCATCTCATAGATGAGGCCGTTCAACTTGCCCGCAGCGTCACGGCCATAATGGCCACCGCCGGGGATCTCGCCGATATTTTCCGGCACATTGCCCATTTCAAGTGCCTTGCTGTTGAGGCAGGCATCATGGCCGTTTGTGTACCAGCAGAAAATGGGGTGCTGCGTCGATACAGTGTCAAGAATTTCACGCGAGAGATCGCCACCTTGCAACAGATTGTCGAAATTCGAGAAGGCGAGCCATTGGCCGGGCGGCGTACGCGCGGCAAAGCCACGCATCGCGTCGATCAATTGGGCGCGGGTCGGATATTTCACATAACCAATGTCATTGCATAGTTCGAGATAGACCGACGACAAGATCGTGTGGTTATGCGGATCGATAAAGCCTGGCAGAAGTGTGCGGCCATCAAGATCAACGATCTTCGTGTTCTTTGTCTTCAGACCCATGACAGACGATGCGTTACCGGCGGCCAGCACCTTGCCGCCACCGATCGCAAGCGCACTCACCGGCGCCACGCCCGGCGCCGTGATGATTGTGCCATCCACGAAGATCACGTCCGCACCACTATCGGCAGCAAAGGCAGAGGCGCTCGCGCCCAAAGTCGCAGCAGCCGCGGCAGCGCCGGCAGAAAGAGCCATAAATCCACGACGCGTCGCCTTGATTGAAGCCTGCCCGAAGGCGTTGGAGCTTCCACCAGCGAAAAACTCGTCGCGAAGATGCAATTGAGTATAGCAGCCAAGGCACATAACGCAGACTCCCCAAGTATAAGTGGTGTCGTTTTAGGTCTTCAGGCTGAGTCCCGTCAATCTGGGACTGGTCCTGATGCAGTTAAATGAGGCACGATGCTCGACTTAGGTATAAGGCGACCCGTCCTGATGAATGACCTTATGGATTTGATTTAACTTTAACTGGTGCGGCGAGGCTGAATGTTGCGGCAGCGCTCTTTCCATCTTGAAGCTCTTTCTGCCATTGCGCCTCGAGTCGCAGTTTCGCGAGTGCATCGCCAATCCGCCCGCGAACATTCGCTGGCGACAGAGCAACGACCCCGTCATCATCGCCTATCACGAGATCACCGGCAGACACCGTGCAACCACCAATCACAACCGACCCATTAATCGTTCCCCGCTCGGCAGAAGCCGGACCACGCGGTGTAATGAAACGGGTAAAGACGGAAAAATCTGACCACTCCGCGAGCTGACCCACATCACGCACCGCGCCGTCGCAGACAATACCGACACACCCAAGACGCCGCAGACGGCCGCCTAAAATATCACCAACCATCGCAAAATCTTTTTGCCCTGAGGCCGCGATCATCAAAACATCACCCGGCTGCACAATATCAAGCGCGTGAACGACGGCACCAAAATCCGGCGGCTCACAGAAAACAGTCAAGGCCCGACCAAAAAGACGTGGTTGCCGACCCGGCGGATGGATGGGGCGGATCGCAGGATCAATTTGACCAATATCACGCGCCAGATCGACCGCGACAGAAACCGGAACAGACCGCCACGCATCAATTTCATCTTCTGTCAGATCAGTGTGAGGAGCATCGTAAAGCGTGACGGCCATGGGATCTTATCCTTAAATATGAAAACGCGAATATCGATCGCAGAATGGTAGAGAGTTCTGTTTCAAACAGAACGCATCAATCCGCCATCAACGCGAATATTTTGCCCGGTGATATAGGCAGCTCCATCAGAAGCCAGAAAAGAAACGGTTGCGGCAATCTCCTCACTCTTCCCATAACGTTTCATCGGCACCGAGGCCCGGCGTTCATCCGTCTGCGGCAGACTGTCGATCCAACCCGGCAGAATATTATTCATGCGAATATTATCAGCGGCGTATTGGTCCGCAAAAAGCTTCGTATAAGCGGCAAGGCCCGCACGGGCGACCGCTGACGTCGGAAACATCGGTGAAGGCTCACTCACCCAAGCTGTCGAGATATTAATGATCGATCCTGATTTCTGTTTCACCATCACGGGCGTCACGAGCCGTGCCGCTTTAACAACATTCAGGAAATAAATGTCGAAGCCTTGATGCCATTGCTCGTCAGAAATTTCGAGCAAGGGAGCACGCGGTCCATGGCCGGCACTGTTCACCAAAACGTCGATCCGTCCCCATTCCGTCATGATGCGGTCAACAATACGTTTCACATCATCGCTGGACTGGTTCGTTCCCGTCATGCCGAAACCACCAAGTGCGGTTGCGAGGGCTTCGCCTTTTCCGGAAGAGGACAGGATGGCAATTTTAAAACCATCCGCCGCAAGGCGCTTGGCCGCCGCAGCGCCCATGCCGCTGCCGCCCGCCGTCACAAGAGCCACTTTGTCAGCTATCATCGTCTATCTCTCCGGCCGCTCCCACCCCGGGCCCATGCCTGCGCGGGACTTGGACCGTATCTAGCCCTTGCTGCTCTTGTCCATCAAAACAAAACGGGCAGCCTCACGACTGCCCTTCCTGCAAAACAAAAAGGGCAGCCTCACGACTGCCCTTCCTGCAAAACAAAAAGGGCAGCCTCACGACTGCCCTTCCTGATCGTAACCTCGCAGAAATTAATCTGGCTTTGATTCGTCGCGGCGACGGATGCGCTCTGCGCGCACTTCCGGATCGCGCCCAATTTTTCCGATGAGTTGCGTAATGTCGATAAACTCATCAGCCTGACGACGCAGATCATCCGCAATCATCGGCGGCTTGCTAGCGAGTGTCGAGATCACCGACACATGAACACCCTTGCGTTGCAGCGCTTCCACCACGCGGGTGAAATCGCCATCGCCTGAGAAGATCACAGCGCGATCAATATACGGCGCGAGTTCAAGCGCATCGACTGCCAATTCGATGTCCATATTGCCCTTGATCTTACGGCGGCCGGATTCATCGGTGAAGCTTTTTGCATTCTTCGTCACAACCGAGAAACCGTTATAGTCGAGCCAATCGAGCAAGGGACGGATCGACGAATATTCATCATCTTCGATGATAGCGGTGTAATAGAACGCGCGGATCAAGCGTCCCCAGCTTTTAATTTCGGCAAGCAATTTCCGATAATCAATGTCAAATTCCAGCGTCCGTGTGGCGGCATAAAGATTGGCACCATCGATAAAAACAGCGACGCGTTCAGAAGAACTCATAACACAACTCCGACGACTATAGGGGATACGATCTCAGTCAGCGATTCACGCTGCGCTCTGTTACCGCGTTTTAGCCGCCGGTTGAACTGCTAAATTGCACACAGGACATGAAACTTTGCCGCAACTGCCATGCATCGATCCGGCAGCTAGGAGGCCCACAAGAAGGCCCATTTTCAGCTTCGCAACCCACAACGCGGCGCGCGTCCCCTTCCGTCGCCCTCATCACCTAAAGCGATTTAAATAACGCGCGCGACCTCCACCAAACGACCAACAAATGTGCAGGCGGCCGCTAACTCCGATACGGCGAGATATTCGTCCGGCTTGTGCGCCTGCTCGATATCGCCCGGCCCGATGATGACTGAAGGAATTCCCCCACGCACCATAAACAGCCCGGCCTCGGTTCCATAGGCGACCTTTGCGTGGCCGTTTCGCCCTGCAAGCGTCTTGGCCAGTGTCACCGCTTGATGATCGGGCGCGATATCCAGCCCCGGAAATTCCGACAGGTCTTCAAAGATGAACTCTGCGTCAGGTGAAACCTGTTTCATCCGAGGTAACAATTCCGTGCGGGCATAGGTCTCAATCCGCCCCACAAGTGCGTCGACATCATCCGCCCCAACGACACGAATTTCATAGATGAATTCCGCATGGTCCGAGACGATGTTGAGCGCTGTTCCCCCTTTGATGGCGCCTACATGAGCGGTCGAATGGGTCACGTCGAAGAGTGCATCCTGTGGCCCCTCAGCCGCCAGTTCATCAGCGAGATCAGCGATCTTCGCGACGATACGGGCCGCGGCGTGAACAGCATTCACCCCTTTAGGCGCAAGCGATGAATGGCAGGCCAGCCCCTTCACAATAACCCGCTGGCTGCGCTTTCCCTTGTGGCCGATCACCACATTCATCGAGGTCGGTTCACCCACAAAACAGGCAAGCGGCAGGACTGGCCGACCGGCCAAGGCGGCAATCATCGAACGCACACCGATGCACCCCACTTCCTCATCATAGGAAAAGGCAAGATGGATCGGCTTTTCCAGCGGTTGGGCGACCATCGCAGGTACTTGCGCAAGGCAAGCGGCCAGGAACCCCTTCATATCGCAGGCGCCACGCCCATAAAGTCGGCCGTCCCGTTCAGTTAGTGTGAAGGGATCGGAGCTCCAATCCTGCCCGTCGACCGGAACGACATCGGTATGGCCAGACAGGACATAGCCCGCCCGGTCCACCGGACCGATCGTGGCTAGGAGATTGGCCTTCTGGCCGGTCGCATCAAAGATTCGCTACCCCTTCACCCCATACTGGGCGAGATAGGCCTCAACCCAATCGATCAGGGCCAGATTGGAGTTCCGGCTGGTCGTATCGAAACGAACGAGATCGGCCAGAATAGCCTTGGCGGAAGATAGAACGGCCGAATGGGTAGCCAAATCGGTGGACATGGACGAACTGGAACTCTCTTCGGATTGCCTCGCGGCGGTGTAGCCTTATGTTAGGTTCCCAAATAGCGTCCGCAAACGGACAGGGGAGAGACTTCACATGACGAAACGGTTCGCTCTGGCTGCAGCCCTTCTGGCCGGCAGCATTGGCACAGCCGCGGCGCAAGACCTCAAGGTCGGCGTCGCCTCAGAAGCCACATCGGTCGATCCGCATTTTCACAATGTTGGACAGAACAATGCGCTGCGCCGCCACATCTTCGAAGGTTTGGTGTCGGCTGACGAAAATCAGAAGCCCCAGCCAGGCCTCGCCGCTTCGTGGCGCAACATCGATGACCAGACCTGGGAATTCAAACTGCGTCCGGGCGTGAAATTCTCTAATGGGAAGGACTTCACGGTTCGCGATGTCGTCTATTCTGTCTGTCGTATTCCGCTCGTCGAAAATTCACCGTCAAATTTCACGATTGCCACAAAGGGCATCGAAGCGATCGAAACACCTGATCCGCTGACAATGATCGTGAAGACGAAAGGCCCCTACCCGCTGCTGCCAATCGAGTTCTCGGTGTTCGGCATTATCTCGGCTGATGTATTCGGCGCGGGCCCTGATCTGAAATTTGTAAAGGGCGGCTGCACCGGCGTCGGCACACCGCCGAAATCAACCGAATTCAACGATCCCGCAAAAGCCATCGGCACCGGCCCCTACAAGCTCAAAGAATATACGCGCGGCACGCAATTGGTGCTTGAGCGCAATGACATCTATTGGGGAACGAAGCCCGCGTGGAAGACTGTCACCTTCCGGCCAATCACGTCGCCCGGC
>VERN01000102.1 GCA_018882635.1 Beijerinckiaceae bacterium | reverse complement strand
CCGGCACGATCAAAGCGAATTTCCCGACCCGCATTTCCTTCCAAGTCACTTCGAAGATCGACAGCCGCACGATCCTTGGCGAGCAGGGCGCTGAACAGCTGCTTGGTCAGGGTGACATGCTTTACATGGCAGGCGGCGGACGGATCGCTCGTGTCCATGGCCCCTTCGTCTCTGACGATGAAGTTGAAAAAGTGGTCGCCCATCTCAAAGCCCAGGCGCGGCCGCAATATCTCGAAGCCGTCACCCAGGATGATGGACCGGGCGAGGACGAGGATGGCGGGGCCATCATGGACCAAGGCGCGTTCGGCGCGCCCTCCGGCGATCTCTATGATCAAGCGGTTGCCATTGTGCTGCGCGACCGCAAGGCCTCGACGTCCTATATCCAACGTCGCCTGCAGATCGGCTATAACCGCGCGGCCTCGCTGATGGAGCGGATGGAGAACGAAAGCATCGTCGGTCCGGCCAACCATGCCGGAAAACGCGAGATCCTCCTTGAAAGCCCGCAAGCGAGACACGATACCGGATACGATGATTGATCCGGTTCGCTGCGCCCGCACCCCACTGGCCCGCAAAGCTCTGGCCCTAAGCGTCGCCGCCCTTCTGGCGGCGTCTGCGCTTGCGCCCGCGCCTGTGCTGGCTCAGACGGCTGCTCCGCGCGTGACATTCCCGGCAAAAGTGCCCCTCCCGCCGCGTCGCCCGCCGGGTTTGGGTGGCGCAACAGGCCCGATGACCCTCACGCCGAACCCGGCCCCCGCGCCTGCCCCCACTGCGCCGAAGCCTGCGATGCCGGCAGCCGCAGGGCCGAGCCAGATCACCCCGCAAATGACGAACCGGGAGGTCATCGAGCGGGTCAATGCGGCGCTCAACGCCATGCCCTTCATGTCGGCCGATTTCACGCAGGTCGGCGCCAATGGAAAGCGCCTGTCAGGCTCACTGACCGTCCTCAAGCCCGGCCGCTTGCGCTTCGAATATGACCCGCCTGCCACCATTGATATCGTGGCAGACGGCAATCAGGTCGCGATCACCGACCGCAAGCTGAAGACGCAGGACCTTTATCAAATCGGCCAGACGCCGCTGAAATTCATCCTGAAGAGCGGCCTTGATCTCACCCGCGACACCAGTGTGACCGGGATTGAGCGAGAAAAAGACCGCCTGACCGTTAATCTCGAGGATAAATCGACCTTCGGCGGCACATCAAAGATCGCTTTGATGTTCGACCCCGCCACCCTTGCTTTGCGCCAATGGGTCGTCACCGATCCGCAGGGCTATGAAACCCTCGTCAGGCTCGAGAATATCGACACGAAAACGCGCCCCGAGAACGATTTTTTCGTCATCAACAGGCTCCGGAACTGACCCCTTGCGGCCCGCCCCGGCAGGGCTTAGGCCAAGGAACCTCGCCCCTTTTGGGGTGCGATTCTTGCCGGAGCCTGCGCTTTGCCCTTCACCCTGTCGACGTGGAACATCAACTCAGTGCGCCTGCGGATCGGCCTTGTCGAACGCTTCCTGAGCGAGACGAAGCCTGATGTTCTGTGCCTGCAGGAAACCAAGGTGCAGGACGATAAATTCCCGCTCTCCGATTTCCGCAAAATGGGCTACCGCCACATCGCGATCAACGGGCAGAAGGGTTATCACGGCGTCGCCATCGTTTCGCGCATTCCCTTCACGACCCAGTCGGCCAAGAAATTCTGCGGCAAGGATGATGCGCGTCATGTCAGCGTCACCTTCGAGGAGGGCTCAAAAGCAGCGGGCCTCACAGTGCATAATTTTTATGTGCCTGCTGGCGGCGATATTCCCGATCCCGATGCGAATGAAAAATTCGCGCATAAGCTCTCCTTCCTCGACGAGATGCGGGCTTGGGGCAAGAAGGACAAGCCCGCGGCACAGAAGGCCATTCTTGTTGGTGATCTGAATGTGGCACCGCTGGTCAACGATGTCTGGAGCCACAAGCAATTGCTCGACGTCGTCTCGCATACTCCGATCGAATGCGAAAAATTCAATGCCGCACAGAATGACGGCCAATGGGTGGATGCCATTCGCAAGCTCACGCCAGAGCCTGAGAAAATCTACACATGGTGGAGCTATCGCGCGCAGGATTGGGAAAAATCTGACCGCGGTCGCCGTCTAGATCATGTTTGGGTATCGGAAGATCTCGCACCAAGCGTGAAAAAATCAGCGATTCTGCGTGAAGCGCGCAATTGGGAACGGCCTTCCGATCACGTGCCCGTAACGATCACGCTCAAATAAACTTAGCTGATATTATCGACCGTGAGGCTGACGCGCTGCAAATCATGATGCAGCGTTTCAGCGCGACTGCGAAGAATTTTAAAAATCGCAACCGCTGTATCGGGAAATTCTTCAAGGACACGCCGCATCACGCTGCGCGGAATCCGCATTAATGACGTCGTTTCTTGCGCCAAAGCGGTGCCGTGATAATCGGTCTCGGTGAAGAGTGCGGTTTCGCCAATCATCGCGCCACGAATAGCCGTAATTGGTTCCCCGCCCGGTGTCGCGACCAACATGCGTCCACTGGTAATGATATAGGCCGCATCCGCCTGATCACCACGGCGAAACAGCGTATCATTCGCGCGCAGAAAACGCGTCTCTGCCGAGAAGGCAACAAGCTGCAACGCTTCCGGTTCCATCGCGGCGAACACCGGAAAAGCCTGCAGCAAAATCATGTCGTCGCGCAGTGACATCGCATCACACCGATTGCGTTAAACCATCAGACGGTAGCCGCCTGTTTCCGTTACCAGAAGCCGTGCATCCGAAGGATGAGCTTCAAGTTTCTGTCGCAAGCGATAAATATGGGTTTCCAGAGTATGCGTTGTCACACGTGGATTGTAACCCCACACCTCGGCAAGCAATGTCTCGCGCGCCACCGCATCACCCGCACGATGCAGATAAAGTAAAATCGCCGTCTCTTTTTCGGTTAACCGCAGGACTGTCCCATCCGGCAGGCCAAGGGTCTTGGCCATCGGCCGGAAGACGTATGGCCCGAGCGCGATCGTTTCGTCACGATCGGTGCGTCGCATCAAACGTCGCAATTTCGGTAGAAGCTGCGCCATGCGCACCGGCTTCACCAGCATGGCGTCGTCGGTCACGATTTCATCCTTGCTCAACAAGGTGAGCACCGGCGCATCGCAGCCCGCTTCATGGAGCGCATCACGGCTTTCTTCCGCACTCACCGCATCGCCCGCAAGCACAATGGCGTCTGCTGGTTCTGTGCCAAGGAGATGCAGGGCGTCCGCGACACTTGCAGCCGTCCGCGGCGAGAAGGCCGGATCGAGCGCCAATTGCGCCGCAAGCGTGGTGGCGAAATCGGCATCCGCATCGACGATCAGAATAGAATGGGCAGCGCTCATCAGGGTCCGACAGTTGCGGCAGGGCTCGGTTTTCACCTAAACCGGAGATGTCCAATCCTGCAAGCCTCAGCCCCGTTCAGCATGGTCTCCCGCTTCTCCCGCATCGATGTCTATGCCGACCCGTTAAACCGGCAACAGGGATGGCTTGTGGCTGGTCCTTTACGGTTTCGCGTCAGTCTCGGCCGGCAAGGTGTGACCCGCGCCAAGCGTGAAGGCGATGGCGCAACACCGGCAGGATGCTGGCGCATGGTGCAGGCTTTCTTTCGCCGCGACGGGTTACAATTTGGATCCAGCGCCATCCCACGACGCCCAATCCGCCATCATGATGGGTGGTGCGACGATGTGCGCTCACCGCGTTATAACCGCGCAGTTCCTTTGCCCTGCGCAGCAAGCCATGAGGAAATGTGGCGCAAAGATCATCTTTATGACTTGGTAATTGAAACGGATTGGAATCGGCGTCCGGCTATCAAAGGTCGCGGCAGTGCCATTTTCATCCATCTGCGCCGTCCGGAGGGCGGGCCGACAGCCGGTTGCATTGCGCTTTCACCGCGCGACATGCGCATTCTCTGGCCAAGGCTGACGCCGCGCACGCGGATCATTGTGCATTGAAAAACCGAAGAGGCAGCCCATCTCTGCCCCTATGATCAAGCGTCGCAACATTCTGAAAATGGCCGGCCTCGGTGCCGCTTCCTTGACCGCGACGGCCTTCGCGCCGCTGACCGGAAATCCTTATTACAATGGCCCCGTCAGCGATCATTTCGATGGCACGCGCTTTTTCAATCCCGGGCGGCCATGGAACAAATCGCGGCTTGATCTGTTGCGCTGGCAGATGGCGAGCGAAGGCAAAGAGCCTTGGCCTGAGAGCGTGCCGAGCCCTTTTCGTGATGTGCCACCCGCGCGCGTCGATGGTTCATACGCACGCATCGCCTTTGTTGGCCATGCCAGCCATTTCCTACAAACCGGCGGTCTCAATATTTTAATTGATCCGGTCTGGTCGGAGCGTTGCTCGCCTGTGAGTTTTGCGGGTCCCAAACGCGTCAACCCGCCAGGTATCGCATTCGAGGCGCTACCGCGCATCGATGTCGTGCTGCTGACGCATAATCATTACGATCATCTTGATATCGATACGCTTGGCCAACTCGTGCAACGCGACAATCCGAAGATTATTGCGCCACTTGGCAATGACACGATTGTCCGCGACGCCATTCCTTCTGCGCAGATTACCGTTTTTGATTGGCACCAGGATGTCACCTTGAACGGAAAAATCCGGGTGCATTTTACACCGGCGCAGCATTGGTCAGCGCGTGGCTTGTTTGATCGGCTCTGCGCGCTGTGGAGTTCCTATATCATCGAAACACCCGCAGGCATGATCTATCACGTCGGCGATACCGGCTTTGATCCATCGCTCTTCACGAGTGCGCGCAAAAAATATGGCGCGCCTCGCCTCGCTATTCTGCCGATTGGCGCCTATGAGCCGCGCTGGTTTATGAAAGACCAGCACATCAATCCGGAAGAGGCGGTGGAGATCATGCAGCTTCTGGGTGCGCGCGATGCCCTCGGCCATCATTGGGGTACGTTCAAACTGACCGATGAAGGGGTGATGCGGCCACAAGAAGCGCTTGATGCCGCACTCGATGCCAAGAAAATTGCGCACACGCATTTTCGTGCCATGCGGCCCGGTCAGGCCTTCATGCTCGGCAACGGAACTTTACGCATCGCGTGATCTTTAGCGCGGCTGCACGAAAATATTGATTTCGAGCCCATCATCGGCCGGGCCTTGGCCGAGCGTGACATATTCCTCGATGAACGCTTCCTTGGCGTCGATACCACGTTGATCGAGATAGGCGGTGATCGCCTCATAGGTGGTATCAATATCTTCATAGGGTGCACGGTGAATGAAACGCCATGCCGACCCGCTCGGTGTCATGCCGAACCTGATATCGGCGGCCAAAGAGGCGGGTCGCTCAGCGGGCGCGCGCTCGATCGGCAATTGGGCCTCGAAGCGGAAGCCGAGATCATCCGTCCCGAGAAACACCGCTACGGGTTTACCGGTGATACGAATCCCTTGCGCCGCCATCGCCTCATGCAATTTCGTGAAAGCCGCTGTGAGCTTGTCGTAGCCATCGTCCCATGTGGAGGCGCCGCGCAACAAGGCCGCTGGCTTGGCCGGCAATTCGACCTTATCCGGCATCGAGGGATCAACTGAGGGAGGCACCAAGGTCTCACCCTGAGCGCTGGCGGGCGCAGCACTCTGAGCGGGCTGTGAGGGTGGCGTTGTCGGCACAGGCGAAGGTTGGGCTGTGACCGGCGGCTGGGATACCGCAGGAGGGGTGGTCGGCGCCGGATCGGTTGCGGGAGCGGGTTGAGCGGCTGCAGCAGGCGGCGTCTGTTGCGGTGATGGTGCAGCAACTGGCGGCAGCGGCTGGCTTTCGACCGGTTGCGGCGCGGGCGCTGTTTGCGCATGAACTGACGGCATAGCGACCGCCAATGATGCGGCCAGCACCATCGTTCGGACAGCGCCGGTCAAAACCATCGAGGTGAAGCCCAAGAATCGCGTGAATCGCATGGTGTGAGCTTATCCATTCAGACCCCGTCCGGTCGAGAGCGGAGTAGCGTTTGGCTGCGAAAACATTATATGCAGGCATCACAGATCCATGACATGACTGCGCCATGAGCCTCGCGGAACGCCCTTTTCTGAAGATGAACGGTGCCGGCAATGAGATTGTCGTGCTCGATCTGCGCGATTCCGATCATGTCGTGACGCCGCAAGAAGCGCGTGCGATTGCCAAGGCACCGGGTTCGCATTTCGATCAGCTGATGGTGCTGCACCGTCCACGGACCGATGGCACCAACGCCTTTATGCGCATCTACAACACGGACGGCTCGGCTTCGAGCGCATGTGGCAATGGCACACGGTGTGTTGCATGGGCCATGTTGGAAGGCACCCACGATCACGCGCTGCGTCTGGAAACCGATGCCGGACTGCTCGATTGCCGTCGCGATGGCGAGCTCACCTTCACCGTCGATATGGGAAAGCCTCGTTTCGGCTGGCAAGAGATTCCACTCTCTCGCCCCGTACCGTCGCCTGACGCTGTCGATTTTTTCTACGGCCCCGCTGACGCTCCCATCATGACGACACCGTCGGTTGTGAATATGGGCAATCCGCATGTGATTTTCTTTGTCAACAATGTTGCCGCTTGCGATGTCCAAGGCATTGGCCCAAAGATTGAACACGATCCGCTATTTCCTGAACGCGTGAATGTATCCTTCGCTGAAATCACGGCGAAGGATTCGATGATCCTGCGTGTATGGGAACGTGGCGCGGGAGAAACGCGCGCCTGTGGTTCGGGTGCCTGTGCTGCCGCAGTCGCCGCTGCACGCCGCGGTTTGACGGGGCGCGAAGTCCGCGTCTCGCTTCCCGGTGGTGATCTCCTGATCCAATGGCGCAAGAGCGATGATCATGTGTTGATGACCGGCCCAGTCGAACTCGAACATTCCGGCCAATTCGATCCGGCGATTTTTGAGACGGCCTGATGGGCGTTGATCTCCTCACCTTTGGTTGCCGTCTGAACATCGCTGAATCGGAAGCGATGAAGAAAGCCGCCGAAGAGGCAGGGCATCGTCACCTTGCGATCGTGAATACATGTGCGGTGACGGGTGAAGCGGTTCGACAGGCCCGGCAAGCGATCCGTCGCATGAAGCGTGAGCATCCTGAGACACGCATCATCGTCACTGGCTGTGCCGCGCAGATTGATCCTGCGATGTTTGCCGCCATGCCGGAAGTCGATCGCGTCATCGGCAATGAGGAAAAAGCGCAAGCCGATACCTGGCGCGCCTTGCGCAATCCGCAGCTTGATACCGAGCGTGTGCGGGTCGCCGATATCATGGCTGTGCGCGAGACCGCGCCGCATTTCGCTGAACATTTCGAAGGCCGCACGCGCGGGTTCGTGCAGGTCCAGAATGGCTGCGACCATCGTTGCACATTCTGTATCATCCCTTTTGGGCGCGGCAATTCGCGCTCCGTCCCTATGGGAGCCGTCGTAGAACAAGTGCGCGAACTCGCGCCTATTTATAAAGAAATCGTGCTGACCGGCGTTGATGTGACAAGTTGGGGTGCGGATTTACCGGGAACGCCGAAACTGGGTGGGTTGGTGAAAGCCGTTCTCAAACATGTGCCAGAACTGAAGCGCCTGCGCCTTTCGTCAATTGACTCGGTCGAAATCGATTCTGACCTCTTTGATGTGATTGCCGATGAGCCACGCTTCATGCCGCATTTGCATCTTTCCTTGCAGGCAGGCGATGATCTCATTTTGAAACGCATGAAGCGTCGTCATCTCCGTGCTGACGCCATCGCCTTGTGTGAAAAACTACGTGCGCTGCGTCCTGATGTCGTCTTTGGTGCTGATTTGATTGCCGGCTTTCCCACGGAAGACGATGACATGTTTGCGCGCTCACTCGATCTCGTCGATGCATGCGACATTGCCTTTCTGCATGTCTTTCCCTATTCGCCGCGTCCCGGCACGCCTGCTGCAAAAATGCCGCAAATCGCTCGCTCGCTCGTGAAAGAACGGGCCGCACGCTTGCGCGATAAAGGACAAGAGAGCTATGCCCGCAATCTCACACGCCAATGCGGTCGCGCTCATTCGATTCTTGTCGAGCGCGATGGGACTGGACGAACGGAAACATTTTTTCCCGTAAAATTTTCAAAGCCGCCGGAAGCGGGGACGCTCATCAATCATTTAATCACAAGAGATGATGGCACAGCTTTGTTCGCCTAATACCATTTGAAACCCTTGCCCATCACGCCCAAGAGGAAGGCGGTTGCGCCGACACCTGCCCACAAGAGTTGGTTGAACTTTGAATTGAGTTCGTTGGACAAACCCTTCAAATCTTGGCTGAGATATTTCTGATCTTGGCGGACGTCTTTCAAGCCAGATTTGATCTCCGCGATATCATCACGAATATGCTCAATATGAACTTCGACAGCGCGCACGCGAGGTTCTAAATCCGGCATTTAATCGCCTCCTCCAAAAATGTGGCGTGTTCTTCACTCTCAATATTTACGTTACGTAAATTTACAGTCAAGCTGCGACACCACACGCAGCAAACGCAGCCTTCATCGCGTCCGGCAATGGCGCCGTGACATTCACTGGCGGTTTGTTTTTCGAAATCGGAATGGTGATGGCGCGTGCATGAAGATGGAGCCCCGGCCCACCGTCTCGTGACGCGCTGCCGTAAATCGGATCACCGAGAATAGGCCAACCCATCGCTGAACAATGCACGCGCAATTGATGCGTGCGGCCGGTGAGCGGCTCAAGCGCGAGCGCGGTCATGCCCTCGCCGCGTCCCATCACACGCCACCGCGTTTGCGAGGGAAGCCCATCGGGATCGACCTTCATCCACCAGCCGCGGGTGGGATCCTTGCGGCCAAGCGGCAGATCGATCAGGCCTTCATCTTCAATTGGGCCCCCTTCCACCACCGCCCAATAGGTTTTGTCGATAAGGCCCTTTTTGAAGAGATCGCCCAGCTTCTCGAGTGCCTTGCGATGCCGCCCCAGCACCAGACAGCCCGACGTGTCACGATCAAGCCTATGGGCGAGCCCTGGCGGATTGGGCAGGCCGAATTGGAGCTGGCTGAAATGAGCCTCGAGATTGTCATGCGTGCCGAAGGCCGCTTGCGGGCCTTTATGGCAGGCGACCCCGGCGGGCTTGTCGATCACGAGCATCAGGCCATCGCGATAGAGCAGACGGCTCTCGAGATCGAGGAAGGGGGCTGTGCGGGGCTGAGACGGGTCCATGCCCCCGCATAACGCTTCCCCGTTCCGGCCGAAACCGTTATTGCACGGGCATGAGCACCGAGCCCCCCAAACAAGGTCTTTTCTCCCGCCTCTTCAGCCGGGACAAAGCGGCTGACGCCCCGCCAGAAACGCCGGATGCGCCCAAGCCATCCTGGTGGCAGCGGCTCAAGGGTGGGCTTGCGCGCTCCTCAACCTCCATCGGCCAAGGCATCACCGATCTCTTCACCAAGAAGAAGCTCGATGCCGACACGCTGGAAGAATTCGAGGATGTGCTCATCCGCGCCGATCTCGGCCTGACGGTATCAGCCCGCATCGTCGAAGCCATTGGCAAAGGCCGCTATGGCAAAGAGCTCGAGGATAGCGAAGTCAAAGCGATCCTCGCGGGTGAGATTGAAAAAGTCCTGAACCCTGTCGCCAAGCCGCTCGTCGTCGACGCTGCGCACAAGCCCTTCGTCATCTTGATGGTGGGCGTGAACGGCTCAGGCAAAACGACAACCATCGGCAAGCTCGCGGCGAAATTTCGCGCCGAAGGACAGAGCGTGATGTTGGCCGCCGGTGATACATTTCGTGCCGCCGCCATCGAGCAATTGAAAGTTTGGGGCGAACGCACAGGATCAAAAGTGATCGCACGCGATCAAGGGGCCGATGCCGCGGGCCTCGCCTTTGATGCACTTCAACAGGCGCGCAGCGAGAACATCGATATTCTCATGATCGACACGGCTGGCCGTTTACAAAATCGAGCCGAACTGATGGCCGAACTCGAAAAGACGGTGCGTGTGATTAAAAAGCTCGAGCCAACCGCACCGCACGCTGTGTTGCTGACATTGGATGCCACTGTGGGCCAGAACGCGCTGTCACAAGTGGATATTTTCGGCAAGATCGCCGGTGTCACGGGCCTTGTGATGACAAAGCTCGATGGCACGGCGCGTGGCGGTATTCTTGTCGCGCTGGCAGAAAAATTCGGCCTACCAGTTCATTTCATCGGCGTCGGTGAA
>VERN01000101.1 GCA_018882635.1 Beijerinckiaceae bacterium | reverse complement strand
TGTTCGCTGCCAATCACCACATGATTGCATCCATGGTGAACAATCCCATCGTGCGTTTGATCCAGCGTTTTCAGCATTGGCTCCACAGGAACACAAAAACCGGATCGCGCCGCAACATTCATGCGCATTATGATCTGGGCAACCGCTTCTATTCGTCATGGCTTGATCGGACCATGACCTATTCTTCGGCCCTCTACACCGAAGGCGACAATGATTTATCGAGTGCGCAACGGCGGAAATATAAAGCGCTTGCCGATGCGATTGATTTGCAGCCGGACCACCACGTGCTTGAGATTGGTTGCGGCTGGGGTGGGTTTGCCGAATATGCCGCGGGTGAAATTGGCTGCCGCGTGACAGGCCTCACCATTTCGAAAGAACAATATGACTTCGCCGTTGAACGGATGAAGCGCGCTGGCCTTTCGGACCGGGTGACGATCAAGTTGCAAGATTATCGCGACGAGACGGGTCTTTACGATCGGATCGCATCCATCGAAATGTTTGAGGCGGTCGGCGAAGAATATTGGGCGACCTATTTCCAACAAGTCGCCACACGGTTGAAGGCCAATGGCCGCGCCGGGCTTCAAGTGATTACGATCCAGGATCGGTTCTTCGAGACCTATCGCAAAGAGATCGATTTTATCCGGCGCTATATTTTTCCGGGTGGCATGCTGCCATCTCCAACCATCATGGCCGATCTTGGTCAGAAGGTTGGGCTCGCGCTCGAAAAGGAGCGCATTTTCGGCCTCGATTATGCGCGGACGCTTGCGGAATGGCGCGATCGTTTCCACGCCGCATGGCCAAATTTGATGCCGCTTGGATTTGACGAGCGGTTTCGCCGCATGTGGGACTATTACCTCTCTTATTGCGAGGCAGGATTCCGCACGGGCAATATCGACGTCCGTCAATTAATTTATACGAAGACGTCTTGAGCGGACAGAGCGAGATCTCCCGCGCAAAGCTGATCGCCTATGCGGCCCCGGCTTTGCCCGTTGGGATGCTTGCGCTGCCGTTCTATGTTCTGGTGCCGAGCTTCTATACCGAGACCATTGGTCTTGATATTGCGCTTGTTGGTACGATCCTGTTTTTTGTGCGCGTGCTTGATGCGGTGAGCGATCCGCTGGCGGGTGTCTTCGCCGATCGCATTCATCCGCGTATGGGGCGACGCCGTTTTCTTGTCGCGTTCGGTACGCCCTTCATCATGCTGGGCGCGTGGATGACCTTCGCGCCACCGGACAAAGCGAGCGGCTTCTATCTCGCTTTATGGGCCTCCGTCCTGTCGCTGGCGACCACCATCGTGCAAGTTCCCTATGCCGCGTGGGGCGCGGAATTGTCGCGCAGTTATGAGGGGCGCAATCGCATTGTCGCTTGGCGTGAAGGATTTACGGTCACAGGCACGCTGATCGCGCTGTGCATGCCCGCTCTCTTGCCTGCGATGGGGATCAGCGATCCTGCGGGCATTTTACGCGGGCTCGCTCTGCTGATCGTTATTTTATTGCCCCTTGCGATTGTGCTGTGCCTGCGCACGCCGGAACCTGACAACCGCTCAATCACGCGCCTGCCCTTGCGTGAAAGTTTTGCGGCGATCATGGCCAACCGGCCCTTTTTGCGTTTAGTGATCGCCTTTCTGGTCAATGGCTTTGCCAATGGACTTCCTGCGACATTGTTTGTCTTTTTCGTCAGGGAACGCTTGCAATCGCCTGACGCTGTGGGGCCGCTTCTCGTGCTGTATTTCATCAGCGGGATTGCAGGCGTGCCATTCTGGTTCTGGCTTGGGCGGCATTATTCCAAACATCGCGTGTGGTGTTATGGGATGCTTTTGGCGATGGCGGCGTTTGCATTTGCACCGTTTCTTGGATCTGGCGATGTCGTCGCCTTCGCCATCGTGTGCGTGCTGACAGGCCTTGCGCTGGGCGCGGATGTCGTGATGCCGGCCTCTCTGCAAGCGGATGTGATCGACGTCGACACCGCCCGCTCGGGCGAAGAGCGCGCGGGGCTTTATCTCGCACTCTGGGGCCTTGCGACCAAATTGTCGCTTGCTGCTGCCGTTGGTGTCGCGTTTCCGGCATTGGCTTTGTTCGGCTTTGATCCGGCGCAGAAGATCATCACGCCGCGCGGGCTTGATGCGCTGGCTTTTCTTTATGCTGGGCTTCCAGTTTTCATCAAAGCCTTTGCGATCGTGACGATGTGGCGTTTTCCGATTGATCGCGAAGCGCAACAGCGCCTGCGCAACGAAATCGAAGCGCGCCTGTCAGCGTGATCCGGCTGTGCCTTTGCCGACAAGCCAGAAATAGGCTGGCCATGGCAAGAGATTGATCGCCTTTAGCAGCCATTTCATCCGACGCGGAAAAGCGATTTCAAAACCGCCCTCGGCGAAGCCGTGGCAAATGCGTCGCGCCGCATCATCAACGGGAATGATGAAGGGCATTGGGTGATCATTCTTTGCTGTCAGCGGCGTTTCGACAAAGCCGGGGCACACGACCTGCACCGTGATGTTTTTCGGCGTGCAATCAAATTGCAGCGAACCTGCCATATGGATCAGCGCCGCTTTTGTGGCGCCGTAAACAGCAGCGCGCGGCAATGGACCATATCCTGCCACAGACGCGTTGATCGCGAGCTGACCTTTCCCGCGTGCGAGAAAGCGCGGCAGCACCGCGTTCAACCCTGTCAGCACACCATCAATGTTCACATCGAACATGGTCTGCCAATCTTTCAGCACGAAAGGCTCAATGCTGACAGGCTTGTAAGTTCCGGCATTCAGGAAGGCGAGCGTGACCGGCCCGTGCTCACGTTCAATGTGTTCGACGGTTTGCAGCACGGCGTCCGCATTGGTGACATCACACGGGGCGGGAAGAATCCGTCCTTCGGGCGCTTCACCGGCCAGAGCGACGAGCTCCTCGCTCCGGCGCGCCGAAACAGCAACGCGAAATCCACGGCGGACCATTTCAAGCGCAACAGCGCGGCCGATGCCGGAGCTGGCTCCGGTGATCCATACGATGCCGTCTTCAGGGCGTGCGCGATAGGTCATCGTCCTCTCCTTTCAGAGATTACGGACGATGTCCGCTCATGGATGAGATTAATTGATGAGATTAATGGCCGAAGAAGCGCTGGAAGATACGACCAACCGGGCCTGTGAGGCGCAGGGGTGCATCTGTGACGGCGAAGCAGACGCAATCCTCATCTTCATCCGCGCGAGGGCGGTGATCGAGTTCGGAATCAGCGAAGGCGATATCGCCGCGGCGATAATGCCCGGTTGCGTCCGAGAAGCCGCCCTTCAGCACGAGCGTCACTTCCGTACCATCATGGGTATGGGACGGCATGATACGGCCCGGCTTGATCCAAAGCAGCGATGCCTCGCCGCCTGTCTTCTCGACATGCGGGACATGGAATTCCCGGATGCCCGGAAGGACTGTGCGCCACGGCACGCTGTCGAGCCGATATCCGATAAAATCCGCGAGGGGTGCGGGCAGGATGCTATCCTGTGTCGCTGCACGCGGCGCAGAGACGGGCGCATCGAAAATGGCCGCCAACCGGCTATCGCGATTGCGGATGGCCGCTGGTGCAGCCATCTCGAGTTCCTGAGCCCTCACCGCTTCGAGCGCTCCGACGAAACTGCGGTTCTCGGGCTTGATAGCAAGGTGAGCGGCAACCAGACCGTGCAAGGCCGGGGATAATTGCCCCGCGGCGTATTGCGCCATCAGGGCGTCGATCGGTTGATCGGAGTGGTCTTCGAGGCGCATGCGTCCGTCCGGTCTAGTCTTTGGCTCGGGGGAGCCGGTCTATAATTGACACCGTTACGGGGTGAAATCGTGGGTGGATCACCTGAATCGGCGTATTTGGCGTTCCTCTATGATGTTTCCTCCTGGCGGCCGGTTTCCATCCGTAGTTTTACGTGGTCGGGCGCGCCGGGATGTCGCAACCGAGAAGTGGTTCTTTTTCGCCGCTGCGACTTTCGGCGCGTTTACAACGCCTCATCCCTTGCCTGCCCCTGCCCCCTTCTTTAGCGTCGCCGGACTTGTAATCCGCCTGCCTTGGAGTCTCACCATGCCGACTGATCTTCTGTTCCGTGACGATGCCTACCTCACCGAAACGGCCGCTATCGTCGTCGGGGTCAATGAGCGCGGCGGCATCATTCTCGACAAGACCGTTTTCTACGCCACGGGCGGCGGCCAGCCCGGTGACAAGGGCACCCTCATCACCGCCGCTGGCGTTGAGATCCCGGTGGCGACGACTGTGTATGGCGAGGACAAGACAGAGATCGTCCATGTGCCGGCGGAAGGCTCGGCCCTCCCGACTGTCGGCGACAAGGTGACGGCCCGGATCGATTGGGATACCCGCCTCAAGCGCATGCGGATCCACACCGCCCTTCATCTTCTGACGACCGTGTTGCCCTACCCTGTGACTGGCGGAGCGATTGGCGATGGCGAAGGGCGGCTCGATTTCGATATTCCCGATGCTGGACTGGAAAAGGAAGCGATCGCGGAAGAGCTGATGCGTCGCATCAACCAGAATGCCGATGTCACCGAGCAATGGATTACGGACGCAGAACTCGAAGCCAATCCCGGCTTGGTAAAGACGATGTCAGTCAAGCCACCAATGGGATCGGGCCGTGTCCGCCTCGTCAATATTGTCGGGCTGGATCTGCAACCCTGCGGCGGCACACATGTTAAAAATACGCGCGAAATCGGCAACGTCGCCGTGACGAATATCGAGAAAAAAGGCAAGCAGAACCGCCGCGTGCGGATCGCGCTCGTCTAAGAGGAAACGTCTCATGTCCAATCCGCATTTCGTATCGGGCGCTTGGCTCGAACAGCATTTGAACGCCCCCGATGTCGTCGTGGTTGATGCGTCGTGGTATTTGCCCAACCTCAATCGCAATGCGCGCGCCGAATATGCCGAAGGCCATATTCCCGGTGCTGTCTTTTTCGACATTGACGCCATTGCCGATCATTCAACGAACCTTCCCCATATGCTGCCAACACCCGATGCGTTTGCCGCTGAGATGGGCAAGCTTGGTATCGGCGATGGTGCGCGCATCGTGATCTATGATGGGCTGGGCCTGTTCTCCGCGCCGCGCGTGTGGTGGACGTTCCGCACCATGGGCGCGCGCGATGTTGTGATCCTTGAAGGGGGCGCACCGCGTTGGAAAGCGGAGAACCGTCCGTGGACGGATGAGCCCACCCATCGCCGTCCTGCGACATTTACAGCCCGCCTCGATCATGGGGCTGTCGCCTCGCTCTCTGACGTCAAATCCCATTTGACCAGTGGCAAGGCGCAGATCGTTGACGCGCGTCCCGCGGACCGTTTCAAAGGTGAAGCACCCGAGCCACGCCCTGGCCTGAAATCGGGTCATATGCCCGGCGCAGTCAATGTCCCCGCCGGATTAGTGACAGCCGATGGCGCGTTGAAACCGGCTGCTGAAATCGAAACTCTTTTCCGCAATGCAGGCGTCGATCTCGACAAGCCGATTGTGACGAGTTGCGGGTCTGGTGTCACGGCAGCCATTCTTGCGCTGGCGCTTGAGAGCACGGGACGCAGCATCAAAGCGCTTTACGACGGCTCATGGGCCGAATGGGGCGGCCGCGACGATTGCGATGTGGCGAAGGGATAAACACAACACGCCATAGACAACAAAAAGCGCGCCCGAAGGCGCGCTTTTTTATGTCGAATGACCAGCGCGTTTCTCAGTGCAGAATTTGCGACAGGAACAGCTTGGTGCGCTCATGGCGCGGATTGCGGAAGAATTCGTCCGGCGTATTCGCTTCGACGATCTGGCCCTGATCCATAAAGATCACGCGATTGGCGACCTGACGGGCAAAGCCCATTTCGTGCGTCACGCAAATCATGGTCATACCGTCTTCAGCGAGCGACACCATGGTGTCGAGCACTTCCTTGACCATTTCCGGATCGAGTGCCGAAGTCGGCTCATCGAACAACATGATCTTCGGGCTCATGCAGAGCGAGCGCGCAATGGCCACGCGCTGCTGCTGACCGCCCGAGAGCTGACCCGGATATTTGAGTGCTTGCTCCGGAATCTTGACGCGCTTCAAATAATGCATCGCGATTTCTTCGGCGTCCTTTTTGGGCATTTTCTTCACCCAAATCGGCGCCAGCGTGCAGTTCTCTAGAATGCTCAGATGCGGGAACAGATTGAAGTGCTGGAACACCATGCCGACTTCACGACGGATCTCGTCAATGCGCTTGAGATCATTCGTCAGCTCGATGCCATCAACAACAATCTTGCCTTCCTGATGCTCTTCCAAACGATTGATGCAACGGATCATCGTCGACTTGCCCGAGCCTGATGGGCCGCAGACAACGACGCGCTCGCCGCGCTTCACGGTGAGGTTGATGTCACGCAGCACATGGAAATCGCCAAACCATTTATTCATCTGGACGATTTCGATAGCGGTCTCATGGTTCAGCTTGGCGGGCTTGAGACCGGCGGGTTTTGTATCTGTGCTCATTGAATTCCTCGCCATTATCGTTTGTGGCCAGTGGCGAGCTTACGCTCCATCCACTGCGAATACTGGGACATGCCCCAGCAGAAAATGAAATAGAAGATCGCGGCAAAGGCATAGCCAGTCGCGCGCGTGACAGGTGTCGCCCAACGCGGATCGACGAAGCTTGCTTCGATCGTTTTCAGGAAGTCGAAAATGCCGACGATCGACACCAAGGTTGTGTCCTTGAAGAGGCCGATGAAGGTGTTGACGATATTCGGGATCACGATCTTCAGCGCCTGCGGCAGAATGATCAGAACCATCATCTGCCAATAGCCAAGACCTAAGGATTGCGCGCCCTCATATTGGCCACGGCCAATCGCCTGCAATCCGCCGCGCACGACTTCCGCCATATAGGCCGCGGCGAAAAGCGCAATGCCGACCAGAACACGCAACAGCGAATCTGGACGCCATCCATCAGGCAAGAATAGCGGCAGCATCACGTTCGCCATAAAGAGCACTGTGATGAGCGGCACGCCGCGGACGAACTCGATGAAGATCACCGCAAACAAGCGGATCAAAGGCAGTTGCGAGCGACGCCCCAAAGCGAGAAGGACACCGAGCGGCAGTGAGAAAACAATGCCGACGGTTGAGAGAACGAGCGTGACGAGCACGCCGCCCCACAAATTGGTTGGCACCTTCTGCAACCCGAATGTCGGTGTGCCGACAAGCAGGAAGAACGCGATGACCGGGAAGATGAGGAAGAAATAGAGCGAGCCCCAATTCTTATACGGCACGCGCGGCCACAACAGCCAAATCACACCAATCGCGCCCATCACCCATACCGTATCGACGCGCCAGCGCTCATCGATCGGGTATTGGCCATAGAAGAAATAGCCGAGGCGGACTTTGGCGAATGCCCAGCAGGCCCCCACGGGTGCCTTGCGGACAGATTCGAGGCAGGCATCGCGCCCCGTCCCATCCCAGACCGCATCAAAGATGAGGAAGTCGAGCGTGGGCGGCACAATTTGCCACAAGATCCAAATACCAAGCAGCGTCATAATCGTGTTGGGAATGGACGAGAACAAATTCTCGCGCACCCATGCGATCGCGCCGCGCGACATCACCGGCGGCGGACGCTGTGGTAGATCACCGGAGCCGAGATAGGCGCCGTTCATCATCGGGGTTTGGTTGTCTCCGATCGTCATGGCTTAGCGCTCCACCAATGCCATGCGGCGGTTATAAATATTCATCAGTAGCGACGTTGTCAGACTGATCGACAGATAGACGAGCATGGTGATTGCAATCACCTCAACCGCCTGCCCCGTCTGGTTCAACACCGTGCCGGTGAACACCTGAACGAGATCGGGATAGCCAATGGCAACCGCAAGCGACGAGTTCTTCGTCAGGTTGAGATATTGGCTGGTCAGCGGCGGAATGATCACGCGCATAGCCTGTGGGACCACGATCAAACGCAGTGTCTGGCCATTGGACAGACCCAAAGCGTGGGCCGCTTCACTCTGTCCTTTCGAGACAGCGAGGATGCCGGCGCGCACATTCTCCGCGATGAACGCTGCCGTGTAGAACGACAGGCCTAACAGAAGCGCCACAAATTCGGGATAGATCTGCATCCCGCCCGTCAGGTTGAACCGGCTCTGCTTGGGATATTCGAAGCCGAGCGGGCTGCCTGCTGCAAGGAACGCAATCAACGGCAGAATGATGAACAGCGCAAAGCCAATGATATTGGCAGGAAAGCGCTTGCCCGTTTCAGCCTGACGTTTGCGCGCGATATAGGACAGCGCAATCCACAGGACGATGGCGAGCATCGTTGCATACCACGTCCAATTGAAATGCGGCCCTGGAATCGGGTTTGGCATCACAACGCCGCGATTGTTCAAGAAGAACATACCAAACAGCGACACCGAATTGCGGGGATCAGGCAACGGCTTGAGCACCGCATTGTACCAAAACAGCAATTGCAGCAGGAGGGGCGTGTTGCGGATCACCTCGACGTAAACCATCGACAATTTCGCGATGATCCAATTGTGCGACAGGCGCGCAATGCCGACGATGAAACCAAAAACCGTCGCAAAAACGATCCCGATCGCAGCAACCAGCAATGTGTTCAAGAGGCCGACCCAAAAGGCCTGACCATAGGTCGAGCCACCAGTCGATGAAAACTCAATCAGCTTCTGATTGATGTCGAAGCCCGCTTCAACGGTCCAAAATCCGAACCCGGAAGCAATTTTGGCCGCCTTTAAATTCTCAATGGCATTGGTCGTAGCTTCGTAAATGAGAAAAAGAATAAAAAGACCAAGTAACACCTGATAGGCGATGCCCCTGACCTTCGGATCATAAAGAGGTGACACGCGAGTGGCACCCTCATTTGCTAAATTAGTCGTCATTCACCCTCCGTAACATGGCCGTAGTGACACGGCCTGCACACGATTCAAGTAGCGGGACCATGTCCGATCACGCCTATAGGCCGAGCGATAAAGAAGGTGCCCGGCCCTTGGCGCGGGCACCCCTTTTTGACTTAGCGGATCGGCGGGGCGTATTGCAGTCCGCCCTTTGTCCACAGATTGTTTTTTCCACGCTCAATTTTCAGAGGCGAACCCATGCCCACATTACGCTCGAACACTTCGCCGTAATTGCCGACATGCTTGACGATCCGGACGACCCAATCATTCGGCACGCCGATCATTTCGCCGAACTTGCCTTCGGTCCCGAGCAAACGCTTGATTTCAGGATTGTCCGACTTGAGCATCTGGTCGACATTGGCCTGCGTCACGCCGAGTTCTTCCGCGTTCAACATCGCGAAATGGACCCATTTCACCAGATCAAACCATTGATCGTCACCGTGACGAACCGAGGCCGCCAAAGGTTCTTTGGAAATGATTTCCGGAAGGATCATATGATCGTCCGGCTTCTGGAACTTCAAACGCTCAGCAAAGAGACCCGAGGCGTCTGTGGTGAACACGTCGCAACGGCCGGCTTCGTAAGCCTTGATCGTCTCGTCATTGGTGACGAAGGCGACGACTTCATATTTCATCTTATTGGCGCGGAAATAGTCAGCGAGGTTCAATTCCGTCGTCGTGCCCTGCTGGGTGCAGACTGATGCGCCATTGAGCTCGAGAGCCGATTTGATGTTCATCGACTTGCGCACCATGAAGCCTTGGCCATCGTAATAATTGATGCCCGCGAAATTCAGGCCGAGCGATGTATCGCGCGACATTGTCCAGGTCGTCGTGCGGACAAGAACGTCAATTTCACCCGATTGAAGCGCTGTAAAACGATCCTTTGCGGTGAGCGAAACGGTCTTCACCTTCATCGGATCATTGAAAATAGCGGCCGCGATCGCGCGGCAATAATCAATGTCGATGCCCTTCCACACGCCCTTTTCATCCGGCATGCCGAAGCCCGCAATCCCGAGGCCGGTGCCGCAAACGACCTGGCCGCGATCCTTGGTTTTCTGCAGCACACCTTGTGCCGATGCAGCGGTGACCGACAGGCCAAGGGCGGCAGCCCCGAACGCAGCGGCTTTCAAAAATATATTCATGATCTTCCCCTCGTGATGTGCGGCTGAGCCGCGACGCGTTTACCGCGTTTATAGGCATTGTCTCCAAGCACCGGACGCTTCTCCGGAAGCCATGCAAAACTCATGCACGCCGCCCGCCCGATAAGAAACGGACCGGCCTTGTTGAGGCCGGTCCGTCATGTTCAACCGCTTAGCGGATCGGCGGGGCGTATTGCAGGGCACCCTTTGACCAAAGAGCATTGAGACCGCGCTTGATCTTCAGCGGCGAGCCTTCGCCG
>VERN01000100.1 GCA_018882635.1 Beijerinckiaceae bacterium | reverse complement strand
TTCCGGCATTTCGTCGGCCGGATGGTGCGCGGCAGGCCAAATGAGTGCGGCTGTTTCGGAGAGGTCACCAACGAAATCATAAGACAGACCAAACAGGACAGGATCAGTCCGTTCGCTGACCAAGGCGCGGATCAACCCAGCCTTGGCATTCTTGAATGACAGTGCGCCCGTGAGAGCGGCGAGCGCATAACCGCGTTCGGGATCAGGTGTCGTCGCGAAATAATCGCGAATGAGGATGATCTTCGCATTACGCCGCGGCTCGTAGGCTAAACGATCAATAAGTGTTGCGAACGCTTTCATGATGAAGCGTCCTGCGGCAGAGCAGGCTCCACCTCACCCTCATCGCCATAGCCAACCATATGAAGCGGTTGCGCGCGCAGCCCTTGCACCTGACACCAATGGACGAGCGCATCTTCAGCGCCATGCGTCACCCAGATTTCACCGGCTCCTGTTTCTTTGATCGTGCGACACAGATCATCCCAATCGGCATGGTCGGACACAACGAGCGGCAATTCGACACCACGTTGCCGCGCGCGCGCGCGAATGCGCATCCAGCCGGAGGCAAAAGCGGTGATAGGGTCGGCAAAACGGCGCGTCCAGCGATCCTGAATTGCCGAAGGTGGACAAATGACAATCTGGCCAGGGAGGGAGCCATCCTGCGCCGAAACTCTGCGCACATCGCCAAGATCAACGCCATGATCTTGATAAAGCCGCGTGAGTGTTTCCATCGCGCCATGCATATAGATCGGCGCGTCATAGCCAGCCTGCCGAATGAGCGCCATCAACCGTTGCGCTTTTCCTAAAGCATAAGCGCCGACGAGATGTGTCTGCTCCGGAAATTGCGCGAGTGAGCGGAGCAGCTTGCCGACTTCCTCAGCCAGCGGAGGATGACGGAAAACAGGTAAACCGAATGTCGCTTCGGTCACGAACACATCGCAAGGCATAAGTTCAAAAGGCGCACAAGTTGGATCGAGCGCACGTTTGTAATCACCAGAGATGACAATGCGCAGTGGGCCTTTTTCGACTGCAATCTGCGCCGAACCTAAAACATGCCCTGCAGGCGCGAACCGAAACGATACATCCTTGATCGCAACCGCTTCTCCATAGGCAACAGCCTGCGTCGTCCCGGCAAAATTCTGACCATAGCGTGCGGCCATGATCGCCAGCGTTTCGGCTGTCGCGAGCACAGCGCCATGTCCGGCGCGTGCATGGTCGGAATGGCCATGTGTGATGAGTGCGCGCGCGACAGGCCGCACCGGATCGATGAACACATCGGCCGGCGGGCAATAAAGCCCTTCAGGCATCACACGGAGCAGATCGGTCGGACGCATGGCTACACAGATAGACTTTACCGCGCTGATGGGAAGCGCCATAAGCCGCCATGGCTGCCTCTCTGCTCTCATCCGGTGACCTTCTGGCCGACCGCCGCTACGCCTATGCAATGGCGGCAGCGAAAGAGGGCGATCATGAAGCCGCAGCGGACCTCCTCGCGCAGGCCCTCGAGATGGCGCCGCTATGGCCACCCGCTTTGCTCGCTCTGGGGGATGCCAAGCTCGCTCTCGGTGACAAGCCTGCCGCGATCGCGGCCTGGCAGGCAGCTCTGGCAGGCCAGCCAGAGGATACGCTCGGTGCCCGTCCCCGTTTGGCCCGTTGCGGCATTGGCGCGGTCGAGGCGGCTGTTGGCGATGCCTATATCCGCGCCTTGTTCGATGACTATGCCCCCCGCTTCGATCAGCATTTGCGCGGCACTCTGGGCTATTCAGGCCCCGAGACCCTTATGGCTGCGCTGGCTGCTGCCGCCCCCGGCCGGACGTTCGAACGCGTGCTTGATCTTGGCTGCGGCACAGGTCTGATGGGGGAAGCGATCCGCCCCTCGGCACAATGGCTAGGCGGTTGCGATCTCTCCCCCGCAATGGTCGCCCGTGCGGCGACCAAGGGCGTGTATGATGATCTGCAGACGATTGGGTTGATCGATTATCTCGCAGGCCAGCACGCAGACCTCATCCTCGCCGCTGACGTTCTCGTCTATCTCGGCGATCTCGCACCGGTCTTTGCGGCTGCCGCCGCGGCGCTCGTCCCCGGCGGTCTATTGGCTTTCACGGTTCAAAAAGGTGCTGACGGGCTCACCCTCGGTGAGGATTTACGTTACGCCCACGCCGAAGGCCTGTTGCGGCGCTGGGCGGATGAGGCCGGGCTCGTCCCGCTCTCGATTTCTGATTGTGCCACACGCTGTGATCGCGGCGTGCCGGTGCCGGGCCTCGTGCTTGTCCTAAGCAAAGGATGACAGGGCGCTACTGCGACCCTACATCTCCTGTCATGTCTGATGCCCCGCTCGATCTTTTGCCGCCCGCGTTCCGCGATTGGTTCGCCGCGCGCGGATGGCAACCGCGACCGCATCAATTGGCGCTGCTTGAGGCGGCATCGCGTCATGCATCGGCCCTGCTGGTTGCGCCAACCGGTGCGGGGAAAACGCTTGCGGGCTTTCTTCCTTCGCTCACGCGCTTGGCGCGCAAACGCAATCGCAAGGGCCTTCACACACTGTATCTTTCGCCCTTGAAGGCCTTGGCTGTCGATATTGCGCGCAATCTCGAAGCGCCTATACGGGACATGAACCTACCCATCCGCATTGAAACGCGGACCGGCGATACACCAGCTCACAAAAAGGCGCGCCAAAAAGTAAGCCCGCCCGATATTTTGCTCACAACACCGGAGCAATTATCGCTTCTATTGTCACACCGCGATGCCAGCGATTTTTTCGGTTCGCTTGATACAATTATTCTTGATGAGCTGCATGCGCTTGTCACGTCTAAGCGAGGCGACCTTTTATCCTTAGCCTTGGCACGCCTATGGCAATTAGCACCCCAAGCGCGGATGGTGGGGCTATCAGCCACTGTGCGCGAGCCGGATATTCTTGCCCGCTTTCTTGTGCCGCAAGATTCAGTCACGCCTCCTGCTGACATTGTAACCTTGGTCGGTGGAGCACGTCCGCGGATTGCCCTTCTTGAAACGGCACGCGCTTTGCCATTGGCCGGTCATACAGCGTTGGCCGCGATGGGCGAAATTTATCACGCGATTCAAGGGCATCGCTTATCCCTCGTTTTCGTGAATACGCGCATGCAGGCGGAATTCGTGTTTCAGGAACTCTGGCGCATCAATGAAGACTCCCTGCCCATTGCTCTGCATCACGGTTCGCTCGATGCGACCCAGCGGCGAAAGGTTGAAACAGCGATGAGCGGCGGGCAATTGCGCGCCGTCGTCTGCACATCGACGCTTGATCTTGGTATTGATTGGGGTGATGTCGATTGCGTGATCAATGTCGGCGCGCCGAAGGGTGCAAGTCGCCTGATGCAACGCATTGGTCGTGCTAATCATCGCCTTGATGAGCCTTCCAAGGCGTTGTTGGTTCCGGCCAATCGCTTCGAAATTTTGGAATGCCGTGCCGCACTCGACGCGGTGGAAGAAGCCGCGCAGGATACGCCCGATCCCCGCATTGGCGCCCTTGATGTCCTCGCGCAACACATCCTCGGCATGGCATGCGCAGACCCCTTTGACGCAACGATGTTGTTTGAAGAGGTGCGCCGCGCGGCACCCTATGCCGAACTGACACGTCCGCGCTTTGATGCCGTGCTCGATTTTGTTGCTACAGGCGGCTACGCGCTAAAAAATTATGATCGCTTCGCGCGTATTCGTCAGGGGACAGATGGGCGGTGGCGTGTGGCCAATCCGCGGACGGCGCAACAATATCGGATGAATATCGGCACCATCATCGAAGCAACCATGATGAAAGTCCGGCTTGGGCGCATGGTGAAAGGCACAGATACGCTGCGCGGCGGACGCATCCTTGGTGAAGTGGAAGATTATTTCGCTGAAACGCTGGCGCCGGGCGATACGTTTATCTTTGCCGGTGAAGTACTGCGCTTTGAAGGCATTGCGACCAATGAAGTGATCGCGACGCGCACAAAGCCCGGGACTGATCCTAAAATTCCATCGTGGGCAGGTGGAAAATTTCCGCTTTCGACGTTTCTCGCCGCCCGTGTGCGCGCGATGATCGCTGATCCGAAGGAATGGAAGAAACTGCCGCAACAAGCGAGCGATTGGCTTGCCACGCAAAAGCGAAAATCACTCTTGCCGCCGCAAGATCGACTTCTCGTCGAAACCTATCCGAGGGGCAATCGCTATTATCTTGTTGCCTATCCTTTCGAAGGTCGGCTTGCCCATCAAACCTTAGGGATGTTGCTGACGCGCCGACTTGAGCGCTTGCGCCTAAAGCCGCTCGGCTTTGTGTGCAATGATTATGCGTTGGCCATTTGGGGCATGAGCGATATGTCAGCCGCGATCGAGAGCGGTCGCTTGGATCTAAACGCATTCTTTGCGCGCGATATGCTGGGCGATGAATTGGAAGAATGGCTGGATGAATCGGCGCTCATGAAGCGCACTTTTCGCAATGTCGCGATTATTTCCGGGCTCACCCCGCGCCGCTTTCCAGGTGATGAGAAGACGGGGCGACAGATGACGATTTCAACTGATCTGATCTACGATGTCTTGCGCCGCCACCAGCCCGATCACATTTTGCTGCAAGCGGCGCGCGAAGATGCGGCAACGGGCCTTCTCGATCTCAAACGCCTGTCTGACATGTTGGCCCGTGTCGAAGGAAAGATTGTCCACAAAGGGCTGTCGCATGTGTCCCCCTTGGCCGTCTCGGTCATGCTGGAAATCGGGCGCGAAGCCGTTTATGGCGAGGCAGCAGAAACGATTCTCGAAGAGGCCGAAGCGGCTCTTATGGACGAAGCGCTCGCATGACAGGGGCATATCAAGCGAATGCGACCGATACGATCATCGCCCTTGGTGGGGTCGATTTCCTAGCTGATGCATCGGGCGCACTTTTTGAACCCGACACGCGCAGCTTGATTGTCGCTGATTGCCATTTCGAAAAAGGCTCGGCCTTCACGCGCCGCGGCCATGTCATTCCGCCTTTCGATACGCAGGACACGCTGATCCGTCTCGAGGCACTCGTGCAACGATTCCGTCCGAAAATGCTTGTCTCCTTGGGGGATGGATTTCACGATCGCCAAGCAAGGGCACGGCTTTCTGACGATGATGTTGGGCGCCTATCGAACCTTGCGCGCAAGGCCGAATTGATTTGGGTAGCGGGCAATCATGATCCCGAGCCGATTGAGAATCTGCCGGGTCATTCTGTCACGGAACTTGTCATCGGTGCGGTGACATTACGCCATGAGCCAGGTGGTGCAGGTGATTTTGAAATTGCAGGCCATTTGCATCCGGCTGCAAAAATTGCTGGACGCGGGCGCGCCGTGCGGCGGCGTTGTTTCGTGAGTGACAGCCGCCGTTGCATTCTGCCCGCCTTCGGTGCCTATACGGGCGGTTTGAATATTTATGATGACGCATTCGCGCCGCTCTTCGCGCGTGACAGCTGGCGCATTTACGCCCTCGGGCGCGAACGGCTTTATGCCATCGCGCCCACCTTGTTGCTGGCGGATTAAGCCGGTATCTGCAGGAACGGCCACAAGGCCAAAGCAGCGATTAGACACCCAACCACGCCGACTGTGAGGATCGTGCGCAGTGTGCCGAACCAACGCGGGGCATGGCCCTTGGTGACCAGCGCGATATCCGCCACACCAACCACGAGAAAAATCGCGATCAACCAGGTCAGATCATGGGGTTTGGGCAGAAACAAAGCCACCCAAGCGGCCAGCGGAATGACAACTGACACGATGAACATCTTCACTGCATGTGCGCTGTCACCATGTTGTAGGCCAACGCCCCAACGGATGCCGCCGAGGAAGGCGAGGATAATTGCGCCATAAGAGACGAGCACGTCGCGTGCATAACCGGGATTGAGACCGAAGCGTGTTTCCCATTGCAGCGCATAGATCACCGTCAGACCAACAAAAGGAATAAGCCCGGCCAGACCAAGAATAAGCGCCCAGCGCGGAATGGCGCGATCGTCGTGAGCGGGTTCCGCGGCATGGGGGTGAGAAGCGTGCGACATGAACTTAATCAATCCCTTCTGAAGATAACGCTGGCGAGCCAACCAAAGGCCAGTGCCATCGCAGCGGTTGCCATACCATAAAGAACACCGTGATCGCGAGCCTCGCGCGCGATGAATTGTTCAAATCCGGCTTTGCCCACGGTGAAAAACGTATCGGCTTGGGCGATGCGTACCCCGCCGGCATAGAGTGAGACATCGACATTGTAGATGCCGAGCGGGCCAATGGCAGGCACATCAAGTGTCGCGCGGAACACGTCCGGCGCTAGAAAGCTGACCCCGCTCTCACGGATGGTGAACAGGTTGGCTTCCTGTTTCAGCCGGATCAAAGCGGCCCCGAAACCGTCCGATGCAGGAACAGTTTTGGGTAGAACATGGCTCTCAATCTGCATCCCAAATTTTTCGATGAATTCGGGTGCGGCCATCTCAGGGATTGGCCGCGTTGCAATCAGGCTGAGCACAGAGGGTACGTCGGAAAATTTTTGCTGCTCTCGATTAAGCCAAACCGGCCCAAATCGCTCTTTGCGGCGGACGGTCACAAGGCCTGATGGTCCTTTGACAGTCACAAGCACATCATAATGATCGGCGCGGGTCGCACTGCGGGAATCCCGCAACACAACGCCAAACAGAGCCAGCTGCGCGCCTGTATAGGTGGAATTGATATCGACATGCTGGCTCGACAGCGACACAACCAAGCCTTCTGCACGCGCAAATTCAGTAAGCCAAAGGCTGAAAAGAACTAACAGCGCCTTTCTCACCGCCGCCCCTCCTGTGTGCCTAAGGAATAGGGCTCTGCCGGTGCAACCAGAATATCGAGTGAAAAGCGAAGTCCGATGGCAAGGATCAAGCTGGCCAATAAGAGGCGGAACCATTCGCCACGCACATTGCGCGCGGCGCGCGCACCAAATTGCGCTCCAAACACGCCGCCCAAAATCAGGATAAGCGCGAGAAGAATATCAACGGCCTGATTATTCGCTGCGTGCAAGATGGTTGCGGCGAGCATCGTGAAAAGAATTTGAAACAAGGATGTTCCGACAACGACGGATGTCGGTACGCGAAACAGATAGATCAGCGCCGGAACCATCAAAAATCCGCCGCCAATACCAAGCACCGCTCCAATAATGCCAATGATCATGGCGAGCACCATTAGCGGGAGCACGCTTGTGTAAAGATGAGATTGTGGAAAGCGCATCCGCAAGGGAAGCGCGAAATACCAAGGGCGTTTGACCCGTCCGTTCCCTGCGATGGCTTGTCCTTGCTGTTGCGCGATCAAACTGCGCACACTTTCGAAGAACATCAGCGTGCCAACGCTCAACAACAGCGTCACATACGAAACAACGATCACAAGATCGAGCTGGCCCATGCGACGCAGAGCACCAAAGGCCCAAACGCCGATCAATGTCCCCACCATGCCGGCCGATAACAGGATGAGACCGAGGCGCACATCAACGGCTTGCCGCCGCCAATAGGCGATCGTGCCGGTGGTAGACGAGGCGGCGATTTGGGCTGAGCCGGTTGCAACAGCAATAGCGGGCGGCACGCCCATGAAAATGAGCAATGGCGTCATCATGAAGCCGCCACCAATGCCGAATAGGCCGGAGATAAAGCCGACGGCAGCACTGACGGCCAACACCGTCAGCGCGTTGATGGGCATTTCCGCAATCGGAAGATAGAGATCCAAAAGAGCGCTCCGCCAGCACCGAAGAGAATCGGTGCGCGTCGCACACTAGCGGAATTGGCCGCGGAAGTTCACCCGTCGGTTTAAGGCGTAGCGGCAGCCTGATTGACGGTGGGATCGATGGGCTTGGGCCTAAAACTATCAGCAGCAGCACGGGATGCTTTCAGTGCGGCTGCGTCGAGTGCCTTGCTGATCTCGTCGCGTTGGCGGGCGGCATCGGCGTCGCCCTGTGCGGCCGCCAGCGCATACCACATGTAAGCGGCGGGCAGATTCTTCGGCACGCCAAGGCCGCGTGCGGTCAAGGTGGCGAGGTTATATTGGCTGTCGCGCAATCCATAGTCGGCGGCACGGCGGAACCATTCTGCTGCACTGGCATAATCTGGCTTGCCGTCGATTCCGTCCGCATAGAGCACGCCAAGATTATGCATGGCGCGGACATGCCCCTTCTCCGCTGCTTTTTGATAAAGCGCGCGCGCCATAACGAGGTTTTTTCCGGTGCCTTGGCCGCGTTCATAAAGCAATGCGAGCCGGAATTGGGCCGCGGGCATATCGCCTGCCTTTTCAAATTGCGTGATCGCGCCGCGATAATCGCGCGCCGGACCATCCGCCAGCCTGACGCCAGCCTGATAGGCCGTCACCCCTCCCATGTCCTCCGGAGAGCGGCTGACGGCCGCCATCGTTTGCGGCGCATTGGATGGGCTCATCGCGACAGGGGCGGGCGGCGTTGGTGTTGATGAAGGGGCAGGTGCCGCTGACATCGGCAATGGTTCAAGGCGGTGAGTCGCAGGGGGAGGAGAGGCCGCATCTTGATTCACGGGCCGCGTTGTGGCGGTCCGGATTGAGCCTGTGTTGTCTGGTTGAAACGGCATCCATTGGGTTACGCCAGCGGCGACCATGATGGCGGCCGCAAAAGCGGCGGCGACACTCATGAAAGGTCGGCGTGCAATCAGCTGGCTGACATGCCAGCCGCGATGCGCATCACCAACGCGCCGCGGAGCAGGGCTCTGCGGTTGCGGCCATATTGCATCGTCATGAAGGGGGCGCTGCCGGGCAGGAGGAATCATGCGACGGCCAAACACCTTAGGCTGAGGCTCCATCTGTGGTTCAGCCGGTGGAGGCAGTGTGGGTTCGAGGGTCTCCTCAGGCGTCGCAGTGGTCATGTGATAGATGAGATCGTCGAGTGAACGACGGATCGACCGCAATAGACGCATTTCGGCCTCACCGAGACTGCGCTCGGCATTCAGTGCGGCAACCTTGTCCGACAGGTCAGTGATGGCCGCAGCCAGTCACTCAGCGTCCATTTTTTTGGGCGAGATGATCGATTCGGGTCTGGAGCGAGTGCAATTCGGCCATCAAGGGTGGATGTAACGGCGTTACATTACGAGGCGTTTCTCTGGCGGTTGGCGGCGTTGTGGATCGAGGTCGCGCTTTCAGCTCTGCTAAGATCTGATCGAGCCTCTGCCCGTTAACGGGCCGGGCCGCCTGAACGGAGGATTCAGCGTCCGCAATTGCTCTGTTCGCCCATTGAGGCATCTGAAAATTCCATCTGAAAAAGCGACACTTTGAAAACCGTCTGGAAACAATGCGAAATCAGGGTAAAGAAATTGATAAAATGGGTTTTTACAGGCATTTCGGGTTTTAGCGCCTGACTCCTGCTTCCGGCCTTGCCGTGACGCAGTCTAGATAACCGTAAGTAACGTCCCATTGCGGGTGAAACCATCGCGGGGCGTGCGGAGATAGCCTAAGCATAGCCTCCTGCTTAACGCCGAATCTCAGTTTGTTAGGACCCCAGTATATGTTGCGTGACGCTCAAAAATCGCCGGACGGAAAGGCGCCGCCTGTTGGCAGCGCTGAAGGCGAAAACACCTTCACCATTGGCGATCTCGCACGCGAATTCGGCGTGACGCTTCGCACCCTGCGGTTTTATGAAGATCGCGGTCTGATCACCCCGCGCCGTTCGGGAATGACGCGGCTCTACAGCGAAAAAGCGCGCTCGCGCCTCGCCTTGATCCTCAAGGGCAAGCATCTCGGCTTCACGCTCACCGAAATCCGCGCCATGCTGGAAGCGCACCTGGCCGGCGAACTGGAACTGCTGGCCCAAACCCGCGATCGCTTCCGGTCCCCCAGATCCGTCCTGTCGCCGGACCAGGCCGCCGCCCTCGCTTTTCGCTGCCACCTGTTCCGCTATCTGCACGGCCTCAAGGGTTCCTCGTATGTCCGGGGCCGCCTGAACCAGATGCGTACGACCGACGATATTCGCGCCGCGCTCGACGGCTGCTTCGAACGCGAAGCCAACTTTCGCGCCCGTGCGCCTGGCGTTGAATCGGACGCACGCTCTTAGTTTTCTCGCAGCAAATTGCCATTGCCAACACCCCCCGGATGTTGGGTAACATGCGTGCCGAAAGGGAATCCGCCATGCCGCTCAAAATCCGAAACCACTGCGCGTTTGACCAACTCTCCCTCGGCGAGGTCATGCTCCGCCTCGACCCCGGGGAGAGCCGCATCCGCACCGCGCGATCCTTCCAAGCCTGGGAAGGAGGCGGCGAATACAACGTCGCGCGCGGCTTGCGCAAGTGTTTTGGACTGAAGACCGCGGTCTGCACCGCCTTTGTGGATAACGATGTCGGCCGCCTCATGGA
>VERN01000303.1 GCA_018882635.1 Beijerinckiaceae bacterium | reverse complement strand
GTGAGGGGCAACGAAATCATGATCGCTGCTGACGACGCTTTTCACGCCTTTATTCCATACCCGCCCGCGCCTGTAGCGCATGCGACGCATGGGCCGCTCACCGGTCTCACGCTAGCGGTCAAGGATATTTTCGACGTCGTGAATTATCCGACCGGCTGCGGCAATCCTACGATGCTTGCCATGTCTGGCATCAAGACGCGCACAGCCTCCTTCCCGCAAATGTTTCTTGATCAGGGCGCGCGCTTTGTTGGCAAGACCCATACGGTCGAACTCGCTTTCGCGCTCACGGGCTTGAACAATCATTTCGGCACGCCGATCAATCCGGCTGCGAAAGATCGTTTGCCCGGCGGCTCATCGTCAGGCTCGGCCTCAGCCACAGCGGGGCGTCTATGTGACATCGGCCTTGGTTCGGATACCGGCGGCTCGGTGCGCGGTCCTGCAAGCTATTGCGGCCTTTTCGGCATTCGTCCGACACACGGTTTGTTGCCGCTTGATGGCACAATGCCGCTCGCACCCAGTTTCGATACACCCGGCTGGTTCTCGCGCGATGCTGCGCAATTCGAACGTGTGGCCGACGCTATTCTGCGCCATGATGCAAATCCGCTGCCGAAGAAAATGCGTTTGATTGCGGCGGAAGATTGTTTCGAGCAAGCGGATAAAGCATCGCAGAAACCATTCAAGACTTTGGTGTCGCGGATTGATCGCATGATGCAGCCTTTTGCGTCGTCGCGTGTCGCGGGCGATTTCGAACCGCTCTATTGGGCGTTTCGTTGGTTGCAAGGGTATGAAGCCTGGGCCGCGCAGGGCGATTTCATCACCAAAATGCGGCCCGAATTGATGCCCGCCGTGGCTGCGCGCTTCATCGCAGGGCGTGAAGTGACGAAGGCGCAGGTCAAAACGGCGAATGCCACGCGCACCGAATTTCGTAAAAAATTAGCCGATATTCTCGGTGATGATGGCGTGATTATTCTGCCAACGGTGCCCGGCCCAGCGCCGAAACTCAGCGAAACCGATCATGCCTTGGAAGACATCCGCATGCGCTCGCTGAGATTGCTGTGCCTGTCAGGCCTGTCGGGCTTTCCGCAGGTTCAGATTCCGGCGGGCTTTGTCGATGGAGCGCCAATTGGACTCTCCGTGCTCGGTCCCCATGGCTCCGATCTGTCGCTGATTAAACTTGCAGTGAAACTGTCGAAAGCCATGGCGGTGAAGATCGCCTGATAAGCCTGTTTCAATCGTCAGTGGGGAATGGCTTCAGCGACCAATTATAGCGGATCGCCATTCCCCTCAGCGCAAAGCATGTGCTCATGCCAAGCGCGCCGGCGAGAAACATCGGCATGCCACTCACGTAAACCGCAACATAGATGATCGCACCTACTAAGGATGCGGTGACATAAATTTCGCGATGGAGAACCAGCGGTGGTTCGCCAGCGAGAATATCGCGGAAAATACCGCCAAAGCCGCCTGTCATCACACCTAATGCAACGGCAGTGATAGGATGGGCACCAAAGACCAAGGCCTTTGCAGCACCAAGGATCGTGAAGATCGCAAGCCCGACGGCATCGGCCCAGACAAGCAGGGTTTGGCGTCCGAGCGCGCCGATATGGCCGGGCTTGCGCAAGCCGATGAAATAAGTGAGCAGCCCTACGGCCGCAGAAATAAGAAGAGACGACGGCTCGCGTAACCAAAATACGGGCACGCTCAAGATGAGATCGCGCAGCGTGCCGCCGCCGATCGCGGCCACCGTCGCAAGAAGCACAAATCCAAACGGATCCATACCCTTGCGTGCGGCCGCCAATGCACCCGATAGAGCAAATACGGCGATACCGATCGCTTGAACGACGCCGCCGAACTGTTCCATCGGGGCCTCGAATTTAGTTCGGCTTTTGCTGCGGTGGTATGTCGATCTTCGGGCCGCCCTTGGCCACGCCCACAAGAGCGGGGCGCAGCACGCGATCACCGATCGCAAAGCCAGTCTGGATGACTTGCTTCACCGTTCCATTGGGCACTGTCGTATCCGGAATTTCCATCATCGCCTGATGAAAATTCGGATCAAAACGCTGACCGACGGGATCAAGCTTCTTGATGCCATGACGCTCGAGCGTGTTGAGAAGATCGCGCTCGGTGAGTTCCACGCCTTCAAGCACGCTCTTCAATGCGCCTTCAACGGCGGCGCGCGCATCTTCCGGGACGCTCTCAATCGCGCGGCGCAGATTGTCGGCAACATTCACCATGTCGCGGGCGAAATTCGTCACCGCATAGGCGCGGGCGTCGGCAATATCCTTCTCGCCGCGGCGGCGGAGATTTTCCATGTCCGCCAGCGTCCTCAAAAGCCGGTCCTTGAGGCTGGCCACTTC
>VERN01000099.1 GCA_018882635.1 Beijerinckiaceae bacterium | reverse complement strand
CGCTTGGCCGGTGTCGGCGCGCGCGGCTCCATCTTCCGGGCGAGATCGGGATCGAGTGTGGTGATCGAGATGGCGACTTTGGCGAGCCCTTCGGCGGCCATCGGCGCGAGAAGGTCAATGTCGCGGGTGATGAGGTTTGATTTCGTCACAATCGCCACGGGGTGCGACGTGCGATGCAGCACCTCCAATATCGAGCGCATCACCCGGCGCGTCCGCTCGATGGGCTGATAAGGATCGGTGTTGGTGCCAATCGCAATCGTCTGGGGCCGGTAGTTGGGGTTGGCCAACTCCTTTTCGAGGAGTTCGGCTGCACCCTGCTTGGCGAACAGCTTGGTCTCGAAATCGAGGCCCGGCGAGAGGCCCATATAAGCGTGCGTCGGCCGGGCGAAACAGTAAACGCAGCCATGCTCGCAACCGCGATAAGGGTTGATCGAGCGGTCAAAGGCGATGTCGGGCGAATCATTGCGGGTGATCACCGTCTTGGGCTTCTCAATCGCCACTTCGGTCTTGAGCGGCGGGAGATCCTCATCGCGATCCCAGCCATCATTGACGCTCTCGCGGATCTCGACTTCATAGCGGCCCGAGCGGTTGATGGTGGCTGCGCGACCGCGGCGGCGGGCGGGATCGACGGCATCAGCGGTGCCAGCACGGGATTGATCGGCAAAACCGGCTTCGGTGACATCAAATGCGAAGGCCATAGCGCGTCTCCCAAATTGAGAACATAACAAGAACAAATATCAAAAAGCGCGGGAAATCAAGCGGGGGAGCTGGCCCATTCCATAGTCCATGCTAGTCAAGGTTAATGATCTCGGCCGTCCTCCCCACTCTCACTCCGATCCCCGCTTTGGTGGATAGTCTGACTGCGCTTGTGCCCGCTGTAGCTGAAGGGCTGGTGCGCGACGTCGTCATCGTGGCGCGGGAGGAGACGCCGTTTTTGACCGCCATCACAGACGCCGGCGGCAGCGCGCTCGTGATCACCGCGGGGGATCACGGCGGTTTGATTATGGCAGGGGCTCAGCACGCCAAAGCATCGCATGTGCTGGTGCTTGAACCAGGCATGGTCCCGCAGGGTGATTGGATCGCAACCCTGTCCGATTGTGTCGCGGATATTCAGGGGCAGGAGGCCGCTTTGCTGCCGCTGATTGGGGCGCCATGGTTGACGTGGATGGCGCGGCTGACCGGGCGGGCAGATCGGCGGCTTGGCCTTGTTGCAACGAAGAGTGCGCTCGTTTCAGGCGGCAAACTTCGCTTCACACCCGTTCAGGCTGAGCTCGCTGATCGGCGTAAGAGGCGGCTTAGATCCGCTGCTGGTTGAAGGTATTGCACCCGCGGACGGAGCCGCCCTTCATCCCGGTCATGAACCAACGCATGCGCTGCTCGGATGAACCATGCGTGAAGCTGTCGGGCACGGCATAGCCCTGCGCCTCTTTCTGCAAACGGTCATCGCCGATCGCGGCCGCCGTATTCAGGGCCTGCTTCACGTCCTGCTCGGTGATGTTGTGGTGGCGCTCGTTCATCGCCTTAGCCCATACGCCTGCAAGACAATCGGCCATTAATTCAACCCGCACAGACAATGCATTGGCTTCTGCCTGCGATGAGGCCCGGCGCTGGGCTTGTTGCACGCGTGGTAAAACGCCCAGCACATTCTCGACATGGTGGCCGACCTCATGCGCGATCACATAGGCATAAGCGAAATCGCCACCGCCGCCGAGCTTGCGCTGCATGTCCCGGAAGAAGGATGTGTCGAGATACACACGCTGATCATTGGGGCAGTAAAACGGCCCCATCGCCGATTGCGCGAAGCCGCAGGCGGAATTGGTCGCGCCTGAAAACAGCACCAGCTTGGGGCGAACATAGTCGCGGCCCATCTCCTGCTTCAGCACCTTGCTCCAGACATCCTCAGTCTCGCCGAGGATCTTGGCGACGAATTGGCCGATATCGTCAGTCGGCGCGCCGGTGCGGCCCGCCGGTTGGCTCTGCTGTTGTTGCGGCCGCATCTGCGACACCATCTCGGCGCCGCCGATCAAAATGCGCGGGTCGATCCCAAGCGCCCAGCCCAAGAGCCCCAGCACCACCAGCGTGCCTAGCCCCATGCCGCCCCCACCTCCGGGAAAGGAGGGACCGCTCCCGCGGCGGTCTTCAATATTGTCGGAGGTGCGGAGATCGTCGATGCGCATGGCCCATTCCTGTGCTCAGCCCCTTTCTAGACCAACGCATGAGGACGGGGCCAGACGCATTCTGCGGCAGGAGGTGGACAGGACGCGCCCCCGCCGTTAGGACGCCTCAACGCTCCCGATCACGCCCGGACGACCGCAATGCCCGATCTTCTGCTTGAACTCTTCAGCGAGGAAATTCCCGCCCGCATGCAGCGCAAGGCGGCCGAGGACCTCAAAGCGCTGGTGACGAACGCGCTGGTCGACCGCGGTTGCGTTTATGAAGGGGCCAAAGCCTTTGCGACCCCGCGCCGCCTGACTTTGCATATTGCGGGCCTCCCCGCGCGCGCACCTGATCAGCGCGAAGAAAAGAAGGGCCCCCGCGTTGGCGCGCCTGACGCCGCGGTTCAGGGCTTTTTGAAAAGTGCGGGTCTCGCCTCGCTCGACCAAGCCAAGATCGAAAGCGATCCGAAGAAGGGCGAATTCTATGTCGCCATCGTCGAGAAAAAGGGACAGCCGACTGACGCCATCTTGAAAGAGATTTTGCCGGAGATCGTGCGCAGCTTCCCGTGGCCAAAATCGATGCGCTGGGGCAAAGCCTCAGCGGACGCGGGCGCGTTGCGCTGGGTGCGGCCACTGCAATCAATCCTGTGCACGTTCGGCCCTGAAACCGAGACGCCGGAGATCATCGCCTTCTCTATCGGCGACATTGTCGCAGGCGACACAACACGCGGCCATCGCTTTCTCGCGCCGGGCGAGATCACAGCGCGTCGGTTTGAAGATTACGAACAAAAATTGTTTGCAGGCAAAGTTGTGCTTGATGCCGACCGCCGCAAAGACATTATCCTGCATGAAGCGAAGAATGCCGCCTTCGCGCGCGGGCTTGATCTCGTCGAAGATGACGGCCTGCTCGAAGAAGTGGCCGGCCTTGTCGAATGGCCTGTGGTGTTGATGGGCGAATTTGATCCGGCGTTCCTTGTGATTCCCGATGAAGTGATCCGCGCCACGATTCGTGCGAACCAGAAATGCTTCGTGCTGCGCGATCCCAAGAACGGCAAGCTCTCGAACAAATTCATTCTCGTCTCAAATATCGAGGCGAGCGACAATGGTGTGAAAATCGTCGGCGGCAATGAGCGCGTGGTGCGGGCACGCCTGTCCGATGCGCGCCATTTCTGGGATATCGACCAGAAGCCGCTGCCTGATTATGCCGATCGCGGCAAGCCGCTCGATCAGCGCCTCGCTAAATTGCGAGCGCTTGATATCGTGTTTCACGAAAAACTCGGCACGCAGGGTGCGCGCATCGATCGCATCATTGCGCTTGCGGAACAGATCGCGCCGCGCGTCGGCGCTGATCCTAACAAAGCCAAGCGCGCGGCCGAACTTGCGAAGGCCGATCTTGTGACTGAGATGGTTGGCGAGTTTCCTGAAGTGCAAGGCCTCATGGGCCGTCGCTACGCGGAATTGCAGGGCGAAGATGCATCCGTCGCTGCAGCGCTCGAAGATCATTACAAGCCGCAAGGCCCCTCCGACCGTGTACCGTCCGATCCTGTTGCAATTGCCGTTGCGCTCGCCGACAAGCTCGACACGCTGACCGGCTTCTGGAGCATCAACGAAAAACCAACCGGCTCGAAAGACCCTTACGCGCTGCGTCGCGCTGCGCTCTGCGTCATTCGTATCTTGATCGAAAACAATCTACGCCTTTCGCTCGCTGGCTACGATCCCGATCTGAAAGCGTTCTTCGCTGATCGCCTCAAGGTTTATCTGCGTGACAAGGGCGCGCGCCACGATCTGATCGACGCTGTTTATGGTGCGGGCGATCAGGATGATCTGTTGATGGTGGTGCGCCGTGTCGAAGCACTCGGTGATTTCCTCGCAACCGAAGACGGCAAGAACTTGCTCGCTGGCTTCCGCCGCGCGGCCAACATTCTTAAAGCGGAAGAAAAGAAAGATGGCGCCGGTGCGTTTGATGCCGCACCCGATGCCGCGCTGATTGCGAGCAAGGGCGTGCCGGAAGAAAAGGCTTTGGCCACGCTTCTTGAAAGCGCCGCCGCGCGCGCACAAAACGCTGTGGCAAGCGAAGATTTCGCCGGCGCGATGAAAGCGTTGGCGGAACTGCGCCCCGCGGTCGATGCATTCTTCGACAAGGTGACGGTGAACGATGCCGATCCGGCGCTGCGGCTCAACCGTCTCAAATTGCTGAGCGGCTTGCGCCGCGCTACGCGCGCCGTGGCCGATTTTGGAGCAATCGCCGGTTAAATCTAACGGCAGGCCGCGTTGATCTTGGCTTTCAACGCGGCGGCAGTGAAAGGCTTCACCGCGAAGCCATTGGCACCCGCCTTGCGCGCCGCCACCACCGCTTCGGTTTCATGCGCGTCAGCGATGACGATGACGGGAATATTGCGCAGCGCATCGTCCGCTTTGATTGATCGCAGCAAATCGAAGCCGCTCATCGGCTCCATCCGCAATTCGGCGATCACGAGACCGGGCACTTTTTCACGGATCTTGGCGAGGGCTTGCGTGCCATCCATCGCGTCCTCGACATTTTCGAAGCCGAGCTGATGCAACAGATTGCGCAGAATACGGATCAAGGGGGCCTGATCGTCCACGATCAGAATGGGGAGATTGAGTTCGACAGCCATGGCAGGTCCTCTTTCGCCACTCTGCCATGGCCGGATTGACCCCCGGTTAAACGCGTGGCACAGGCTCCGCCCGAGAGGACCCTATGCGTACATTCACCTTTTCCGACCTGTCGCTCGGCCAGTCCGATACGCTTTTGCGGACAGTGATGAGAACAGATGTCGAAGTGTTCGCCTCGGTTTCAGGCGATGTGAACCCGATCCATCTCGACGATTCCTACGCAGCCTCCACACGCTTCGGGCAAAGGATTGCGCATGGCATGTTCACGGCCAGCCTGATTTCCGCGGTGATCGGCACGAAAATGCCCGGTCCCGGTGCCGTTTACCTCTCCCAGACCCTGCGCTTTCTCGCCCCTGTGAAGATCGGCGATGTGGTGGCCGCAAAAGTGACAGTCGCTGAATTGATCGAGAAGGGGCGTCGGGTCAGGCTCGATTGCGCCTGCCTTGTGGACGGCAAGCCGGTGCTTGAAGGTGAAGCCTGGGTGGCCGTTCCTGCCCCATGATTGTTCGCGCCGCATGAGCAAGCCCCTCATTCTTCATCCCGGTGACGCTGTTCCCGCCTCCCTTGAAGGCGCGGTGCTCGCCATTGGCAATTTTGATGGGGTGCATCGCGGCCATCAGGCCGTGCTCGCTATGGCCGCCGGATTGGCAAAGCGGATGGGACGGCGGCTTGCTGTCCTGACTTTCGCGCCGCATCCGCGGCAGTTCTTCAAACCCGATGCGCCTCTTTTCGTCCTGACCGAAGCGAGCGAAAAGGCAGCGCTCCTCGGCCATTACGGCGTCGATGCCGTCTATCTGTGGCCTTTCGATGCGGCGCTTGCTGGCACATCCGCCACGGATTTCCTCGATCGGATCGTGATTGGCGCCTGCCATGCCGGGGCTGTCGTGGTCGGGCATGATTTTCATTTCGGCAAGGGCCGTGAAGGTTCACCGGACTTCCTGCGTCGCGAGGGTGAAGCCCGCGGGCTGACCATTGCCATCGTTCCCGCCTTCCGGGATGGAACAGACGCCGTCTCATCGAGCGCGATCCGCAAGGCGCTGCATGATGGGGATATCGCACGCGCTCATGGGCTCTTGGGCCATCGCTTTACGGTCTCGAGCGAGATCGTCCATGGCGATAAGAGGGGCCGCCTGCTTGGCTATCCCACCGCCAACATGATCCTCGATCCGGGGCATGAGCTCCGGCACGGCATCTATGCCGTGCGGATGCAGGTGGGCGATGCCATCCACAACGGCGTCGCGAGTTTTGGCCGCCGCCCGACCTTCGATGATGGCGCGCCACGGCTCGAGACCTTCTTGTTCGACTTCTCGGGCGATCTCTATGGGCGGATGGCGCGGGTCGAGCTGGTCGCTTTCCTGCGTGGGGAAGCCAAATTTGCCTCTGTGGAGGCCCTGATTGAGCAGATGGACCGCGATAGCATCGCAGCGCGTGAGGCGCTGGCGTCGGACGTGATCCCCTCGCTCCTGCCCCTCTGAGCCGCGACAGCGTTGGGCTGACGGTGGCATCTCGGGCCTAAATGGTCTAGAGCAGGCGCGTTCCTTCAAGCCCCCGTAAAAGCTCGAAATTTGCGATGACCGACGCCAAGAACGACGCCAAGCACGACGCCAAGAACCCGGACGCTAAGACCTCGAATGAGATCGACTATTCGGAGACCCTGTTTCTGCCGCAGACGGAGTTTCCGATGCGCGCGGGGTTGCCACAGCGCGAGCCGGAACTCCTGAAGCGTTGGGCCGATACGGGTCTTTACAAAGCGATGCGGAAGGATGCGGCGGCGCGGCCGAAATTCGTGCTGCATGACGGCCCGCCCTACGCGAATGGCAATATTCATATCGGTCACGCGCTCAACAAGATCCTGAAGGACATGGTGACGCGCAGCCAGCAAATGCTCGGCCATGATTCCAACTATGTTCCCGGCTGGGACTGCCACGGCCTACCGATCGAATGGAAGATCGAAGAAGAATATCGCAAGAAGGGTAAGAACAAGGACGAGGTTCCAATCGTCGAATTCCGCAAGGAATGCCGCGCGTTTGCCGACCATTGGCTGAATGTGCAGCGGGAAGAATTCAAACGCCTTGGCGTGGAAGGCGATTGGGATCATCCCTATTCGACCATGGCCTATCCGGCGGAAGCGCAGATCGCGCGCGAGATCATGAAATTCGCTGCGACGGGACAATTGTTCCGCGGCTCGAAGCCGGTGATGTGGTCTGTCGTTGAAAAAACAGCGCTCGCGGAAGCGGAAGTCGAATATCACGACCACACATCGCAGACGATCTGGGTGAAATTCCCGATTGTCGACACAAGCGATATTTCATTGTCAGACGCCGCCGTGGTGATCTGGACCACGACGCCGTGGACGATTCCGGCCAACCGCGCGATCGCTTACAATGAGAGCATTGAATACGGCCTGTATAAAATCACCGCTGCGCCTGAAGGCAATTGGGCCAAGGCCGATGATCTTCTCATCATCGCCGACAAACTCGCCGAAGACGTGATGAAAGCCGCGAAGGTCGAAAGCTTCACGCGTTTGCGCGGTGTCGATCCGGCCTTCATCAAAACAACGTCCCATCCGTTCCGCGGCATGGCGGGCGCTGATGGTTATTATGATTTCGATGTGCCGCTCGTTCCCGCCGATTACGTAACCGATGATGCGGGCACAGGCTTTGTGCACACGGCTCCCGGCCATGGCGCGGATGACTACATTACCTTTATCAATAACCGCGCTGTGTTTGCGGCCGCAGGCACGCATGAAGTGCCGCATACGGTGCGTGATGATGGCAGCTATTTCCCGCATGTGAAATTGTTCAATGGCGCACGCGTCTTCGACCAAAAAGGCAAGGAAGGCGACGCCAATAAGCGCGTGATTGAAAAGCTTGCCGAGAGCGGGCAGATCATCGCGCGCGGCCGCTTGCTGCATTCCTACCCGCATTCTTGGCGCTCAAAAGCGCCACTGATTTTCCGCAACACGCCGCAATGGTTCATTGCGATGGACAAGCCGATTGCCGCACAGAATGGCAAGACGCTCCGCGAGATCGCGCTGAAATCCATTGCCGAGACGCGCTGGGTGCCGGAAGTCGGCGAAAACCGCATCAATGGGATGATCGAAAATCGTCCTGATTGGGTTGTTTCACGCCAGCGCGCATGGGGCGTGCCGATCACCGTCTTCATCAAGGACGATCAATCCGGCAATGTCACCGCTATTGCGCCGGGCCCTGATTTTCCGAAAAGCGAAGAATTGTCCGCGCGTATTGGCGAGGCGTTCGTGAAAGAAGGTGCGGATGCGTGGTTCTCTGAAGATCCGCGCCGTTTCCTCACAGGGCTCGTGCCCGATCCGCAAGAATGGCGCGCGGTGACGGATGTGCTTGATGTGTGGTTCGACTCCGGATCGACGCACGCCTTCGCCCTCGAAGATGCGAAAGAATTTCCGGGCCTCGCCGGCATCAAGCGCATTGTCGATGGTGGACGCGATCAGGTGATGTATCTCGAAGGATCGGATCAGCATCGCGGCTGGTTCCATTCTTCGCTGCTCGAAAGCTGCGGTACGCGCGGGCGCGCGCCTTATGATGTTGTTCTTACCCATGGCTTCGTCCTCGACGAAAAGGGTGAGAAAATGTCGAAGTCGAAAGGCAATGTGGTTGCACCACAGGACGTGATCCGCGATTCCGGTGCCGACATTTTGCGCTTGTGGGTGGCGGCCTCCGACTATTCGGACGATCTGCGTATCGGCAAGGAAATCCTGAAAACCTTCGTCGAGACCTATCGCAAACTGCGCAACACGATCCGCTGGATGCTTGGCTCGCTCGCCCATTATGACCCGTCGCAGAAAGTGGCGTTTGCCGACATGCCAGAACTTGAGCGGCTGATGTTGCATCGCCTCGCAGAGGTCGATGGCATTGTGCGCGAAGCCTATGCGGATTTCGACTATAAGAAAGTGATCGCGGCGCTGACATCCTTCCTCACGACGGATCTGTCGAGCTTCTATTTCGACGTGCGCAAGGACGCGCTTTATTGCGATCCACGCTCGAGCGTGCGTCGCCGTGCAGCACTCACCGTCATTGATGCGATTTTCGATCGCGTTACCATTTGGATTGCGCCGATCTTGGCCTTCACAGCGGAAGAAGCGTGGCTCTCTCGCCATCCGTCAGCCGATGGTTCCGTGCATCGCCAGTTGTTCTTGGAGACGCCGAAAGAATGGCGTGATGACGCGCTGGCCGACAAATGGCGCAAGATCCGCACGGTCCGCCGTGTGGTGACGGGTGCGCTTGAAATCGAACGCGCGCAAAAGCGCATCGGCGCGTCACTCGAAGCTGCACCGATTGTGCATGTGGCGGACGCTGCACTCGCAGCACTTCTTGGCACCGTCGATTTTGCCGATGTGTGCATCACCTCGGATATCGTGGTGAAGGCGGGCGAAGGCCCGGCAGATGCCTTCCGATTGGAGGATGTGCCGGGTGTGGCGGTTGAGCCGGTCCGGGCTGAAGGACGCAAATGCGCCCGGTCGTGGCGCATTTCGCCGCTCGTCGGCTCTGACCCTGCCTTTCCGGATGTCACCCCCCGCGACGCCGAGGCGCTGCGGGAATGGCAGGCGGCCCGTTGATTTCCGCCCTCACGGGATCATCTATGGCGGCATGCCCATGATGACGACAGGAGCGCGCCTCCGATGAGCCCGGCCCGGCAGGGGGCGCTGATTGCGCTCGTCACGCTGCTTCTTGACCAGATCTCGAAGCTTTGGGTGCTTTTCGGCTACCAGATCGAGCTTCACGGCGATTTGCGACTGGCGCCTTTTGCGACCATCACGCTGGTTTGGAACCGGGGCATTTCCTATGGCCTCTTCCAGCAGGAGGCCGAGTGGGGACGCTGGGCGCTGGTGATCATCTCTTTTATCGCCGCGATCGCGTTTTCGGTCTGGCTGGCCAAAAACCCGCCTCGCCTCGTCGCCTGGGCTTTGGGGCTGGTGATTGGGGGAGCGATCGGCAATGGCATCGACCGGGCCGCCTATGGGGCGGTGGTCGATTTCGTCCACCTTCATTGGGGTGGGTTTTCGTGGTATGTCTTCAATGTGGCTGATTGCGCCATTGTCGTCGGGGTGGCGCTTTTGCTCCTCGATGCTCTCCGACCCTCGGCTGAGGGAGAGAGCGATGCCGCAAATCGGCCTTGATGTGGGCTCAGAAAGCCCGGAGACGACGTGCCGATCCAGCTGGATTGGCGTGTGAGATGAGAGGTTTCGTGATGTCGAGCCACCGCATCCTGACTATGGCTGCCTGTGCAGGCTTTGCCTGCCTGTTTGCCGTTGCCGCGCCGCGCCCGGCCGAAGCACAGATCATTGATGGCCTGCTTGGCTTCCTTGGCGTGCACGAGGAGCCGCCAGAAGTGGAATATAAGGAGCGCGCACCGCTGGTCGTGCCGCCGAAAAACGGGCTACGGCTGCCTCAGGAATCCGCCTCCACCAAGCATGCCGCCTGGCCGAAAGACCCGGATGTTGAGCGCCGCAAGGCTTCAGCCGCCGCAGGCAAGGTTCCAGTGACGGAAACCGAAGAATATAAGCGCCAGCTCAATCCGCATC
>VERN01000004.1 GCA_018882635.1 Beijerinckiaceae bacterium | reverse complement strand
CCGGCAGCGCGGCCGAACACAACAAGATCGATCAGCGAGTTCGAGCCAAGACGGTTCGCGCCATGCACGGACACGCAAGCTGCTTCACCAATTGCCATCAGGCCGGGCACGATCGTATCCGGATCGCCGTTTTTCTTCGTCAGAACTTCGCCGTGGAAGTTCGTCGGGATGCCGCCCATGTTATAATGCACGGTCGGCAGAACCGGGATCGGTTCCTTCGTCACATCGACGCCTGCGAAAATCTTGGCGCTTTCCGAAATACCGGGCAGGCGCTCATGCAGGATCTTCGGATCGAGATGGTCAAGATGCAGGAAGATGTGATCCTTGTTCTTGCCCACACCGCGACCTGCGCGAATTTCCATCGTCATCGCGCGCGATACGACGTCACGTGATGCGAGGTCTTTTGCTGATGGCGCGTAACGTTCCATGAAACGCTCGCCTTCCGAATTGGTGAGGTAACCCCCCTCACCACGCGAGCCTTCTGTGATGAGGCAGCCCGCACCGTAAATGCCGGTCGGATGGAATTGCACGAATTCCATATCCTGCAGCGGGAGCCCAGCGCGCAGCACCATCGCGTTGCCGTCGCCGGTGCAGGTATGCGCCGACGTTGCCGAGAAATAGGCGCGGCCATATCCGCCGGTTGCGAGAATCACCATATGCGAGCGGAAGCGATGGATCGTGCCATCGTCCATCTTCAAAGCAATCACGCCGCGGCAGCGACCCTGCTCGTCCATGATGAGATCGAGCGCGAAATATTCGATGAAGAATTCCGTCGAATAGCGCAGCGCCTGACCATAGAGCGTGTGCAGAATGGCGTGGCCAGTGCGGTCAGCCGCAGCGCAAGTGCGCTGCGCAGTGCCTTCGCCATAATTTGTTGTCATGCCACCGAAGGGGCGCTGATAGATCTTGCCCGCTTCGGTGCGCGAGAATGGCACGCCCCAATGCTCAAGCTCATACACAGCAGCTGGTGCGTTGCGGCAGAGATACTCGATCGCGTCTTGGTCACCGAGCCAATCCGATCCTTTGACGGTGTCATACATGTGCCAGCGCCAATCATCGGGACCCATATTGCCGAGCGCTGCCGAGATGCCGCCTTGCGCCGCAACCGTGTGCGAGCGTGTCGGAAACACTTTCGAAATGCATGCGGTGCGAAGCCCTGCTTGCGCACAGCCGACAGTGGCGCGCAAACCGGCGCCGCCCGCGCCAACGACGACAACGTCGAAGGTGTGATCAATGATGGGATAAGCAGCCCATTTGTTGGTGCTGCCATTGGTCTTGCCGTTGGTGGGACCGGCCATGATATTACGCTCCGAAAGCGAGTTTCAGAATAGCGAAGGCGGAAGCGAGACCAACCGCAATCGCGAAGAACGTGTTGAGCATGAGAAGGAGAATCTTCGGCCCTTCTTCATGCACATAATCTTCGATGATCACTTGCATGCCGATCCGCATATGCACGACGCTCGACAGCACGAAGAGAAGCATCAGGATCGCAACCAGCGGATGCGCGAGGGTCGCCTTCACCGTCGCAAAATCCTTGCCGACCGTCGACAGCACGATCACGAGGAACGCGATCGTCAGCGGAATGCCCGCAAGCGCCGTGGCGCGCTGCTTCCAGAAATGATCGGTGCCGGCATGCGCCGAACCCAGACCGCGGACACGCTTGAGAGGGGTTTCCATCGAACCTTGCATCACTCGCTCCTCAGCGCATCGTATAGGCTGCGACCCACACCAGAACGGTGAGGGCAAGCGAGCCGATCAGGGTGAGGCGCGCGAGCATCGCGCGTTCGCTGGCGCCATAGCCGCGGCCCGTATCCCAGATGAGATGACGAATGCCGCCGAGCATGTGGTGCAACAGCGCCCAGGAAAAGCCGAGCAAGATCAGACGGCCGAGCAGGCTGCCATAAACCCATTGCACGGCGTCAAAGGGGGCTTTGCCCATCGCAGCCGCAATCAGCCAAGCGGCCAGGAAGAGGGTGCCGCCATAAAGCGCCACACCGGTGAGACGGTGGAACACCGACATGACCATCGTCATGGCGGGTTTGTAGATCTGAAGATGCGGAGACAGCGGTCGCGCGCGTTCCAGCTTTGAATCGGCCATGGCCTCTTCTCGGTTATTAATCGGGACTGAGCTTCACTACCCAAACTTGCGCTATGCCGCAATGCGGTGAGGGCACGACAAAAGAAGGGGTGCTCTGCATTAATCGTCACCCGCCGGACGTGACCGCATCGACTTGACCCCCGCCCGACGGGTTTTTCCCTCGAGCCGCCGCTTTTTCGACCCCAAGGTGGGCCGGGTCGCGATTCGGGTCTTTGGCCGGTGCGCGGCCTGTTTCAGGAGGCCTGTGAGCCGTTCCAACGCATCCTCACGGTTGCGCTCCTGCGTCCGGAACGACCGGGCGGTGATCACGATCACGCCATCCTTGGTCATCCGCTGGCCCGCCAGCGCCGGCAGCCGCTCTTTGAGGTCATCGGGCAACGAGGGGGAGGTGCGTGCGGCAAATCGCAGCTGCACAGCCGTTTCGACCTTATTGACGTTCTGCCCGCCCGGCCCAGAGGCCCGGATGAAGTCAAAAGTGATCTCCTCAAGCGGGACCGCGATGGAGCGGGTGATGCGCAGCATGGGAAAAAGGTAGCGGAAGGCGTGAAGGGAAGCGAATTGCATAAATTGCATCAAATCTGTAAAATGCATGAATTGCGTGAAATGGAGCTCAACCGTGCTCAAAGTCCCAGCCTCCGAGTTCCAGCGGAACATCGGGAAATATCAGGATCTGGCGCTGACCCAGCCAGTGGCGGTCACCCGAAACGGCCGCGTGCGGACGGTGTTGATGTCGGCGGATCGTTTTGCTGCGCTGGTCGGACCGCCCTCGAAAGAAGAGATCGCAAAGCGTCTCACTCCACATATTGATCGGTTGAAAGCCGAAGGCGTCAGCTCGCTCTATCTCTTTGGCTCAGTCGCGCGCGGGGAGGCAAACGCCGAAAGTGATATCGATTTTTTTATCGATCAAACAGATGAACATTTTTCACTGCTCGATCTGGTCGGCGTAAAGCATATCCTTGAGGAGGCGCTTGAAGCCAGAATTGACGTGACAACGCGGAAGAGTCTTAATCCGGCATTGCGTAAGCGTATTGAAGGAGAATCGATAAGGATTTTTTGATGAAGCGAGATCCAAAAATTGTCATTGATGAAATGACAAGCGCAATTGATTGCTTACATAAGGCCTTAGATGGCCACGATTTCAAATCATTCACACAGAATTGGACCATGAGGTTGGCAGCACAACGCGCGATCGAAATCATTTCGGAGGCGTCAAGGCATCTACCCCAAGAAATGATTATACTGGAGCCCGATATTAATTGGCGCAAAGTGCGGGATATGGGAAATTTTCTACGGCACGAATATCATCACATCCAAGACGAGATCATTTGGGATGTTAGTATTAATCGTCTCGACGATCTCAGAATTGCGCTCACCCGTATGCTCTCGCGCCTCTGATCACCTAACCATCAGTGCCCACACATCCAAATCGAGAATAACGGCCGGATCGTAAGCCTCGCCATCCATCAGCGGAAAATCGCGGCAGGGCTTGTTCTTTGTCGCAATCATGCGCAGACGCAATGCGCCGACATCATCGCGGCCCGGCAGTTCCGCCCGATCAATCACTTCGCTCCACGCATAGACCGTATCGCCTGCAAACAGCGGCGCGACATGGCGTCCGCCATTAATGGCGGCGATGTGAAACGCATTCTGCAAGCCATTATAGGACAGCGCCCGCGCGAGCGAAATCACATGGCCGCCATAAATCAAACGACGTCCGAAGCGGCTGTCCTTCTGTGCGAACGCATCGAAATGGACCTTAGCCGTATTCTGGTAAAGGCGTGTTGCCATTTGATGTTCGGCTTCTTCAACCGTCATGCCATCGACATGATCAATCTTCTCGCCAATGGCATAATCATCCCAGCGGAAGGCTGAGCCAGCGAGTTGATCGTCATAGGCTCTGCCGTCAATCACTGGGCAAGCATCACCCAGCGCATCAGGCGCAACAGCGCGCGGCAGAACCGGTACATGCTCTTCCACTTTTGCATTCATGTCGCGCTTGTTGACCATCACCCAGCGGACATAATCGAGCACTTCATCGCCGCGCTGGTTGAATCCTGTCGAACGCACATAGACGACGCCGGTCTTACCGTTTGAATTTTCCTTCAATCCGATCACTTCGGAAATTGTCGACAGCGTGTCGCCGGGATAGACGGGGACACGAAAGCGCCCGCCCGCATAGCCGAGATTGGCGACCGCATTGATCGATATATCGGGCACGGTTTTGCCGAACACGATGTGAAAGACGAGCGCATCATCAATCGGTGCGCGCTCATAGCCGATGGTTTCCGCAAAAGCGTCCGATGATTGAACCGCGAAGCGCGAGCCATAGAGGGCTGTGTAAAGAGCAACATCACCGGTCGTAACCGTCCGCGGGGTTGCGTGGCGGATCACTTCCCCGAGTTGGAAATCCTCGAAGAAACGACCGGCATCAGTTTTGCCCATGATCATCGCACGCTCCCGCGCATCATCCCGCAAACGCGCCTAAAGCGTGCGGACCCAAATGATGCGATCGGCGGGTCTTATCGCAGGCTTGGCCGCACCGCGACAAGACCAACCTTCTGCCCAAAAGGACCTTTAAGCGTGGCTCAATGCTTGTGCTCTTGCATCGGACCAGGCGCGCCAATCGCCCTCACGGGGAAACGGACCTGCACTGGTCCCGCCTTTTCGAAAACAAGCGTGCCTTCGACGCTTTGGCCCTCGATGAGCGGCGCTTTCAGGTCCATCAACATCAAATGGAATGAGCCGGGCTTGAGCTCAATCTTGCCTGATGCCGGAACTTCAATCCCGTTCGCCAGCGGCCGCATTGTCATCATGCCATTCGAGACGGCCATTTCGTGAATTTCAGTCTTGCCTGCGATGGTTGGAAAGGACGCACTCACAAGCCGATCAGCCGCGCCTGCATTGAGGATGAGACCAAAGCCGCCTGCGACCTTGGCCCCTTTTGGTGTCGCGCGCAGCCAGCCATCCTGAAACGAAACACCAACCTGCTGCACAAGCTTCAGAACAGGTGCGGGCGATTTCAACGCATGCGGATCCTGCCCTGATTGCGCGATTTCGGTCCAGCGATGCTCACCTTTTTCGCAAATTTGCACCACGGGAATGGCGATGCCGCCCAAGGGCGCATCTTTGGCGATCGCTGAACGGAAAACGAATTCGTCGAAATGGTCGTCAGGTAAAACGCCGCCGCTCCAGACAATCGTGTTGCCAGAAACATTGACCGTCCAACCCGGCTTGGCGAGCGGCTTAGGCGTCCCAAAACTGGTTGGTAAATTGGCTTCGATCCGAATGGTGGGTGATTTATCGCACCCATGCCCAATACGAAGCGCGCCCTGCCAAACCTGACCGGGCACGGCTTGAGGGGGTGCCAAGGCGACATGCGCCCATGCGAAAGACGATGACAGGGTGAAAGCCGCCACAATGGCAGCGCGTGCGATCGACATTGGATAATCCTCGTGAATGCAGAAAAGGGGCGGTGACCGCCCGGGTTTCAGTCGCAATCAGGCGAGGAGAAGAGGCGGGCCGCGCGCAGCCGGGCTTTCAGGCCCGGATCCGAAGGGCGACGCCACGAGAGCGGCGGCATAGATGAACGGAACGGCCGCGCGCATCGGCACGGCAAAAGCAACCGGCTCTGATCCCGCAACAGAAGCATGAGCCGGATGCGCAGCCAGACAGGGGCAATCATGCCCACCCTGTTGATTGGACGAACCATCCGGCGCGAGAGGGCTGGCTTCGCCTATCACGCACAATTCCGGTGCCATGGCATGAACGGGATTGGACAGAAGCGCACCCGCCATCAGCGCCTGCGCTAACAGCGCATAGGCGAGCGCGACGCCGAAGAAACCCTGCCGAAGAAGTGCGCGAACCCAAATCATGCGCTCAACTCACCGCAAATACAGCGCGAGTCAAGCTCACAGCACCGGCGGCACAAGGCCGCGGCGCAGGCAGGATGCGGTCACCGTGTTGGCAAGCAAGCACGCAATCGTCATCGGTCCAACACCACCCGGCACAGGTGTAATGGCGCCGGCACGCTGCCGCGCCGCCTCGAAATCGACATCACCGACAAGCCGCGTTTTGCCCGGTCCGAGATCAGGCGCATCGACACGGTTAATGCCGACATCAATAACAATCGCGCCTTCTTTCACCCAATCGCCCTTCACCATCAAAGGGCGTCCGACAGCAGCGATGAGTATATCGGCGCGGCGACACACAGCGGGCAAATCGCGCGTGCGTGAATGAGCCATTGTCACCGTGCAATTTTCACCAATCAACAATTGTGCCATCGGCTTGCCGACAATGTTGGAGCGGCCGACCACAACAGCATCGAGTCCTGACAGATCAGCCCGCACACTCTTGATGAGTTTCAGCGAACCAAGCGGCGTGCATGGCACAAGGCCACCTGTGCCTGTCATTAATCGGCCAGCGTTGACCGGATGAAAACCATCAACATCCTTAGCGGGATCGATGGTCTCAAGAATGAGGTCGGCATTAATGTGGCTTGGCAAAGGTAATTGCACGAGAATGCCATCGATCGTTGGATCCGTGTTCAGCGCCTTCACAAGCGCGAGTAAATCCGCCTCAGGCGTGGTCTCAGCCAATTTATGCTCGATCGAGCGCATTCCAGCCTCGACCGTCTGCTTCGCTTTTGAGCGCACATAAACTTGACTGGCTGGATTGTCGCCGACCAGAACAACTGCGAGACCGGGCACGAACCCGTGATCGCGTTCGAGACCTTTCACGGCTTGCGCAATACCTCCGCGCAGCTGTTCAGCAATCGCTTTTCCATCGATGAGGGTCGCGGTCATGTCCGGGTTTTCCCTGCGCATAAGGTGCTGAGGCGTTGAACGAGCGCGGCGCAATCACCTTGCACGCCGAGCGTCTTCAACCGCGATGTCGCTCCCGTTTCAAGATCGACCAATGATTGAGAACACCCCAGCGCCTTGGCGAACAAGGCAATCAGCGCTTGATTGGCTTTATTGTCTTCCGGTGCCGCGCGCACACGCGCTTTGATAACAGCGCGCCCATCGCTGAGCGTTTCAATGCCATCGATACTGTCGCGGCCGCCTTTCGGCGTGAGGCGAACAAAGATCGCAAGACCATCGCCCCGTTCACGCCAAGCCGCGCTCATCGACCCAGCTCAGAACACCGCCGGATAAATGTAACGGACGATCACATTCTCGAGGAAGAAGATGCCCAGCAGAAGAATGACCGGCGACACATCAATGCCGCCAAGATTCGGCAACACGTTACGGATCGGCCGCAGGACAGGTTCGGTCAGCTGATAAAGACCGTTGGCAATCGCACGAACCATATCATTGCGCATATTTACGACGTTGAACGCAATCAACCAGCTCAACACCGCCTGAATGATGACAACCCAGGTGTAAAGCTGCAAGGCGAGAAGAACGACGTCGAGCACAGCGCGCATGAAAAGCTCCAGATGAAAGCCCGGCGCGTGACACACGCGCCGGATGATAATCGATCAATCCTTGGCGCGTTCGACGTAAGAGCCGTCTTCCGTCATGATGATGACGCGCGTGCCAGCTGCAATATGCGGCGGCACCATGGTGCGCACCCCATTCGACAGCATCGCAGGCTTGTAGGACGAGGATGCGGTCTGACCCTTCACAGTCGGTTCCGTATCGACGATTTCAAGCGTCACGCGCTGTGGCAATTCAATCGCCACCGGCACGCCATTATACATGCTGAGCACGCATTTCATGTTTTCCTGAAGATAGGGCGCGTAATCGCCAACGATATCTTCCGGCACGGCGACCTGCTCAAAGGTTTCGCCATTCATGAAATGATAGCCATCACCATCCTGATAGAGATAGTTGTAATCGCGATCCTCAACGAAGGCGCGCTCGACCTGTTCGGTCGTGCGGTACCGCTCCGACACCTTCACCCCGTCCGAGATGCGGCGCATGTCGAGCTGTGTGACGGGCGTGCCCTTGCCGGGATGGATGTTTTCGGCCGAGAGAATGACGTAGAGATGGCCATCCTGCTCGACGATATTGCCCTTGCGGAGCGAGGAAGCGATGACTTTCACGCTTGTGATCCTTGTCTGCGGGCCCTAGACGGCGGCAAAACACTTGCCGGACGCCGCTTTATGAGGGAAGAGCGGCGCGCACCCGGAATGATTGGAAAGCGCCCCTGCGACGCCGACGGTCTTCTGGCAAAAAACCGCTCCAAATACTAGTCCTGATGAGCCCGAACCCAACCTCCCCCGCTTGGACGCCCGAAAGGCTGGCTGATCGCCTGCCCGCTTTGGCGGCGCGTGCCCGGATTGGCTCAGCCCTGCGTGGTTGGCTGGCCGATGACGGCTTCATCGAGGTTGAAACGCCGATCCTGCAGGTCTCGCCCGGCAATGAGGCGCATCTGCACGCCTTTGAGACAACCCAGAGGGCCCCAGACGGCCGTGCAAGCCCGCTCTATCTGCACACTTCGCCAGAATTCGCCTGCAAGAAGCTTCTGGCCGCCGGTGCCACACGCCTCTTCACCTTTGCCCGCGTCTTCCGCAACAATGAGCGGGGTCCACTGCACCATCCCGAATTCACCATGCTGGAATGGTATCGGGCCGGCGAACCCTATGACACGGTCATCGCCGATAGCCTCACCATCCTGCAATTGGCGGCCGAAGCCGCAGGAACAGACAGGCTGCGCTGGCGCGGACAGGATTGTGACCCCTTCGCAGAAGCCGAACGCCTGACCCTCGCTGAGGCTTTTGACCGGTTTGCTAAGATTGATCTTCTGGCCACAACACCCGATGGCGTGCCCGACCGCGCGGCCCTCGCAGAAGCCGCCACACGTGCTGGCATCAGGATCGCGGAGGATGATGTCTGGGCGGACATTTTCAGCCGCGTGCTCGTCGAGAAGATCGAACCCCATCTCGGCATCGGCCGCCCGACCATTCTTTACGAATATCCCGCTTGCGAAGCGGCGCTCGCCCGTCGCGCGACCGATCCGCGTGTCTCTGAACGTTTCGAGCTCTATGCCTGCGGCGTCGAACTCGCCAATGGCTTTGGCGAATTGACTGACGCGCAGGAACAGCGCCGTCGGTTCATCGCGGAGATGGATGAGAAGCAGCGTGTCTATGGCGAGCGCTATCCGCTCGATGAAGATTTTCTAGCTGCGCTTGATCATATGCCCGAGGCCAGCGGCGTCGCCCTCGGCTTTGATCGCCTTGTCATGCTCGCGACCGGCGCGCGCGCTATTGAAGATGTGTTATGGCTTCCTGTGGCGGAGCCTATCGCATGATCAATCGCACGCTGCGTAGCACGGATGAATTGATCAGCGCCCAACTCGTGACGCCCGAACACAAGATGGCGCTTGATGCTGTGGCTCAGCGTTATTCGGTTGCGATCACGCCCGCCATGGCAGAGCTGATGGATCCCTCCGATCCGCATGATCCGATTGCCCGACAATTCGTGCCCGATGCACGAGAACTGATTGAAACAGACGGCGAAACCGCCGATCCGATTGGCGATGAAAAGCACAGCCCCGTCGAAGGCATTGTCCATCGTTATCCTGACCGTGCGTTACTCAAGATCGTCCATGCCTGCCCTGTCTATTGCCGCTTCTGTTTTCGCCGCGAGACGGTCGGACCGGGTGGCGAATTTCTATCCGGTGACAAGCTTGAAGCGGCATTCGATTACATCGCGCGAACACCCGCACTCTGGGAGATCATCCTCACCGGTGGTGACCCCTTCATTTTGTCGCCAAGGCGCATGCGGGACATCACCGATCGCCTGACTGCGATTGACCACGTCAAAGTGATACGCTGGCACACGCGCGTCCCGCTGGTGGAACCTGACCGTGTAACCGCTGAACTCGTCGACGCCCTCAGAGCCACGGGCAAAGCGGTTTGGATTTCGATCCACACCAACCATCCGCGCGAATTTTCCGCACAAGGCCGCGCCGCAATTGCGCGCTTGGCCGATGCTGGCCTGCCGCTCATTGGGCAAACGGTTCTCCTGCGCGGCGTGAATGATGATGCAGCAACGCTCGATAGCCTGTTCCGCACCATGGTCGAAAACCGCGTCAAACCCTATTATTTGCATCAGGGTGATTATGCGCCCGGCACCGCGCATCTGCGGACGACGATTGATGAAGGGCAGGCTTTAATGCGCGCGCTGCGCTATCGCCTGTCAGGCCTCGCCCAGCCGACTTACGTCCTCGATATTCCCGAAGGCTTTGGCAAAGTTCCGGTCGGCCCAGCCTATGCAAAGCCAGATAACGGATCATGGACGATCGATGATCCGAATGGTCAGCGTCATCCTTGGCCACCCATCCGCTGAGTCCAGTTGCGCTTACGCTGCTTCTGTTCATACTCGCTTAAAACGGGGGCAAACAGATGCGACTGAGACATTGGCGAATGATCGTGTTCGGCACGGCCGGATTGGTCGCATCGGTGATCGTCAGTCTGCTCGCCTTCTGGTTGCTTTCGGCGCGCTACACACTCACCGTCGCCGCAGGCCCCGCGCAGGGTTATGGCCAGCGCTTTGTGTCAGCGCTAAATGAGGCGTTCAAGCCGGAAGAACCGCGCATTCGTTTCAACTATCTCGGCACCGTTGACAGTGAGGCAAGCGCGCTTGCTTTGCAGGATGGCCGGGCCGATCTCGCGATCATGCGCTCAGACGTGACACCGCCGTCGAACGGACTTGTCATCGTCATTCTGCGCCGGGATGCCGTTGGTCTTCTCGTGCCGCATGGTTCGTCAATCTCAGGTTTTGCGGATTTGGAAGGCAAGCATGTGGCGCTGCTACCCGGCTCCCATTTGAACGAGCAATTGTTCAACATGCTGCTAACCTATAGCGGCGTTGAACCGAAGAAGGTGATGCGCACGACGATTGCGCCCTCAGATCTCACTGATCCCATCAAAAGCAAAAAGGTCGATGCGGTGTTCGGCATTGGGCCGATTGGCACCGGCCCGATTGTGACAGCGCTCGCGGCGATGCGCCGCGCCGCCCCGCGTGACAAACCACCGGTCTTTGTTGCGATTGACGATGCCGCAGGTTTCGTCAAAGCCCATCCGGCCATGGAAACGATCGATGTGCCAAAGGGTTCTTTTGGTGGCGCAACGAGCGTGCCGGATGATGATGCAACCACACTCGCTTTGACATGGCGTCTGATTGCCAAGGACACGATGCTCGACACGGTTGCGGGGGAACTTGCGCGCTTGTTGATCCTCAGCAAGAATCGCCTCGGCACATTGATGCCCGGTGCGCAGGAAATCATCGCGCCCGATACGGATGATAAATCGCCCTATCTGCCGCTGCACCCCGGCGCTGCCGCCTATTTCAATGATGATGAGGAAAGCTGGTTCGACCGCTTCGAAGATGTGTTCTATCTCGTTGCGATGCTGGGTTCAGTGCTGGCATCGATTGGCGCGGGCACAATTGGCTATTTCCGCCGTCACAAGCATCGCGCGACTGATCTCGCGGATCTCTCCAATTTAATGCAGACCGTCGCCACTGATCCGAATTTTAACCCCGATGCAGCGGAAGCGGAACTGAACGCGCTGGTAAAACGCGGGTTAACTTTACGCGCGAGCCATCCCGACGATCTCGATGATGCACAAACAATGCAATTAACGCTGAATGAGATGCGTCAGCAGATTGCCGCCCAACGCGCGACGCTTGCGCGATCAACCCAAACCTGAAGCGCGCCCAGCGGCAAACGCCTCAAAACCCTTGTGCCGCAAATCACAGGCAGGGCAGACACCACAACCATAACCCCATGCATGCCGGTGGGCGCGGTCGCCTTGGTAGCAAGTATGGGTTTCTTCAACGATGAGATCGACGAGTTTCGATCCTCCCATTTCATCCGCCATCGCCCATGTCTGCGCCTTGTTGATCCACATCAAAGGCGTCTCGAGAACGAGCCGCGTTTCCATGCCGAGATTGAGCGCGACTTGCAGCGCCTTGATCGTGTCATCACGACAATCGGGATAACCGGAAAAATCAGTTTCACAGACACCTGTCACAATGAATTTTGCACCGATGCGATAAGCGACCATCGAAGCGACTGTGAGAAAAAGAAGATTGCGCCCCGGCACGAATGTATTGGGCAAGCCATTGGCCTGCATCTGAATGGCAACATCGCGCGTCAACGCCGTCTCGCTGATCTCGCCAATGACGGGAAGCGCGATCAAATGATCGTCGCCGAGTTTTTTCGACCAATCCGGAAACGCGGCGCGCAGCGCGGCAAGCGCCGTCATGCGACAATCCAATTCGACACGGTGCTTCTGCCCATAATCGAAGCCAATTGTCTCCACCCGATCATAACGCTGAAGCGCCCAAGCGAGACACGTGGCAGAATCCTGTCCGCCGGAGAAAAGAACGAGGGCTGAATGGCTCATGGCGAATGAATAACCAATTTTATGCGATGGAGCGACATCGTTTGTTATGGCGGGCCGTGACAGCGGATTGCGAGAGCGTTGAATAAAACCAAACAGGTTTGTGCCACCCGTCCAAACTTCAAAAATGATGGCGTGAAGATTTGGTGGAGCTGAGGGGATTCGAACCCCTGACCTCTGCAGTGCGATTGCAGCGCTCTCCCATCTGAGCTACAGCCCCGCTCCCCGCCCCAGAAAAACGCTCCAAGGCGGGTGGAAGTGGCGCTTGGATAAGGCGTTTCATGGCCCTTGGCAAGCGCGGTTTAGGCCTCAGAAAAGGGCTTATCGCGCCCAGCGCAGCGCCACCACATCGCGCTCGCGGGCGAGTTCGAGAAGGCCCTGACGCGCCTCTGAATCGACAGGTCGCTGCGGCAGGCGCAACCGGTCAGACCCGATAATGCCGCCTTCGCGCATGAGGATTTTTGCGGCCGCGAGCCCGCATTGCCGGTTCTCCCAATTGATCAGGGGGAGCCAATGCGCATAAGCGGCGCGCGCTTTGGCGCGGTCGCCAGCGAACCATGGATCGAGGATCTGCCGGAACCCATCCGGATAGCCGCCGCCCGTCATCGAGCCTGTTGCACCCGCATCGAGATCGGCCATCAGCGTGATGCCTTCCTCACCATCCCATGGGCCTTCGACGCCCGGCCCGCCCGCCGCGATCAGCGCGCGCAGTTTGGCAGCCGCCCCGGCTGTCTCGATCTTGAAATAGGAGACGTTAGTGATCTCCTTGGCCATGCGAGCAAGGAACTCTCCCGACAGAGGCGTACCGCTCACCGGCGCATCCTGAATCATAATTGGGATCGTAATGGCATCGGAGACTGTCTTGAAGAATTCATAGATGCCCGCCTCACCCACGCGGATCGTCGCGCCGTGATAGGGCGGCATGATCATCACCATCGCAGCGCCTAGCGCCTCGGCCTTACGGCAACGGTCGACGCAGATCGCCGCTGAATAATGCGTCGTGGTGACGATCACGGGCACGCGGCCCGCCACATGCTTGAGCGCCACATCGGTGAGAATCTCGCGCTCGGCATCGCTCAGGACGAATTGTTCGGAATAATTGGCGAGAATACACAGGCCGTTCGATCCTGCATCGATCATGAAATCGATCGCGCGCTTCTGCCCTTCAAGGTCGAGCGACCCATCATCATGAAAAATAGTGGGAACGACGGGAAAGACACCACGATAGGGACGAGCAGCAACCATGAACCGTTTCCTTTTATATCGGCTTGACCGGAAACTAATCACGGGATCGTCAGGCGCGCAATCAATTCACATCGCGTTCGATCGCTTCCATATCTTCGTCGGAAAGCCCGAAATGATGGCCGATCTCATGCACCAGCACATGCATAATTACATGACCTAATGTTTCCTCATGCTCAGCCCAATAATCGAGAATGGGGCGCCGATAGAGAAACACCATATTGGGGAATTGCCCGGTCTCGAAATTGGCGGCCGCGTGGGCAAGGCCCGTGCCTGTGAAAAGGCCGAGCAAATCAAACGGGCTCTCCGCTTCCATGATCGTTAGCGTTTCATCATCCGGAAAATCTTCGATACGAATGATCACCCCATCGCAAAGATCACGAAAGCGCTTCGGCAATGCCTCAAACGCCTGATGCGCGATATCTTCAAACTCAGCCAAGGAAGGCGAGATGGCACGCCGCCAATCAAGATTCATCCGCGCGATCCCGAGAGCAGAACATAAAGCTGAAAGGCGAGATAGATCGCAACGATCACCCCAAGCGTGCGACCAATGCGGCGGCCCCATTTTTCAATCGGATCATTCTCTGGTGCATCCGCGCCACTGAGATGATCGGCCGCGCGTTGCATCGAGGAGCCGAGGAACGTTTCGCTCTCGCGCGCCGCACGTTTTTGGATGTCTTCGGGTGTTTCGCGTTCAGCCATCATCCCCTCCCGACAGGCACACAAGAAAAAGCCCCGCTGAGCGGGGCTTTGATCCTAGGCTAAAGAGACGCCACCGCTCAATGCTTCATCTCGCGCACATCGACAAAGCGACCTGCGAGTGCCGCAGCCGCTGCCATAATCGGCGAGACAAGATGCGTGCGGCCCTTGAAGCCCTGACGGCCTTCGAAATTGCGGTTCGATGTCGAGGCGCAACGCTCACCCGGCGACAGCTTGTCAGCATTCATCGCAAGGCACATCGAGCACCCAGGCTCACGCCAATCAAAACCGGCCGCCTTGAAGATTGCATCGAGACCTTCGGCTTCCGCCTGCAATTTCACAAGGCCCGAACCCGGCACGATCATCGCGTTCACATTCGCATTGACCTTTTGGCCTGCAACAAGCTTTGCCACGGCGCGTAGATCTTCGATGCGCCCATTGGTGCATGAACCAATGAACACACGATCGATCGTGATGTCCTTGATCTTCTCTCCGCCCTTCAGGCCCATATACTCAAGTGCACGGGCAATGGCTGCGCGCTTTTGTTCATTGGGTGCATCTTCTGGGCGCGGCACAACGCCATTGATCGAAGCGACATCTTCTGGGCTCGTGCCCCATGTCACGATCGGCGGCAATGATGCAGCATCAAGCTTGATCTCGCGATCAAAATGCGCGCCCTCATCGGTCGTCAGCGTGCGCCAATAATCAACCGCCATATCCCACGCCATGCCCTTCGGCGCTTTCGGGCGGTCCTTCAGATAAGCAAACGTTTTCTCATCCGGCGCAACAAGACCGGCGCGTGCGCCGCCTTCAATCGACATGTTGCAGATCGTCATACGGCCTTCCATGGAGAGATCGCGGATTGCTTCGCCCGCATATTCCATGACGTGGCCCGTGCCACCTGCCGTGCCGATTTCACCAATGATGGCGAGGATAATGTCTTTCGCGGTCACACCGTCCGGCAATTTGCCATCGACAGTGATGCGCATGTTCTTCGCTTTTTTCTGGATCAGCGTTTGCGTCGCCAGCACATGCTCGACCTCTGACGTGCCGATGCCATGCGCGAGCGCGCCGAATGCACCATGGGTCGATGTATGGCTGTCGCCGCACACAATCGTCGTGCCCGGCAGCGTGAAGCCCTGCTCCGGTCCGATGATGTGAACAATGCCCTGACGCTTATCGAGCTCGTTGTAATATTCGATGCCGAAATCGCGCGCGTTCTCGGCAAGCGTTTCCACCTGCGTGCGGCTTTCGGGATCTTCAATGCCCTTGCTGCGATCGGTAGTTGGCACGTTGTGATCGACCACGGCGAGCGTCTTTTCCGGCGCACGCACTTTACGGCCCGTGACGCGCAGACCTTCAAACGCCTGTGGGCTCGTCACCTCATGCACGAGATGGCGATCAATATAGAGAAGGCAGGTGCCATCCGGCTGCTGGTCAACAACGTGATCGTCCCAGATCTTGTCATAGAGCGTGCGCGGAGCCATGGGTCTTCTCTCTTCAAACAGGGGTGGTAGCGGTCTTTTTAGCGGGTTGAACAGGCGCGGAAAAGACCCGGCCTGAAAAACGAAAAACGCGGCCGAGAGGGCCGCGCTTTTGCAATCTCACATCCGGAAGGATCAGGCCTTCTCAGCGGCCGGCGCATTGTCTTTGCGCTCGGCGATACGGGCCGACTTGCCGCGGCGGTCGCGCAGATAATAGAGCTTCGCGCGACGGACCTTGCCCTTACGGACGACTTTGATCGACTCGATATTCGGCGAGTAGACCGGGAACACACGTTCCACGCCTTCGCCATACGAAATCTTGCGGACGGTGAAGCTTTCATTGAGGCCGCCGCCATTGCGCGCGATGCAAACGCCTTCATAGGCCTGCACGCGGGTGCGCTCGCCTTCCTTCACCTTCACATTGACCTGAAGAGTGTCACCTGGCTGGAAATCGGGGACGGCACGGATCGCCGCCAAACGATCAGCCTGCTCTTTCTCGAGCGTCTGAATAATATCCATATCTGTCTCCTGCCGGATTGAGGGGTGGACCCCTCGGCGTTCGGCGCCGCTGTTTTCAATTAAGATGCGGGCTCATACAGGAGCCCGGCGGGTTTGTGAAGGGGGAAGCTCCTCTGGGAGGCTCCAAACCCGCCAAAATCCGCTCAATGGCGGTATTTTAGACGGTTTTTGACCGAAAACACCATCAACCCTTCGGCGTCAGGAGATCCGGCCGCCTGACCCGCGTGATCGCTTCGCTCTGCTCATGCCGCCAGCGGGCAATTTTTGCATGATCGCCCGAAAGCAGAACATCGGGAATGGCCTGACCCTCCCATTCACGTGGGCGGGTAAAATGAGGATATTCGAGCAGACCATTCTCGAAGCTCTCGTCATGGCCGGATTGATCGTGCCCCATCACACCGGGCAGCAGACGCACGCAGGCATCCATCAGCACCAACGCAGCGATCTCACCGCCCGACAAAATATAATCGCCGATCGACACCTCTTCGAGACCGCGTCCTTCAATCACGCGCTCATCGACGCCCTCGAAACGGCCGCAGACGATCAGGGCGCCCGGCCCTTCGGCGAGCGCACGCACGCGCGCTTGCGTTAGCGGCTTGCCACGCGGCGACATCAACAGGCGCGGCCGTTGATCAGCTTCGGTCACAGCAGCGTCGATCGCATCGGCCAGCACATCGGCGCGCAACACCATGCCAGCGCCGCCCCCGGCGGGCGTATCATCCACCGCACGATGCTTGCCAAGTCCGTGGTCACGAATATTCCGCGCCTCGCAATGCCACGCGCCGCGCGCCAGCGCATCGCCCGCAAGCGAGAGGCCGAGTGGACCCGGAAACATGTCAGGGAATAACGTCAAAATCGTCGCGCGCCAGCTCATGGCGCATCAGTCTCGTCTTCACGCGCTTCGGTCTCGAGCGGCGGATCGATCGTCACCAAACGTGCCGCCATATCCACATGCGGCACCGCAGCCTTGGTGAATGGCACAAGCACATGTTCACCATCATTCTTTTTGATATCGAGAACGTCACCCGCGCCGTAATTCTCAACGGCGTGAATGATTCCGAAATCCTCGCCCGCGATCGTCTTCACGGCTAGACCGATCAAATCGGAGAAATAGAATTCATCCTCATCGGGCGGCGGCAATTGCGAGCGGAGCACAAAGAGTTCGCGGCGTGTGAGTTTCGCCGCCTCATCGCGGCCATCAATGCCGTCGAACTTCACGACCAGCATATCGTCTTTGAGAAGACGCACCTTGGTGAGAAGGAGCGTCTCGCCCTTATCGTCTGTCAGCGGACCGTAATCAGCAATCGCCAACGGATCGGCGGTGAAGGATTTGAGCCGAAGCTCACCCTTCACGCCATGCGGCGCGCCGATCACACCGACGAGGATCATCCCGCCACTCATGATCGTGAACCGGCGCGCATCGCGAATTATTCAGCCGACGGAGCCGCTGCCGCTTCAGCGGCTTCAGCTGCTGCTGCAGCCTGTGCAGCTGCGCGTTCCTGCGCCTTCTTCTTCGGCTGTGCCTTTTGCGGGTTGTTGCGCTGCGCACGCTTCAACACACCGGCTGCATCAAGAAAACGCATGACGCGATCGGTCGGCTGCGCGCCCTTTGCAATCCAAGTCTTGGCCTTCTCGACATCAAACTTGATGCGCTCGGCATTGTCCTTCGGCAGCATCGGATTGAACGTACCGAGCTTCTCGATGAAGCGGCCATCACGCGGATAGCGGCTGTCAGCGACGACGATCGAATAATGCGGGCGCTTCTTCGCGCCACCGCGCGACAAACGGATCTTCAACATGGTTCTAGTCCTGTTTTCGTTTCCCGCCGGTCTTGAGGGGCCTCGTCGCCGCCGGCGGGAAACGCGCGACGAAAAGCCTGTTTCACTTTTTCTTTCCCCCGAAAGGGAAACCCGGCAGCCCCGGCCCTTTCGGACCGAGCCCCGGTAATCCGCCCGGCAAACCGGGCAAGCCTTTTGGAAAACCGCCCGGCGGCAAAGGTGGCAATCCACCGCCACCTGGCATGTTTTTCTGCATCTCTTCGATCATTTCGGGTGTTGGTTGCGGCATGCCGCCGCCAATGCCGAACATATTGGCGAGACCTGCAAGCGGGCCACGCTTGCCGCCCTTGCCCATCATCTTCATCACATCGGCCATCTGACGATGCGTTTTCAGAAGACGATTGATTTCTTCGACCTTGGTGCCCGAACCCGCTGCGATGCGTTTCTTGCGTGAGTTTTTCAGCACGTCAGGATCGCGCCGCTCTTTCGGCGTCATCGAATTGATGATCGCAATCTGCCGTCCGATCACCTTGTTATCAAGATTGGCGTTGGCGATCTGATCTTTCATTTTCGCAACGCCCGGCATCATACCGAGAATGCCGCCAATGCCGCCGATCTTTTCGACCTGCGCCAATTGCTCGCGCATATCGTCGAGATCGAACTTGCCCTTGCGCATCTTCTCGGCAATGGCCTGGGCTTTTTGGTGATCGATCGTCTCGGCCGCTTTCTCGACGAGCGACACGATATCGCCCATGCCGAGAATGCGATTGGCAATACGCGCGGGATGGAAATCCTCGAGCGCATCCATTTTTTCGCCGGTACCGACAATTTTGATCGGCTTGCCCGTCACCGCGCGCATGGAGAGCGCCGCGCCACCGCGACCGTCACCATCAATACGCGTGAGCACGATGCCGCTCAGCTCAACACGTCCGGCAAACGCTTTTGCGGTGTTCACCGCGTCTTGACCGGTGAGCGCGTCTGCCACGAGTAGAATTTCATGCGGCTTGGCGATCGACGCGACTTCGGCAACTTCCGCCATCAGCGCTTCATCAACGGTCGTGCGACCCGCCGTGTCGAGCATAATGACGTCGTAACCACCAAGGCGCGCCGCATCGAGCGCGCGCCGCGTGATCTGCACGGCACTTTGGCCGGCAATAATCGGAAGCGTATCGACACCAATTTGCTGGCCGAGAATAGCGAGCTGCTCCATCGCCGCCGGACGGCGCGTGTCGAGCGAGGCCATCATCACTTTTTTGTTGGCGCGCTCCTTGAAGCGCTTGGCGAGTTTCGCCGTCGTCGTGGTTTTACCCGAACCCTGCAAACCCACCATGAGAACGGGGACAGGCGGCACCGCCTCGAGATCGACCGGCGTGGCATCGGCGCCAAGCGTATCAACAAGCGTGTCGTGAACGATTTTCACGACCATTTGGCCCGGTGTCACCGACTTGACGACTTCCGCACCCACGGCACGGTTTTTCACCTTGTCAGTGAAGCTCTTCACCACATCGAGCGATACGTCGGCCTCGATCAATGCGCGGCGCACTTCGCGCATCGCGGCATTGACATCATCCTCCGTCAACGCGCCCCGGCGGGTCAGCGCGTCGAGAATGCCAGACAGCCTTTGAGACAGGCCTTCGAACATGGTCGCTCCAAATCTAGCCGCCGCGAACTGCTCAACGCCAAACGCGCCCGAGGGCGCAACGCGCTGTCGGGCGGTTTCCTCCGGCTCTTAGGCCGCCGGTCGGAAGGCGAGATCGGATCTCGTCGGAACGCGGCGGACATACGCCAGAAAGCACCGCGGAGTCAATTTTTCAGCATAAAACCCGTTAAACCCGTCAGATCTGACGGGCTTCGGGCGGTTGACGATGGGGCCTGCCCTGAAGACACTCACGCCCGACTACCCAGCAAAACTTGCGCCGTCGGGGCCTGCCTCGGCGGCGCTTTTTTTAACGCCGGCCTCAAATCGGGAAAAATGAGCCGGCACCGGCCGAAAGGGCCAACAACGCTGCATAAAACCACGGGACAAGGTGTTTCATGACGGCCTCCTTCTGCCCTGCCGGGCAGGATCGATGGGCACAGTCTTCGTAACCACAAAATCATACGCCTGTTCCGAAACGGCAGGAAGCACGATTTTAAAAATCTGCTAAGCACATGTTTTTCTTGTATTTATCGCCAGCCCATGGCCGTTGACAGGCCCTTTGACACGCCCTAGCACCCCGACCAGTCAAATGGGGAGGATGATGCGTGTCGGCGATCGATCTAGCCTTAGGCAATCTCCTTTCCCCCGTTGTGCTGTTCTTTGCTCTGGGTCTATTTGCAGCAATCGCCCGATCTGACCTCACGATCCCGGAAGCTGTAGCCAAGGGTTTGGCGATTTACCTGATGATGGCGATTGGCCTTAAAGGCGGGGTCGAGGTCGCGAAACAGGGTCTAACGGCCAAACTTGTTCTCACGATCGGCGCAGGCGCAGTCCTTTCCTTCGCCCTGCCCTTCCTCGCTTACGCCATCTTGAGGACTGTCTCCCGCCTCTCGCCGGTGAACGCGGCGGCGGTTGCTGCCCATTATGGCTCGATCTCAGCCGTGACACTGGCCGTCGGCATTGAGGTGCTCGGCCGCGCCAATCTGCCCTTCGAAGGGTATTTGATCGCTGTCGCAGCGGTCATGGAAACCCCGGCCATTCTCGCCGCTCTCTTGATCGTCAGCCGCTCGACGCCGCGCGAGGATGGGCTGTCGGGCAAGGAATTGTTCCACGAAATCGCGCTGAATGGCTCGGTGGTGGTGCTGGTGGGCTCATTCATTGTTGGATGGATCGCAGGCCCCGCCGGGATGAAGCCGATCGCGCCGCTTTTCACCGATCTCTTCCGCGGCATTCTCTGCCTGTTCCTGCTCGATATGGGCTTGGTGGCGGGCCGCGGCTTCGCCCGCGCACGCAAAGCGCTGTCGCCGCCGGTGATTCTGTTTGGCATCGCCATGCCGCTGATCTCAGCAGCCATTGCTGCCCCGATTGCCGCGCTCTTGGGCCTCTCGCCCGGCGGCGCGATGCTGTTCATCACACTGGCCGCATCGTCCTCCTACATCGCAGTGCCTGCCGCCATGCGCCTAGCGCTCCCCGAGGCCGATGCTGCGATCTATCTCACCCTCTCCCTTGGCGTGACCTTCCCGTTTAACCTCGCCATCGGCCTACCGCTCTACCTTACCATCGCCCAACATCTCGCCGGATGATGCCCATGCAGATGCACCTGAAGAAGCGGATCGAAATCGTGCTGGAGGCGCCGGGTCTGCGCCGCCTCACCGAAACCCTCGAGCGCCTCAATGTCTCAGGCTACACCGTCTTGCCCGCCATCGCGGGCAATGGCCGCGGCGGTCCATGGAGCGAGGCAGGCCAAGTGAGCGACGCCGAGCGGATGGTTTGCGTCATCTGCATCGTCGACCCAGCTCGCGAGGAGGAGATCGTCGGTCCGATTTTCAACCTGGTGAAACGCCATATCGGCCTCATCAGCGTCAGCGACGCTCAAGTCATTCGCGGCGAGCGCTTCTGATCTCGCCGAAAAGGCTTGCTTGACGAGAAGGGCACCCCGGGTGCATCGGGAAGGCAACAAGAGGTGTTGCCATGTTTCCGGACCGGTTGCGTGAGGGCTATCGCGCTTTTCTCGGCGAACGTTTCCCGCAAGAGCAAAGTCGTTTCGAGGAACTGGCCGCATCAGGCCAGAAGCCGCAGATCATGCTGGTCGGCTGCTGCGATAGCCGCGTTTCGCCAGAAGTGATTTTCGATGCTCGACCGGGCGAACTCTTTGTCGTGCGCAACGTCGCCAATATTGTTCCGCCCTATCGACCCGATGCCGAGAAGCACGGCACATCCGCTGCGCTCGAATTTGCGGTGCAAGCTTTGCGCGTGCAGCACATTGTCATCATGGGCCATGGCCGCTGCGGCGGCATCCGTGCCTATGTCGCCGATGATGAGCCCTTGTCACCGGGCGATTTCATCGGCAGCTGGATGAGCCTTGTCGAACCAGCCGCCAAAGCGGCCGGCCCACGCGGCGACGCGCCGATTGCTGATTATGTTGAGAAGCTCGGCATGATGTCGGTCATCAAAAGCATCGACAATCTGATGAGCTTTCCGTGTGTGCGCATTCTGAATGAGCGCGGAAAACTCCATCTGCACGGATGCTATTTCGACGTGACCACGGGCGTGCTGCAAGTGCTTGATCGGACGACCGGCATGTTCTCGCCGATCGAACCCGAAGCACGCGCCCGCGTCTCGCTCTTCCGCGGGCATTGAATAACGCTTGCGTTAGCGCTCCGCATAAAGATCGGCACGCGTGGCAGGCGTTGGCAAAAAGCCTTTATTTTTGCGCGATGCCAGCGTCTGGAAAATACCAACCGCGCCGCGCTCAAACGCGAGCGAACAGCCGCCAATATAGAGAAGCCACATCCGTGTTTTCTCTGGCCCGATCTCGGCTTCGGCTTCAGCACGGCGCGCAATGATGTTGTCATGCCAGATGCGGCAGGTGCGCGCATAATGCATGCGCCATGCTTCAACATCATGAATTTCGAAACGCGCGCGCTCCATATTCGCAATCGACATGCCGAGATGATCGAGCTCACCGCCGGGGAAAATATAACGCACGAGCGCCCGGTATTCGGCGCGCATCTTGCGGAAATCCTTATCACTGCCTTTAGCCGGACGTGAGATGGCGTGATGCAGATAAAGCCCGCTTGGTTTCAGCAGGCGATGCACAGCCTTGAAATATTTCGTGTGATTGTCGATGCCCACCGCTTCGAACATGCCGATCGATGAGATCGTATCAAAGCTGCCATCTTCGAGATCATTGTAATCGATAAGCTTTACAGTGACGCGATCCTGCAAGCCGCGCGCAGCGATTTTTTCGCGCGCCAACGCCGCCTGTTCTTCCGATAGCGTCACCCCGACCGCTTCAACACCGTAGAATTCAGCCGCATGGCAAATCAAAGCGCCCCAGCCGCAACCAATATCAAGATGGCGCTGACCGGGCTTTAAGCGCAATTTGCGACAAATCATATCGAGCTTATCGCGCTGCGCTTTCGCAATGTCCCAATGGAAATCCGGCGTATAATACGCGCAAGTATAAACCATGTCGGGATCGAGGAAGAGTTTATAAAACGCGTTCGAGACATCGTAATGATAGGCGATGTTCTTTTTATTGGTGGCTGCGTCCCCGCTCTTAAGCGATGCAGCATCACCATCACCCGCTTTGAAATTCGCCTGTCCCGGTGCTGTCGCAAGCAGCAACCCAGCTTTAGCGATCCGAAACAGACCGATCTTTTTCAAAACCGTTTTGATCTTCACCTTCGGCCGTAGCGCGGCGAGATCGAAGATCGTGCCATCCTTCCAATCGATCCGTCCCTCGATATGGAGGCGGAGGAAGGTGTCGAGCACCGGTTTGCGGATCAATGTCGCGAGCGCGCCCTGATCGGCAATCACAATCCGCATCGGGGAGTTCCCCTGCGCGGGCGGAATGTCGGTGCCATCCCACAGCTTGATTCCAAAGCCGAGGTCGAGCGCTTGGACGGCGCGGGTGAGGAGGTCTCGCGTGGCTGCGAGCCGCTGATCGGGCGTAAACATGGGCGGCCCTTTAGCACGCCTCATCCGGCGGTGCGAAGCCTGAATGGCTCGACCCCTTCACCCCGCGCCTTGGCCGTGTCATTTTCGGAGCCTGTTCTGGTTCGTGAATCGCTGCCTTGTCCGATCCCATCCTCATCGTCCTCCATCAGGAGCACTCGACGCCCGGCCGCGTTGGCCGCCTGCTGCGCGAGCGCGGCTTTAAGCTGGATATCAGGCGTCCGCCCTGCGGCGATGCGCTGCCGAAGGATCTCCGCGACCATCATGCAATGGTGGTGTTCGGGGGGCCGCAAAGCGCCAATGACCCGGAAGAGCACATCAAGGCCGAGACCGACCTTCTGGGGCGGGCCTGCGCCGATGGGGCCCGCGTGCTGGGGCTGTGCCTAGGCGCTCAGATGATGATCCGCGCCTATGGCGGAAGCGTTTCGACCCATCCCGAAGGGCGCGCCGAGATTGGATACTATCCGCTGCGTGCCACCGCCCATGGCGAAAAACTAATCGAAAACTTGGGCGCGCCATGGCCAAGCACCGTCTATCAATGGCACCGCGAAGGCTGGTTCGACCTCCCCAAAGGCTGCGAGCCGCTCGCCGAGGGCGAAGATTTCCGCCATCAAGCCTTTCGCATCGGTGAGACGGCGTGGGGTCTGCAATTCCACCCCGAAGTGACCTACGCGATGATGTGCCGCTGGACAGTGCGGGCGCATGAGCGCATGGCGATGCCCGGCGCCCAGCCGCGTCACGCCCATCTGAGCGGCTGGTTTGAACACGATCCCGCCGTCCGGCGTTGGCTCGACGGCTTCCTCGATCATTGGGCCGGAACACCGGCATAGGATAATTGGATGATGAAATCGAAATGGCTGTGGCTCGCGATCGCGGCCGCGCCCGTGGTGGCCGCGAGCATCATCGGGAACGCCGCCACCATGCCAAATATCCCGACATGGTATGCCGGCCTCGCCAAGCCGTGGTTCACGCCCCCCAATTGGGTGTTCGGTCCGGCATGGACATCTCTTTACGCGCTGATGATTTGGGCGTTCTGGAAAGTATTGCTGACGCCCGCCGACCATCCAGCTCGCCGCACAGCGATCATCGTGTTCCTCTTTCAGATCGCGGTGAATGCTGGCTGGTCGATCACGTTTTTCGGCTTAAAGCAGATCGGCCTCGGCGTCGCTGTCAGCACGCTTTTGGAAATGTCCGTTATCGCCACGGTGCTGGCGTTCCGCCGCATCGGATTGGGTCCGGCACTCGCGGTTGCGCCGACCGCACTGTGGGTCGCTTTTGCGACCATGCTCAACGCGGTGATTTGGCAGATGAATGGCTGATTAGGTTTCTACCACACCGATAAACGGCAATTGTCGGTAGGAATGGGCAACATCCATTCCGTAACCGACAACGAATAAATCGGGACAGGTAAAGCCAACAAGATCAGCATTAAGCCCAACGGCGCGATGGCCGGGCTTTTCCAACAGGCAGCACGTGATGACGCGCGCACCGCGTGCTGTCAGAAGGTCCTTCGCAAACGCTAAGGTGCGCCCCGATTCCAAAATATCGTCGACGATCACCACGTCACGATCACGCACATCGCTTTCGACATCCTTCAGGATGGTCACCTGCCCTGAGGACGTCGTTCCTTCGCGATAGCTCGACAAATGCATGAACTCGACCTGCGGCTGCACACCGGCACGGTGCAAGGCCCGCATGAGATCGGCAGCGAACATGAAACTGCCTTTGAGAATGGCAACGACGAGCAGATTCTTCGGCTGGGTTTGGGCAATCGCCGTGGCGATCTCTTCATTGCGGCGGGCAATGGCGGCTTCGTCGAACAGAACCCGGACGCGTCTTTCCTCAGTCATACTTCCTCAAATTCACTCTGACCCCTCCGCATCACGCGGGGCGGGCGCAAACCCGATATAGCGGGCTAGGATCTCGCGGGCATCACCGCCCGGAACCAAAAAACGGGACCGGAACGGGACTGTCTCGCCTGCGCTGAGTTTGGGCGGACCAGACCGGTCTGTCCAGCGTGCCACCTCCTCTCCGGCACTATTGCGCACGGCAAACTCCACGATCGGGGCTGGCGCTGTTTTGATTCCACCGATCCATTCGCCGTTGAGAGCGAGGACTGTCGCTCCCTCGGCCGTCGTCTCAAGCCGCGCCACCACCTTGTCGAGCACCGGCCAAAGCCGCTTATCGAAGCCCAGATCTTGCGCCAGTGGCATCAACCAGCGCGGCCATTCGCCGGTCATGGCAAAGCCGGTGAGCCCGCCAAACGATCCCATCAAGACGATCGACAGCACGCGGACGGCCCGGTCGAGCCGGCTGCGGGCGGATACACGCGGCAGCACGGGGGGCGTCAGCGGTTCGGCGGCGACAAACCAGAGGGTCCGGCAGACGGCGCACCGCATCCGCCGACCATGAGGGGCTATGGCACCGCGGTCGATGTCATAGGAACTTGCACAATGGGGACATACAATGAGCATGACGAATCACAGTGAGAACGGTTCGATCGCAATCAGGCGGCACGGACAATCGCTGCGCGCGCCTCTTGCATGATTGGCGCTGATCAGCGTTAAAAAACTGGCAAGATGGCCCGATGAAAAGGGCGGCAGCAGGAGACGGCGATTTTGGTCAGGTTCGAAAATGTCGGCCTGCGCTATGGGATGGGGCCGGAGGTGCTGCACGACATCAGCTTCTCCATCGAGCCGCAATCCTTCCAGTTTCTGACCGGCCCCTCGGGCGCGGGCAAGACCACTTTGCTACGCCTGATCCTGCTTTCGCTGAAACCGACACGCGGCTTGATCCATCTCTTTGGTACTGACGTCACGCGGATCGAAGCCGACAAGCTCACAGATCTGCGCCGCCGCATGGGCGTTGTGTTTCAAGATTTCCGCCTGCTCGACCATCTCACCACGTATGAGAATGTCGCTCTGCCGCTGCGGGTGCAGGGCAAGGAAGAGGCGACCTATCGCGCCGAAGTGAAAGAATTGCTGCATTGGGTCGGCCTTGGCGATCGCATCAATGTGAAACCATCCACGCTTTCGGGTGGCGAGAAACAGCGCGCCGCCATTGCGCGCGCTTTGATTGCGCAACCTGATCTTCTTCTTGCCGATGAACCCACCGGCAATGTCGATCCCTCGCTTGCCCGCCGCCTGTTGCGTCTCTTTTTGGAGTTGAATCGCTCCGGCACCGCGATTGTCATTGCGACCCATGACATCGCCTTGATGGATCAGTTTGAGCAGGCGCGGCGCCTCGTTCTCAGTGAAGGCAGGCTGCATATTTATGAATGATGCAAAAGCCTTTGCCGCTCATCTGAAAAAACGCGCGCATCATTGGTGGCGCGCCCGCCCGCATGCCGCCAATCATCCACCGCTCATTCCAGCGGAATCGATTGCTGGCAGAGCTTTGGTGATTGTCATTGCAATCATGACTTTTTTAGCGGCCCTGACGGCAGGCGCGGCCCAGCTTGTTGGCGCTGCCTCATCAGATTGGCAAAGCGCTGTCGCGCGCGAAGTGACCATTCAGGTGAGACCTGTCGCGGGCCGGATTATTGATCAAGAAGTGGCGCGTGCGGCTGATATTGCCCGCGCTACACCGGGAATTTCCGGCGTGAAAGTCTATACACGCGAAGAATCCGAACGCCTTCTCGAGCCTTGGCTCGGCACGGGTCTCAATCTCGATCAATTACCAGTTCCACGCCTGATCGTTCTGCGGCTTGATGAACAAGCGAAAGCAGATTTTACAGCGCTGCGCCGAGCGCTCGTTGAAAATGTCCGTGGTGTGACGCTCGATGACCACCGCGTCTGGATCGCGCGGCTTGCCGCGATGGCGCAGAGCATCGTCATTCTCGCCATCGGAATTGTCGCTTTGGTGATTACCGCTACTGCACTGGCCGTGGCCTTTGCGACGCGCGGCGTGATGGCGGGCAATCGGGACATTATCGAAGTGTTGCATTTCGTTGGCGCAAGCGACGCCTATATTGCCGATGAATTCCAATCGCATTTTTTGCGCTTGGGTCTGAAGGGCGGGGTCGTGGGTGGGGTCGCCGCCATGCTCTTTTTCCTCCTCGCGAGCGGTTTGGCGTCTGCTTGGGTTGCAACACCCGGCGGCCATCAGATCGAAGCGCTGTTTGGCACCTTTGCGCTGAGCCCGGGCGGTTTCATTGCGATGGCGATGATCATTGTGCTCGTGGCGCTTGTGACATCGGTCGGGTCGCGCATCACCGTCCGGCGCACACTCCGGCAATTGGCGTGAGCGGCCGTTGAGGCTTCGTTCACGGCCGTGCCGTAATCGGTGCTATGATTCGATCCCACGGCCATCCGGGTAGACATGCGTGTTCTTGGCCTCATTGTTTCGGTCCTGACAGTTCTGCTGCTGATTGCGGCGGCAGGATTCATTGCGTTCGTGGCGGCCCTGCCGCAGGCGGAGACGCTGCCTGCCACACGCGCGCAAGGGATCGTGGTTCTGACCGGTGGACCTGATCGGATCGCCGAAGGGCTCTCTCTCTTATCGTCGGGTTATGGCGAGCGCGTTCTCATCACCGGCGTCAATGAGAAAACAAGCCGCGATGATTTGGCCCGCTCCCATGGAATTGATGCGCGGGCCGCCGCCTGTTGTATCGACCTCGACTGGCAGGCCCTCAACACCCGCGGCAATGCGCAGGAAGCGGCGCGCTGGGCCCGCAGCAATGGCTACACCGATCTGATTCTCGTGACCTCATCCTGGCACATGCCGCGCGCGACCGAAGAAATGCGGCGCGCGATGCCGGAAGCCCGCATCATTCCCCATGCCGTTGTGCCGCCGCGCGCGGAATGGCCGAAATGGTGGCGCGATCTCAACATGATGCGGCTTTTGTCCACCGAATATGCCAAGTATTGCTGGTCACGGCTGCGCGGTTTCGCCTCCCGTGCGGCTTCGGCCTTGCATCGCGCCTGACGATGCGCATTGTGGCGGCTCCTTTTTTGAACGATGGCGCGTGATGGCCCTGCTCCGATCCCTGATCTTCAATGCGATCTTCTATGTTTCGATCATCATCTACATGATTGCTGGCCTGCCAGTGATGCTGTTGCCACGGCCCTGGATCATGGGCTTTGCGCGGGGGTGGAGCTTTTACTTCACATGGCTGACGGCGCATGTCGCAGGCATCAAAATGGAAGTGCGCGGCCGCGAGAATATTGGCCCCGGCCCGCTGCTGATCGCCGCCAAACACCAATCGCTTTGGGAAACTATGGCGCTGCTGCAGTTTTTTCCCGACCCCTGCTTCATCCTGAAAAGAGAGCTGACTTACCTGCCCCTTTTTGGCTGGTATTTGATCCGCACGGCGCAAATTCCGGTTGATCGCAAAGGCGGCGCCAAGGTCCGCGCTGAATTGTTGAAGCGGACCCGCGAAGCCATTCTGACCGCCCCCGGCCGTCAATTGATCATGTTTCCGGAAGGCACCCGCCGACCGGTCGGCGCCCCGCCGGCCTATCGGACCGGGATTGCCCATGTCTACAGCGCGCTCAATGTGGCGGTGACCCCTGTGGGGATGAATTCCGGCGTGTTCTGGCCACGCCGAAGCCTGAAATTGCGCCCCGGCACGGTCGTGATCGAGTTTTTGCCTGCGATCCCGCCCGGCCTCGACCGCGAAACCTTCATGACGACCCTCGAAACAGCGATCGAGACATCGACCAACCGGCTGGTGGCCGAGGCCAACCACGCCTCTTGACAGAAAGAAGAAATGTTCTCATTTTGTTCCTATCATTCGTGACGACTCACGAAGGGGAGGACGAGATGGGACGCATCGGATTGTCGGCTGAGGTCAGAAATCAACGTGTGACCCTCGCGCCTCTCAAAGTGGCTCCGGAGGCTGACTTTGGCGGCTTCACTTCGTGGCGGGGTCTCTCGGGCCGCCGCTATATCGTCTCAGTCTATCACCCAGCTTCGGTTCCCGATTACGGCGATGCCGTTCTGATCGCGGTGGGCCGGAACCGACATGGCGGCCGCCGCATCCTCGCCGTCGGAACCGGCTCACCCGAACCCCTCGCAGCCATTGCCGGTTGTGACGAGATTCACGTGCATCTTCTGGCGCGCGACGTCGGCGACAAAGCAAGGCTCTTGGCCGATCTCGCTTTGCCAGCCCTTAAGCGTCTTAATCGAGAGGACGCGCTTCTTCCGGCAGCATGATCGGAATGCCGTCGCGGATTGGGAAGGCGAGCTTCGCGCCCGGGCTGATTAATTCTTGCTTCTCGCGGTCATAATCAAGACGGCCCTTCGTCAATGGGCAAACGAGAATTTCAAGCAAGCGCGGATCGAGACGATGCGCATCGGTGCTGCGCGCGGGTTCTGAATCGCCCATCATACCCTCACTGCAAGGGAGCATCGGCGCCATCATCGCGCCGTGCCATTTCAATTTGTGCAATCGCGATCAGCGTGTCGGCGCGGGTCTTCAGATCAGGCGCTTCCAACAAAGCCTGTTTTTCACGAACACCGAAGGGCGCCATCATCGACAGCGCATTGACCAAAGCTTCATTGGGAGCCTGATCAATCCCGCTCCAATCGACATCAATCCGGTTCATCGCGACGAAATCGCGCAACACCGCAATCACACCAGCGCGATCCACATCATCTTCACCAGCGCGCGGTTCGAAATCCAGCGGATAGGCCGTAAACGAAATACGCGCCTGCCGATAAGGCGTCAGCACCGACAATTCCTCTTCGATCCGAAAGCGCGCCACACCTGTAAGCGAAATCAGATAGCGCCCATCACCACTCTCGGCGAATTGCGTGATCCGCCCGGCGCAACCAACCTTATAGATCCCCGGCACAGCACTACGCGTCGTCTCCGGTTCAGGCTGGATCATGCCGATAAGCCGCTCAGTGCGCAGCGCGTCGTCAATCATGCTGACATAGCGCTTTTCAAAAATATTGAGCGGCATCTGACCACGCGGCAATAGCAAGGCGCCCGGCAGAGGAAACAGGGGAATCGTTGCAGGACAATCGGCTGGACCGCGATAAACAGCGTTCATCGGCATGGCCAATATCTCCTGTTTAGCGGAAAAGAACGGCCGACAATTTACGCCGCCCGGCAATGCTGGTTTCATCCATCGGGCCCCACGCCTCGAAGAATTGTAGCAATTGCCGCCGCGCACCATCCTCATCCCATGTGCGATCGCGCTTGATAATCTCGATCAAATGATCCACCGCCTCATCGCGCTTGTCTCGCGCCGCAAGGGCCATAGCGAGATCGAAACGCGCCTGATGGTCATTGGCATTTTGTGCAATCTTCGCTTCGAACTCAGCCGTATCGCCGAGTGAGGCTGATTTTTCCGTAAGCTCAATCGCAGCGAGGACCGACGCAATCGCCGGATCATTCTTTTTGGCATCAGGCACAGCCGCCAAAACACCGCGCGCACCTTCAATATTACCAGAATCTAGCTCGACCCGGGCCAGCCCTGCGAGCGCTGCGACATTGTCGGGTTCTTGCGCGAGCACGGTGGCATAAAGCGCAGCTGCACCCGCCGCATCGCCCTGTGCCTGCGCTTCAAGCGCTTGCGCAATTAATTCTTCTGCCGCACCGGGGCCAAGCGGACCGATCAGACGCTCGATAAAACCTTTCACCTGCGATTCTGGCAGCGCCCCCATGAAGCCATCGACGGGCTGGCCGCGCTGAAATGCGATCACGGCCGGGATGGATTGAATCCCGAGCTGACCGGCAATTTCGGGATTCTCATCAATATTCATTTTGACGAGCTTCACCTTACCGCCGGCGGCCTTCACCACTTTTTCGATGATCGGCTGCAATTGCTTGCATGGTCCGCACCAAGGCGCCCAGAAATCAACGAGAACCGGTTGCTTCACCGATTCGGTCAGCACATCCTCGCGAAACGTCTTGGTCGTCGTATCCTTGACGAGATCGGATTGCGGCGTCGGTGCGCCACCTTCGAGAACGGACATCGGCTTCTCCTTCGCGCAACGCCGCTAGGCGTGCCAGGGCAACTAGGTCCTAGATAGGGTGAGGATGCCCCCGCCGCAACGGAGAGGTCCGCTCAGACCTCAGCCGACGTCCGCGCGGGGAAAGCAATCAGCAGCGGATCATGGCCTGTTTCGGCAAGGAAGCGCTTGAGGTCCTCGCGCGAGACCCCGGTCGTCATCGTGTTGCGCAAGGGATGCGCATTGACGCGCTCATGCTCCAAAACGCGCGCATCAAGAATGAAGGTGATCTGCTTTTCAGTGTCATTGATGAGCGCAAATGGTGTGACAGAGCCCGGCTCAACCCCCAGCCTTTCCATCAATTGCTCAGCCGAGCCGAACGAGACCCGGCCCTGACCGCCAATATCCTGATGGATGGTTTTGAGATCGATTGCGGCATTCTCCAGCGCCGTAATCAGGAAAAACCGACCCTTCTTGTCCTTCAGGAACAGGTTCTTCACATGGGCGCCGGGGAGCTTGCCTCTCAGCGTCTTACTCTCCTCAACCGTGAAAACCGCCGGATGATGCTGCGTCTCGTGGGCGATGCCCAACCGATCGAGCAGCGCGAAAAGGGCGTCGGGCGTCGCGGGCATGGCAGAATTCCGGGTAAGAGGGCCAAAAGCGTTGAAGAGCGTATGGAACGCGCGGTTTCTAGCGCGTGGAGGGCCTTAGCTTCAAGCGGATCGCCCGTTCCATTGCCGTCAAACCAAGCCTGACGATTGGTCCCACCCTCGACCTCACCCTTGGCCTGACATTTTTCCGCATGAAACCCTGTTGCAACCGGAGCCGGTTTGGGGCATAGAACGGCCACCCAAGCCGGGGTCACCTCCGGCAGACACGGATGCGGGTGTAGCTCAGGGGTAGAGCACAACCTTGCCAAGGTTGGGGTCGAGGGTTCGAATCCCTTCGCCCGCTCCAGTTTTCTCAATCAGACAATCACGGCCGTTCCGCGATCAGGCGTAAATCGCCGATCCGCGAGACCGTATGGCGGATCATGCAGCCGCCAGCATCAATCGACGCGATCGTGCCGGTCTCCTTGCCATAGAAGACGTCACAATCCTTCTGCCGGAAATCGAGCCAGACGCGTTGCGCCGCACGCAATTTCTGGCGCTGATCGACGGGCAGCGCGGCCAGCGCCTGCTGGTAGACCATGTTCAAGGCCTTGTCCTGCAGCGCCATCTCATCATTCATGCAGCTGACCATGTCGACGGTGGTTTGCGCCTTCGCCATACAGCTGTTGTAAGCGGCGCTGCCGGGCTGCGCTTCTTGCGCTGCGAGCGGCCCTGCACCGATGGCAACAAGACACGCCACACGCATCGCCACACGCCGAAACAATCCCGCAACCATTCCACCCACCATCAACACGCCCGCTGCATGCGGACGTTAAGATAATTTTAACGGATTGTTAACGGGTGCGGGCTTTGATCGGCGCATGAACGCGAATCAGCCCGACCTCGCCCCTCTGTCAGACGCCGAGCGCACCCGCCTCGATGCCATGATTGCAGCGCGCACGGTGGAACTTCGCCGTATGGCAGCGCTCGCCCATGCGCGGAAAGCGCCCGTGCTGACCCGCGAAGAAATCGAATTCGCGATGGAACTCGGCCGCGAAGCCGCACAAGTGCGTCGCACCGGTTGATCAACCCGTCTGCATCAACCGTCGACGAATCCGCAGCGCGCTGTGTGCGCCCTAATCTGTTTGACGCTTATGCGGACAGCCATCTGATCCTCCCGATTGTTTTAGCCAATCTCGCGTCGCCACGCTTGTGGACCCTGGCTGAAAAACTAAAAGCGCGCGTCGCCAATTTTCCGGATGATGGCGATCCGCACGGAGTATCGCCTTTCATTCGCGCCGCCGCAAAACAGATTGATCGTGATTTTGAACATTTGCGGCCCGAAGATGTGGCTGAACTGATCGGAATTTTTGATCTGAGCACAGAACGTGCGCGGCTCGGAACAGACATCGTCGACACTGCGGTCCATTCTATCATTGAATCCTGCCGCTACCGAATGGAACGCGGCACGTTGAAAGCCGATGCGCTTCTTAAGATCATCGAAGCGGGACAATTTCCAGCCTATTGCTACACCAATATTGATGTGATCCGCGCGCATCGCCGCCTCTTGCATAAACGCGCCCATCCGCCTGCGGGCCTCACCTCATGCGTCGATGAAGCAGCCATGTTTGCTGCTCTCACCATGACCATGCCCGAAAACACGATCTTTGATTGTGTGATGCTGTCATCGCCCACACACAGCACCGCTTTTGGCCGCGATGGAATCGGTCGTCCATTCTGGTTTTTTGGTAAAAATCTTATTTTCTCAAAAGCCGATTGGGATGCACGCGTCGCGGAATCCTATGCGGGTGATACGCAACAGGCCTTCGACGATCTTTTACCGCAGACCGATCGCATTCTCAGTATTGAAGGTGTTTTTGATTTCCGGAGTGGTGCTAGCGAGATAACACCCGACAACATCTCATCGATGATAAATGGTTTGCGCCATTTCTTCGGGACGCTACCGCGCCAGATACAGAACGCGATCGACAAGACGATACATTACGCACCGCCTTCTGGTTTTGCTGCCATTTTCCGTAGATTTCTCCCAACAGACAATCACAAAGCCTTTGCCGATTTCCTGCACCAGCATGAAACAATCGACGATAGCGAGACTGATTTAGTCGCAGCGGCCTTTCGCACGCTGCGCGGATGCGCGCCGCGTGTGTTTTTGAAGGCAGCGCGGCAAGCCTTGCTGCGCCATTTTGATCTTTCATCCATTGATGCAGCCCTCGCGCAAATTCGTGCGCTTCCGTTAAATCAATCAATTTTTGATGATCCAACCCGCATCACCATGCCGGATGAAACGCTGCTCTTTGGTGGCGGTAGTCCGCATGACAAAGCACTTTTGCTGCACATCGCTTTAGAACGGATCACCGGCGACACAGTCGTGACACTCATCACCGCAGATGATGCGTTTGTTCAGATGGGTCATAAGACATGGTCGGCGACGACAGGGGTGGAATGCAGCGCACCCGCCGACGCCACCATTCTCGTTCGCTTGGCTGATTGATTAGCCGCGGATCGCCAGCACGACGAGGCAGACCGCCGCGCCAGCCAGAACACCGAAGCTCGCGATCATACCCACCGTGCGAAAGCGAAAATTCTCATTGTCCTGCGCAACGCCATAAGCGTGCAAAGCCCGCCCGATGACAAGCGCCGCGCATAGCGGTGCCAACAGCGCCTCGGGCAAGCCACGCAGCGCGCAAAGAGTCAAAAGGACCAAAGCGAACGGTACATATTCAGCAAAATTCGCGTGCACGCGCATCGCGCGCTCAAGATCCGTATGGCCACCGCTGCCAAGCGCGACACGATGGCGTCGTCGCAATCCAATCACGTAAAACGAGAGGTAAATATATAGGCCGGCGAGAAGGGCCGCCGTCAGAGAAACAATGATCATGGCAAAGCATCCTGCGATGCCATGATCATAAGGCGTTTAGGCAATATGAACAGGGGGTGGCGTGAAGGGCATGGCGACCCATTCCGTTGGGCACGACGCCCCATCTGGTTTACGGTCACTGTCATCGTCACGACGCGATGTGAGATTAGGAGCCGTACTTTGCATCAAGAAGGATGCCGCCCAGAACGACGTAAAGAGTAGCACGGCGGGGGTAAAAATGTTCATCGGTGCCTCTCATCTCATCAAATCATGAGAGGATGACACCGATAGGACGTAGCAAAATTATGTCATATCTCAGACCTGCGCGCTTGCGCCGCAGATGCCGTTCAAATCCCGCCCATCTTACAAATGAGTTTCCACTCCGCTTCGGTGACAGGCTGCACCGAGAGCCGTGAATTATTGACGAGCACCATATCTTTTAACTTCGTCTCGCCCTTGATCGTATCAAGCGAAACGGGATGCTTCAGCGCTTTGACGGCCTTAAAATCGACCATGCCAAATTTACCGCTCTCATCCGTATGATCCGGATAGAAGGTCTTGATCACTTCGACGATGCCGACAATCTCTTTGCCTTCGTTAGAATGATAGAAAAAGGCCTGCTCGCCCTTCTTCATCGCCATGAGATGCTGCTTAGCGACATGGTTGCGCACACCATTCCAGAATGTGCCCTTAGCGCCAGCATCAACCTGCTGCTGCCAGGACCAGACCGAGGGTTCGCTTTTCACCAACCAATGCGCCATAGGGCCTCACTCCGCTTTCAGGGGACGCGTCATCAGCGCATCCACGACATTGCCGACAGACATAGTGCCGGTGAGCACCGCGTCCACCGCTTCGGCAATTGGCATCGCGACACCCCGTGCACGCGCCATGGTGACGAGAATATGCGCCGTAAAAACACCTTCGGCGAGCTTGCCGCCGCCTGCCTCGGCCACCGTCGCGCCACGTCCCAAATCATGACCGAAAGCGAAATTGCGGGATTTCAACGAGCCGCATGTGAGAATGAGATCGCCAAGGCCGGACAAACCCATCAGCGTTTCGGGCTTGCCGCCATAGGCACCGGCAAACCGCTGCAATTCAGCAAAGCCGCGCGCCGTCAAAGCGGCTTGTGCACTCTCCCCAAGCCCGCTGCCTTCCACGATCCCTGCAGCAATGGCGAGCACATTCTTTGCAGCGCCCCCAATTTCAACGCCGCGTAGATCGGTCCCGTGATAGACGCGGAAACGCGGCGAGCTCAGCGCCTGCGCAAGACTTTGCGCCAAAGTTTCATTCTCTGTTGCCAGCACCACCGCTGTGGGCAAGCCACGCGCGACATCATCAGCAAAACTCGGGCCGGATAAAACGCAAGGCACAGAGCGAGGCGCAACCGCAGCCACAATATCGGATAAAAACAATCCGCTATCGCGCTCAATCCCTTTCGCCGTGATGATCAACGGCGTTCCGGGCTTCACAAATGCGGCAAGATCCTGCGTGACCTGTCGCACCGTCTGCGCTGGCACGGCGATTAGCAGTGCATCGGCGTCAACGGCTTTTGTGAGCGTGGTCACCGGCGTGACATGGGGATGGAGTTTTATACCCGGAAGGCGCTTGGTGTTTTCACGCGTCGATGCCATGGCTGTGATTTCAGCGGCATCGCGCCCCCAAATCATCACATCACGCCCGGCAAGCGCCGCGGCATTGGCAAGCGCTGTTCCCCATGCGCCAGCACCAATCACGCTGATCCGTTGGGCATTCATGCTGACCTCCGCGCGCGATAGAGAACATGCGGTCGCTGACGATGGCCTAAAGGTAATTTTGGATGATCAAAATCATGCGCTTCATCACGCATCATACCAATGCGTTCCATCACAGCGCGGGAACGCATATTGTCTTGCGTCGTAAAGGAAATGATCTCGTCAAAACCGAGCGCATCGAAACCATGCGCCAAAACAGCGTCTGCTGCTTCGGTGGCGTAGCCCTGTCCCCACAGATCGCGCCGCATGCGCCAGCCAATTTCGACTGCGGGCGCGAAAGGCGCATCGAAATCAACATGTTTGAAGCCGACGAAGCCAGCTAACGATGTCACGCCCGGAATTTCAAGCGCCCAGATTCCATAACCATAATCATCAAAATGCGCGTTAAATCGCCCAATCAGCGCATCACTTTCTGCTCGTGTCAGGAGAGCTGGAAAATGGCGCATGACATCAGGATCAGAATTAATCCGGGCAAAGGGTTCGCTATCATCCGCACGCCACCGCCGGAGCCACACGCGCGCGGTGGCCAGTTCGGGCTCGCGCTCCAGCACCATCAAGCCTTCGGCTCCGGTGCTTCGAGCGGCCAGCGTGCTTTCGGTGCGGTTGCAAGATCATCGGTCAAGCCGAGACGAAAACGTTCAATACCGGCCCACGCGATCATGGCGCCATTATCGGTGCAGAGCGCGGGAGAAGGCGCAGCAAAACGCAAGCCGGTTTCGCCAGCGAGCCGCTGCAAGCCGCGCCGCAGCGCCTGATTAGCAGCAACGCCGCCCGCAACAACGAGCGCCGTTGGCTGGCCAACCTGATCGCGAAACCGGCGCAAGGCTACGCGTGTCCGGTCTACGACAACGTCAACAACAGCGGCTTGGAACGACGCACACAGATCAGCAATGTCGCGCTGGGTGAGCGGCGCAATTTTTTCGGCTTCGAGCCGCAGCGCGGTTTTCAATCCCGACAGCGAGAAGTCAGGCGCAGGGCGACCAAGCATGGGACGTGGCAACGCAAAGCGTGCCGGATCGCCGCGCTCGGCTTCCTTTTCGACATGCGGGCCGCCGGGATAGGGCAGGCCCAACATCTTCGCTGCCTTATCGAAAGCCTCGCCGATCGCATCATCAATCGTCGTGCCGAGCTTTTGATATTGGCCAACACCTGTCACAGCGAGCAGCTGCGTATGGCCGCCCGAGGCCAAGAGCAGCAGGAAGGGGAATTTCACCTCGTCCGTCATGCGCGGCATCAACGCATGGGCTTCGAGATGATTGACGGCGATGAAGGGCTTGCCAGCGACCAGCGCCAGCGCCTTGGCCGTGGTGAGACCCACAATCACCCCGCCAATGAGGCCCGGACCGGCCGCAGCCGCAATGGCATCGACCTCACTGAGCGCCACGCCTGCCTTTTTGAGCGCACGCTCGACGATCCGGTCGAGGCTGATCACATGAGCGCGCGCCGCAATCTCGGGCACCACCCCGCCATAGGCGGCGTGTTGGGCAATCTGGCTCAAAACCTCGTTCGAGAGGATCTGCCCTTCGCCATCGGTCATGGACGAGACGACGGCAGCCGCGGTCTCGTCACAGGTCGTCTCGATTCCCAAGACCTTAAGGGCCATCTTCCACCTTCGTCGCTTTCGCGATTCGTCTCCTCCTCGTATAGTCCGCCCACGGCGCAAGGCCAACCGAATGGCCCGCCGCTTACGAAACCGTGCGGTCCCGCGCGGTCCATGCAGGACGATCGACTTTGACGGCAGTGCCTGGCGCGGATGCGCCCCTTCTGAGAATTGGAACACGCGGTAGCCCGCTCGCCCTCTGGCAGGCCAATGAAACGGCCGCGCAATTGCGCAAGGCCCATGGCTGGCCTGAGGACGCGGTCGCTCTTGAGATCATCAAGACCTCAGGCGACATGATTCAAGATCGGCCGCTCTCGCAGGCGGGCGGCAAGGGCCTCTTCACCAAAGAAATCGACATCGCACTTCTTGAAGGCCGCATCGATCTGGCTGTGCATTCAGCGAAGGATATGCCGACACGTTTTCCCGACGGGATTGTGATTGCGGCGTATCTGGAACGCGAAGATGTGCGCGATGCGCTGATTGCACGCGACGCCAAATCACTGATGGATCTGCGCCCGAACGCAATTGTTGGCACCGCAAGTTTGCGGCGGCAGGCACTTGTCAAAAGGCTGCGCCCTGACATTGAGACGACGCTTTTGCGCGGTAATGTTGAAACGCGTCTGGGCAAAGTGGAACGCGGCGAACTTGATGCCACGCTGCTCGCTGGCGCGGGATTAAAGCGCCTTGGCTTTGCGCATCGCGCGGCCGGTCTCATCCCGCTCGATATTTTTCCGCCCGCGATTGGCCAAGGTGCGATTGCCATCACCTGCCGGACGGATGATGAAAAAACATTGGCAGCCTTAGCGAAAATCAATCATGCCGCCACTGAGACGGCATTGTTAGCCGAACGTGCCTTTCTCACCGTACTCGATGGCTCATGCCGCACGCCAATTGCAGGGCATGCGACGCTACAGGGTAACAAACTGCATTTTCACGGCCTTGTGCTGCGCATCGATGGCACCGAAATTTTCGAAGTGACGCGTGATGGCGCGATCACTGACGCCGCATCACTAGGACACGATGCAGGCGAAGAACTCGCGAAAATTCTGCCGCCCGGAATCATGGGCCACTAAAGGGCGGTTCCATGCGCATTCTTGTGACCCGTGCCGAAGAGGCCGCATCCCGCACCGGGACACGGCTTGCTGAGGCCGGGCATGATGTGATCCGCGCCCCACTTCTCGCCATCACACCGCTCAATTTTGTGTGGCCGCGTGGTCCGTTTGATGTGTTGCTCGCGACAAGCGGCAATGCATTCGCAGGATTGACCGAGCCCGGCCCGTTTAAAGCGCTGCCGCTCTACACGGTCGGCGCACGCACCGCGGAAATCGCGCGGGCCTCCGGTTTCACACAGGCGGAAATGCATGGCCAGAATGCGGAAGAATTGGCGGCCTATCTCATCGCCAATGTGCCGGTCTCGGCTCGCTTTCTTTATCTCGCAGGCACAGATCGGCGGCCTCAGCTGGAGGCCACACTCCGCAAGGCAGGACGCCATATCACGACGGTCGAGACCTATAGCGCCGGTCCGGGGCCAGACCTGCCGCCGGAAGCGCTTGCGGCGCTGAAGGATGGTCGCCCGCTCACAAT
>VERN01000302.1 GCA_018882635.1 Beijerinckiaceae bacterium | reverse complement strand
CGAGCCATAAGTGGTTCGCACACCGGCGACATCGTTGAGGTCTTTGATGGCAACAGGCAGGCCGGCAAGACGGCCGCGCTCTTTCACTGGTTTTTCCGTTAGGGCCTTCGCGTGCGCACGCGCCTTTTCGAAGGCCAGCGTCGGCAGCGCATTGACGCGCGGATTGACATTGCCGATCCGCGTCTCGAGCGCCTCAAGGCATTCGAGCGGCGTGATGGCGCCAATAGTGAGGAGGTCAACGATTTCGGTCGCGCTACGCGAGACAAGGCTCTGATCTGACGGCATGGCGTTGGTGTTCGCTCTCGGTGTTTTTCCGGCCCTTTACGCGCAGGGCTTCAGGGACCATCATGCCGCCCTTGATCGTAGTTTCCTAGACCCGGACTGGCCATGCTGACCAATTTGCAGACGCGCGACGTCGAGACCCTCGTTCACCCCTACACCAATCTCGACAGCCACCGCCGAGTCGGCCCGCTGGTTCTGGAGCGCGGCAAGGGCGTTTACCTCTACGATACCGAGGGGAAGCCTTACCTTGAGGGCATGGCAGGGCTGTGGTGCACCTCGCTCGGCTACGGCAATGAAGAGCTCGTCGAGACCGCCCGCGAGCAGATGATGAAGCTCCCCTTTACCCATCTGTTTGGCGGCAAAAGCCATGATCCGGCGATTGAACTCGCTGAGAAACTCAAAGAAATGGCCCCCATGCCAGTGTCGAAAGTGTTTTTCGGCGCGTCCGGCTCGGATGCCAATGACACCCAGATCAAGCTCGTCTGGTATTACAACAACGCCCTTGGCCGGCCGAAGAAGAAGAAGATCATTGCCCGGCTCAAGGGCTATCACGGCGTGACGGTGGCCTCAGCCTCGCTGACAGGCCTGCCTAACAACCACATCGATTTCGACCTGCCGATCCAGAACATCCTGCACACCTCCTGCCCGCATCATTACCGCTTTGGGATGGAGGGGGAGACAGAGGAAGAGTTCGCGACACGGCTCGCCCATGAGTTGGAAGAACTGATCCTGAAGGAAGGCCCAGACACTGTGGCAGCCTTCATCGCGGAGCCGGTCGGCGGCGCTGGCGGGGTGATCGTGCCACCCAAGGGCTATTACGAGAAGATCCAGCCGATCCTGCAGAAATACGACATCCTCTTCATTGCGGATGAAGTGATCACCGGCTTTGGGCGTCTGGGGACCATGTTCGGCTCAACAACAATGAACATGGTGCCTGACACGATGTCGCTCGCCAAGGCGATCACCTCGGCCTATTTCCCGCTCTCCGCTGTGCTGGTGCCCGATCATATGTTCGAAGCGATGATCGATGAGAGCAAAAAGATCGGCGTGTTCGGCCATGGCTTTACCTATTCCGGCCATCCTGTTGGCACGGCCATCGGCATGAAGACGATGGAGATTTATGAGCGCGACAACATTGTCGGCCACGTCCAATCGATCATTCCGCGGTTCTGGCATCACCTTGATGCGCTGCGGGATCACCCGCTCGTTGGCGAAGTGCGCGGCAAGGGATTGGTGGCTGGGCTTGAGCTTGTGGCCGATAAGGCCAGCAAGAAGTCCTTCGAGGCGAAGCAGGCTTTCGGTGCCAAGGTCAATCTGTTTGCGCAGGAAGAAGGGCTGATCGTCCGCAATATGGGTGACACGATTGCTGTGTGTCCGCCGCTCGTCATCAACGAAGCGCAGATCGATGAGATGTTCACGAAATTGGGGCGTGCCCTCGATCGTGGCGAAGCCTTCGCACGTGCGGAAAAACTGCGCGGCTGATTAACCAGGCATTCACCACAGCTTCAATCCGCGCGCCATTTTGCCTCAGGCTGGGGCGGTGCGCGGATTTTGTCGCAAATTTTCCATCAATCCGCCTTGCCGAAACGTCAGAACGTGCCATCTCTCAACCAATCGCCCGCGATAGACGGGTGTGTTTAGGGGAAGAAACGGATCATGGCCAATCAGCATCGCAATCCGCGTCCCATGGCGCGCCCCGCCGACCAGCAATCGCAAGGCTTTCGTCCGATCGGCATCCAATCGGTTGCCGCCGCCGCCGAAGTCATGAAGCCGAAAGCTAAGCCGCAACCGGCCCGTGAATTACCGCCGGGCGTCAAGGTCGATTGGCACTGATATGAAAAAGGAGCCTCACGGGCTCCTTTGACATTTCGGCTACGATGGCCCGACTAGCTGCGCGTTTACAGCACGACCACTCGTGTGCCGTTGGGCACGCGGTTGTAAAGGTCGATCACATCGATATTGCGCATCCGGATGCAACCTGAGGACACGGCTTGGCCGATCTTCTCGGGTTCGTTGGTGCCGTGGATGCGATAGAGCGTGTCGCGGCCATTGTCGTAGAGATAGAGGGCGCGGGCACCCAGCGGATTATCCGGACCACCC
>VERN01000098.1 GCA_018882635.1 Beijerinckiaceae bacterium | reverse complement strand
GCGCTCTCGTGTACGGCCAGATGAACGAACCGCCGGGCTCACGCGCACGCGTCGCGCTGACGGGTCGCACGATCGCCGAACATTTCCGCGATCAGGGCCAGGACGTGCTCTTCTTCGTCGACAACATCTTCCGCTTCACGCAGGCGGGTTCTGAAGTGTCGGCGCTTCTCGGCCGTATTCCTTCGGCGGTGGGTTATCAGCCGACGCTCGCGACCGACATGGGCGCGCTGCAGGAACGCATCACCACCACCACCAAGGGTTCGATCACGTCGGTGCAGGCGATTTACGTCCCGGCCGACGACTTGACCGATCCGGCTCCGGCCACCTCCTTCGCGCATCTTGACGCCACGACCGTGTTGTCGCGCTCGATCGCGGAAAAGGGCATCTATCCGGCGGTGGATCCGCTCGATTCAACTTCGCGCATGCTCTCGCCGATGATCGTCGGTGAAGAACATTACGCGGTGGCCCGCGCCGTGCAGCAGACGCTGCAGCGCTACAAGGCGCTTCAGGACATCATCGCGATTCTGGGCATGGACGAATTGTCTGAAGAGGACAAGCTGACCGTGGCTCGCGCCCGCAAGATCGAGCGCTTCCTGTCGCAGCCGTTCCACGTCGCTGAAGTCTTCACCGGTTCGCCGGGCAAGCTCGTGTCGCTCGCCGATACGATCAAGGGCTTCAAGGGCCTCGTTGAAGGCAAGTATGACCATCTTCCCGAAGCGGCCTTCTACATGGTCGGCACGATCGAGGAAGCCATGGAAAAGGCGCAGAAGCTCGCCGCTGAAGCCGCGTAATCTCGCAAGGATCGAAGGGCCATGGCCGCTTTCGCGTTCGAACTCGTCTCGCCGGAACGGATTCTCTTTTCCGGTGATGTCGATCAGGTTGTTGTGCCGGGCACCGAAGGTGACTTCGCTGTGCTGAAGGACCACGCGCCGATGATGTCGTCGCTGCGCGCAGCGGTGCTCACCGTCGATGCGGCTGGCAAGCCGACGCAACGGATGTTCATCCGCGGCGGCTTTGCCGATGTGTCGTTGAACGGCCTCACCGTGCTCGCCGAGCAGGCAATCCCGGTTGAAGAAGTGACGCCTGACACGCTGCATGCCGAAGCCGAACTCGCGCAGGCAGAGTTCGAGAAGGCGACGACGGATGAAGGCCGCCGGGCGGCCACCGAACGTCTGGCGCAGATCATGGAACTGCGCACTGGGTTGTTTGGCTGAGAACGCCTCACTATGAATTTGAAAGCCGCGCGCCAGCGCGGCTTTTTTGTTTTTAACGCGCTAGCAATTTAGAGTGCGGATATGTCCGATAGCGCCGCTGTGTCCTCCGCCCGCCGCCCCCGTCTTGATGTCCTGCGTGGCCTCGCGATCGTGGCGATGATCGCCTACCATTTCACGTGGGATCTTGGATCGCTCGGCTTTATCAAGCTCAACATTGCCCAAACCGATTGGGGAATGAACATTGCGCGTGCCATTGCGGCGTCGTTCTTGACCCTTGTGGGCATCTCTCTGGCGCTCTCGCATGCGCGCGGGTTTGATTTTGGCCAGTTTTGGCGCCGGCTTGTACTGATTGCCGGAGCCGCGGGTCTTGTTACGCTCGGCTCGTGGTTTTTCATGCCGGACGCGTTCATCTTTATGGGCGTTCTGCATTGCATCGTGCTGACGAGCATCGTGGCTGTTCTGTTCTTGCGGGTGCCGCTCTTTGGCGTGCTGATTGCCGCCGCCTTGGCCTTCTCATTACCTTTGCTCGTGACGCTTAAGCCATGGCCGCTTGGATGGATTCTCGGTTTGGCAGCCTTTCCACCCCGCACGAATGATTATGTGCCATTCTTTCCGTGGTTTGGTTTTGTGCTCACAGGTCTTGCTGTCGGACGGATTTTTTCTGCAAGCACGAAAGGCGTTTTCTCGCCGCAACCGCTGACGGGCGCGGTGACACAGGGCTTAGCCAAGGCCGGTCGGCATGGTCTTCTTATTTATCTGGTTCATCAGCCGCTTCTGATCGGAGCGCTCAGCGGTCTTCTTTTCTTATTCGGTCCGGGTGAAGAAGACCGCTTGGCTTTACAATTCGAGACGGAATGTGTGCAGGCCTGCCTCGTCCAGCGCGATCGCCCTTCCTGTGAAGAAGGTTGTAGTTGCGTGACCGAGAAACTGTTTTCACAAGGCTATTTTAAATCCGGTGGCGCCGTCAGCGAACGCGCGGATGCGCCGCAAAAAGTATCGGATGCCGTTCAGGCCTGCATGAAACCCTGATCAACCTATTTTGTGACTCGCAAGACCTGTAAGCGCGATTACCAGAAGCAGAAGTCCAGCCATGATGTGGCTGACATTCTGTTTTTCAAAGCCATGAATACATTCAAGCACGGCGACATAGATATGAAGCAATGCAATGTAGACCGGCAGGGGATGCATGTTTTTTCTCTCCATCGCTGAATGTTGCGATGGAGCAAGTTTTCAATGATTCTAATTCAGCGCATAGCTGGCGAATTGCGCATCAAAAGCGTCATAAAATAGAATGATTCAATTCATGCGAGGCGACGTAAAATCTCTGCGAGAGCGCCGCGGTCATTAGATGGCAAACGACCGCCTTTTCGCACATCCCATGCTTCAACGGTGAGCGTTGTCATGCCCAAACCATGCGCGGCGCGCACAATTTCTTCGCACGTCTTCCAAGGGAGAATCACACCGTCCAATGCAAGGCGGATCACTTCGCTTGAATAGCTCGCCGCCGTCGCCAAATCCGAGAATATGTCCTCATGCTCACTGGTGCGGGAGGGATAGGCGTTCTGCAGCCCAATCACGCGCGCAGCGCATTGCACAATTTCATCATTGAGATTGAGAGGATCGAGTTTACGGACCGCACGCACAGCGTTGAGCATGGCGACGACGTCTGCGGCAAAACGATCGCTGATCAAACGGGGAGAAAAAACGTTGAACGTTTTCTCAATCTCACGGGACGACAACATCGTTCCATTCGGAAAGCGATGATCAGGCGGAAAATTATCGTTTTTGAGACGAATAAGCCCGCGATGATTGGCGAGGTAATTTAACTCCGAGAGCCTATGCCAGAGCCGGGGAAGGGCATAAGTCGCGCGCGGGCGGCCACGTTTCATCGCTTTTTTCCTGAAATTTATTTCGTATTGACGCAACGTCACACACTCGCCAGATCGGCGTGCCAATGTCAAGCCGATGATGGTCGTAGGATGGGGTCAAATGGTGGTCCCGGAGGGAGTCGAACCCCCGACCAACGGTTTAGGAAACCGCTGCTCTATCCTGCTGAGCTACGGGACCGCCCGGTGCGGAATACCATGCGTCTCGCGGGCTCGCCACTTTCATCCACAGTCTTCCATCAGAAAAGATGACGTTGCGGCATTTCCCCTTTATGCTCATTTCTTGCAGATGTGAGTAGCAGCATGAAATCAGTTCTGATTACGGGGGCCAATCGCGGCATCGGGCTTGAGTTAACCCGGGATCGTTTGGCGCACGGCGACAGCGTGATTGCGTGTGCGCGTGACCCTGACAATGCTGCGGCGCTTGATGGTCTTCATGGTGCCCATCGCGCGACGATGGACCGGTTGACGCTCAATGTCGTCGATGCGGCCTCGGTGTTTGCTTTGTGCAGTTCCGTTGGTGAGCGGCCTATCGATGTGCTGGTGGCCAATGCGGGCATTATCGGACCCGAGCGACAATCAACCCTCGACATGGATTATGAGGGATGGGCGGATACTTTTGCCGTCAACACGATGGGGCCTTTGCGGGTGGTGCAGGCGCTATTGCCCAATCTTCGCCGCGCGCCGCACGCGCTCGTGATGATTGTCTCAAGCCAAATGGGCAGCATGACATCGGCGTCTTCGGATCGTCTCGCCTATCGTGCGTCAAAGGCCGCTGTGAACAAGGTCGCGCAGGCCTTGGCGAGCGATTTCAAGCCGATGGGGATTGCTGTGATTGCCGTTCACCCCGGCTGGGTGCGGACCGATATGGGCGGCGCACAAGCGCCTTTGTCGCCCACCGAGAGCGCACGTGGCCTCTCGCGGCTGATCGATGAAACGGGCCTTGAGCGGACCGGCCAATTCATCAATGTCGATGGTGCTCAGCTCGGCTGGTAAAGCTCTCCTGATTGCTCCGATCATTGCGTGCATGACGGTTCCGGTTGATGCCGCCTGTCCGCCGGAACACGGCTCTGCCTTTGCCTTTGTCAGCAGTCCGCGCGATCTCCGGCGCGCCGATGGGCAGGCCGTCCGACTCGCTGGGACGGCGCCGGGGCTCGCTGTGCCGCTGCACGGGCTCTACCGCCTGATCGTCCTCGATCCAAAAGCCGATCGCTGGGGCCGTATTGCCGGGTTTGTGGTTCCAACCGAACCGCCTGGCGCTGAAAGTATCAATCTTGCTCTGGTCCGGCAGGGCCTTTCCCCGGCTTTCACCAGCGACCTCCCGCCCGATTGCATTGCGCCCTTCCTCATGGCGGAAGCCGAGGCCCGTATCGCGCGGCGGGGGATCTGGAGCAAGCCCGAGCTCTTACTGGCTGCAACCGATCTCGAAGGGCTCAAAGGAAGGGCAGGGCTCTTTACGATTGTTCATGGTCGCGTCACATCGGTGCGGCAGGGGCAAAGGCGGGTCTTCCTGAATTTTGGCGCATTCGGGAGTGAACGGTTCAGCGTGATCGTGGCTGTGTCGCGACTTCCGGCTTTTGCAGCTGCCGGGCTCGACCTTTCGGCCTTGAAAGGGCAGGAGATTGAAGTGCGCGGTATTCTGGCGTCCGGGATGGCGATGGAATTGACCACGCCCGCCGCGTTGGTGAAGCTGAGCCGTCCGTGAGGTTGGTTTTCGCAATGGGTTTCTTGCGGCTGCAACGCCGTTTCCTACCGCTGTTCTGTGCCGCTTCGCTTGTGCTTGGAAGCTGCGATACGCTGCGGCTGCCAGGCGGCGAAACCGCGACAGCTCTGCCTCCACCGCGCGCGCCCGCGCTGACGGGTGTGCCGGGGCGGGGTGATGGCGATCATCAGAAACTTGTTGCGGCCTTTGGCGGCGAGTATTCGGCCCCGGCCATGGAGCGATTGCTGGATGCGATTGCAGCCAAACTGGTGGCGGCCAGCAGCGATCCGTCGCGTTCCTATCAAGTGACCATTCTCAATTCGCCGCTCGTCAATGCGTTCGCACTGCCGGATGGGCGGCTCTATGTCACCCGCGGTCTTCTCGCCTTAGCCAATGATGAATCTGAAATTGCCGCTGTGATGGCGCATGAGATGGCACACGTGCTTGCCAAGCATGCTGCGCAAAGAGCAGAGCTTGAGCGGCGTTCGACGATTGCGAGCCGTGTCGCGGCTGAAGTTTTGCAAAGCCGTGCCGCGGGCGATGTCGTCGCTGCGCAAGGTCTTGTGTCCCTCGCGGGATTTTCGCGCGCGCAAGAACTCGAAGCGGATGAAGCGGGTGTCGCGATGATTGCGAAAGCCGGTTTCGATCCGGAGGGGGCTGCGCGTTTTCTCGCCGCCTTGGGCCGTCAATCAGCGATGCGCGCGACCCTGTTTAATCTGGGTGAGAAGCAGGACAAGATGAGCTTTCTCGCCACGCATCCCTCAACGCCCGAGCGAACGGCGCGCGCGCAAGCGGCAGCTAAAAAACTCGCCGGCAATGCGTCGACGCTCATTGGACGACAAGCCTATCTCGCCGCACTTAATGGTATCGTTTATGGCGATGACCCAGCTGAAGGGCTGGTGCGCGGCCGTAAATTTGTTCACCCGCGCCTTGGCTTTGAATTTTCTGTGCCTGATGGTTTTGTTCTCGATAACACGCCGAATGCGGTGATCGGCATCAACACTGATCAGGCCGAGGCATTACGTTTTGATGCCATTGCAGTATCGCCGGGACTGCCGCTCAATGCAGCCATTGCGCAAGGCTGGATTGAAAATACGAAACTTGGCTCCATCGAAACGCTCAACCTTGATGGTCTCGAAGGTGCGACGGCGGTTGCGCATGGGGCGGAATGGAGTTTCCGGCTCGCCGCGGTTCGGTTTGGCGGGAATGTCTATCGTTTTATGTATGCAAAAAAGGATTTTACGGCTGCGGCGGACCGCTCATTTTTGTTGTCTATCCAAAGCTTCCGCGCTTTACCGCCTGATGACGCGGCACGTTCGCGCCCCTTGCGCATTGCGCTTGTCACGGCCACCGCCAATGACACGGTCGAAAGCCTTGCTGCGCGCATGGCCACACCTGACCATGCGCTCGCACGATTTTTATTGCTGAATGGATTGACGAAGCCCGCGCTGACGGTCGGCGAGACGTATAAAATCGTCAGCGAATGATCAGGCGAATGCCGATTGCGGCGCACGCTGCATCAAGGCGGCGCGTAGCTTTTCCAAAGCGCGCGTTTCGATCTGACGCACGCGCTCCTTCGAAATGCCTAACCGATCGCCCAGCGCTTCAAGCGTCGCGGCCTCTTCGGAGAGGCGACGCTCACGCAGAATGCGCAATTCACGCTCTGACAGCACATTCATCGCTGAACGCAGCCAATGCACGCGGCGCTCGCTATCGATCATGTCGCTCACGGCCTCATCGGGCAGGGGCGCATTGTCGACGAGAAAATCCATCCGCTCGACGCTGTCATTGCCATCCGCTTCGGTGAGCGGCGCATTGAGAGACATGTCATTGGCGGCAAGGCGCACTTCCATCGTCGCCACATCGGCACGGGAGACGCCGACCGCATCAGCAATTTTCTGATGCACATCGAAATGGGCTTCGCTGGCCGCTGCTTCATGGGCCATGCGGGCGCGTAACCGGCGTAAATTGAAGAACAAAGCCTTCTGGGCTGAGCTGGTCCCACCGCGCACGATCGACCAATTGCGCAGGATGTAATCCTGAATAGAGGCGCGGATCCACCAGGTTGCATAGGTTGAGAAGCGCACTTCGCGGTCGGGGTCGAAACGGGCGCCGGCTTCGAGAAGGCCGACATGACCTTCCTGAATGAGGTCTGCCATCGGTAGGCCGTAATGGCGGAAGCGGGCCGCGACTGAAATGACCAGTCGCATATGGGCGGCCGCGAGACGATGCAGAGCTTTCTCGCATTTGAGGTCACGCCAGCGGACCGCGAGCTCGTGTTCTTCCTCACGTGTGAGGAAGGGCGCGTCCATGGCAGTGCGGACGAAATTCCCCTTCAGACCGGCGACGGAGCCCATACGCGATCTCCCCTGTTTTGCAGGTCTACGCGCGGGCTAGGGCAATGGATCAGCGGATCAAGCGGAAGCTTCAAAATTTTTTAACAAAAAACCCGGCCGCGAGGCCGGGCTTTGCTGAGACGTGGTGAAGCGGCTCAGGCCGCTTCGTCCTGTTCATCATCCGGATCGATATCATCAACCTCTTCATCGCCCTCTGCCTCGGCCTCAGCGGCCTCGACAGCCTTGCCACGACGGGGCGATTTAGCGAGCTGTGCTTCGATCAGCTGGAGTGCTTCCGTATCGGTCACATTGTTGACCGCAGCCACTTCTCGCACCATCCGATCCAGCGCGGCCTCATAGAGCTGACGTTCTGAGTAGGATTGCTCGGGCTGTGTCTCAGCGCGATGGAGATCGCGAACGACCTCCGAAATCGCGATGATGTCACCGGAATTGATCTTGGCTTCGTATTCCTGCGCGCGACGTGACCACATTGTCCGCTTGATGCGGGCGCGGCCGGTCAAAGTCTCGAGCGCCTTGGTGATGACAGCCGCTTCCGACAGTTTGCGCATGCCAACGCTGGCTGCTTTGCCAGTCGGCACTTTGAGCGTCATCTTGTCCTTGGCAAAGACCACGACATAGAGATCGAGCTTGAAGCCAGCGACTTCCTGCTCCTCGATGGCGACGATCTGGCCCACGCCATGCGCCGGATAAACGACGTGCTCGTCTTTTTTGAAGCCCTTGGGCGCCACGGCGGGCTTACGCACGAAGGACTGTGCTGTCGGCCGGTTGGGGGCCTGCGAGCGCTGCAATTCGGGCCGGATGACCGGTTCAGGCTTCGCCATTGGGGCGGGCGGCGGCGGAGGAGCGGGCAGCGGCCGCGTGGCGGGTACCGTCTTGGCTGCCACCAGTTTCGGCTTCACAGCGACGATTGTGGCTTCCGCCTTCTTATCAGCCGGTTTGGCTGCCTTGCTGTCTGTCTTGCTGTCGGTCTTGGACGTCTTATCGGCAACAGGCGCCTTCGCGTCAGCCGTTTTGGCTTTCGCGGTAGCCGCCTTCTGTTCTTTGGGCATTTTCTGATTTTCATTCACAGGAGCAGTGGTCTCCGCCAGCTTTTGGGCCTGCGGTGCGGCCGGCTTTGCAGCCGGGGCCTTGCTCGTCTCCTTCGACAGGGGTGCGGTTTCTTTCGCCGCGTTTTTATCCGCTGTCTTCTCCACGGGCTTTGCGGTTGGCTTTGCAGCCGCCTTCGCCTTCGGAGCGTCCTTCGCTGGGCTCTTTGTCTTCGTCGCTGCGGCTTTTGATTCAGTCGGCTTAGCAGCCGTCTTCGCCGGAGCCTTTGCGGTTGTCGTCTTGGCAGGCGCTGCCGCCTTTGCCGCTGCTGGCTTGGCAGGAGCCTTTTCGGGGGCTTTTGCTGGGGTCTTCGCCGGCGCTTTTGCCGCTGTCGTCTTCGTCACGGCAGCTTTGGCCGCCGGAGCTGCCTTGGCTGCTGGAGCCTTTGCGGCGGGTTTTGCAGCGCTCGATTTGGCGGGAGCCGTCTTTGCTGGCGCCTTGGCGGCCGCTTTGGCTGCGGCCTTCACGGTCTCTTTCACCGCTTTTGCAGGCGCCGCCTTCGTCGTAGCGGTTTTCGTCTGTGTCTTGCCTGCGGCGGTCTTTTTGGCGCTCGACATCGAACTTCTCCTCTTTCCCGGATCGAGATCCGGTGGGACTCGGGCAATGTTCTTGGGCTCCGGGCAAACTGGCCGCCCGGGCCTTGCTTTTTACGATTAGGATGGTCGCCCGAGGCTCAGAAACCGCTCAAAAAGCCCCTGAGGGCCGAACCTGCCCAACACGGTGCATGTTTCTGATGGAAAAGGGCTCAGTCTGCCCGGGCGAACTCGACCAATCTGAAATATATCCTATCACAAAAAAGGCCTTGTTGAAAGCAGTTGCATGACAAATCGTTAACGTCGGCTGCCCCAGTCTGTGACAAACCGATCAAATGACTTTGCAATGGGCCTTAACCCGGGAAAGGCTCAATCGCCTTGGCCGGGCTCGGGAGAAAAATACTTTTCGAGCTTGCCGGGTTCCCCGTCATGCTCTTTGGCGTCGCCGGGCGAATCGCGCTTGATCGTGATGTTGGGCCACGTCTTGGCGTAGTCCGCATTCAGTTTGAGCCAGGATTCGAGGCCCGGCTCCGTATCGGGCTTAATGGCCTCGGCCGGGCATTCGGGTTCGCAAACGCCGCAATCGATACATTCATCCGGGTGGATAACGAGCATGTTCTCGCCTTCGTAGAAGCAGTCCACCGGACACACTTCCACGCAATCCATGTATTTGCACTTGATGCAGTTTTCGACGACGACATAAGTCATGGAACGGCTCTTTCAGGCGTAAGCGGGCGCTTTTTTCCCCTCACCCCGTTAGCTACCCAAGAAGAGGGAATGGTGCAACCGTCAATCTGGTTGGACAATTGCGTATAATTTCTGTGCCTCAGCGGGTGACCCGCGCCGGTCGGCAAAGGCCGCGATTTCGATCACCAAAGTGGCGTGCGGCAAAGCCAGCGTAAGCACGTCGCCAATGAACACTGCGCGGTCGGGCCGGCCGGGCTTCTCGCCATTGATCCGGACGCGGCCGGCGCTGACGAGATCGAGCGCCACGCTGCGCGTCTTCACGAAACGGGCATAGACGAGGAATTTGTCGAGCCTCTGCCGGTCAGGGGCAGCGGCTTCCCGTTCCTCGCCTCGCGGCATTAGCCCTTCTTGCCTTCGAGTTCGGCCTTGAGCGCCAAAAGCTTGGCGAAGGGCGAATTGGGGTCTGGCTGTTTTTCGCGCACGGGGCGGTCTTGGCGGAATTCCGGCTTGTTGCCGCCGAAGCGCTTGTTGCCGCCGCGATCATCGCGCTTGCCACCTTCAGGGCGCGGCGGACGCGGGCCACGGAATTCACGCTTTTCGCCACCTTCGCCGGGCTTGTCGCCGCCCTTCTTCCAATGCGGGCGATCGCCGGGCTAACGGTCCGGACGCGGTGGGCGATTCTGCTCGCCCTCGCTGCCTTCGGGACGCGGTCCCTTGGCACGCTGATCGCCACGGCGATGCTGCGGACGGCCCCCTTGCTGGCGGCGACCTTGCCGCCAGACCTCAATGAGCACCGGTTCGGCAGGCGCTTCAACCAAGGTTTCCCCGGTCGGTGCAGCAGCCGTCTCGTTTGCGTTGATCTCAGCACCCGCGCTTTCCGCCACAGGCTCGGCAGGCGTCGCTTCCGCCGCCGCCGCTTCGGCAGGGGCTTCGGACATGGTCGTTTCAGCCGGTGCGGAATCGGAAGCCGTGGTCTCCGAAGGCGTGGCTTCGGCG
>VERN01000097.1 GCA_018882635.1 Beijerinckiaceae bacterium | reverse complement strand
CCATAGGGTTCACAGCCGGTATCGCCGTCATTATTGCCGCCAGCCAGATTGTCGATCTTCTGGGTCTAAGCTTACCGGGCAAGGAACCCGCGGCGCTGCTTCCAAAACTTGTCGCGATCGCGCAGGCTTTACCGACGATCAGCATTCCGGCCGTTACCGTCGCAGCCGTTTCAATTGCGACGATCCTCGTGCTGCGACGCTTCAAACCCCATTGGCCGGGTTTTCTGATTGCGATCTTGATTGGCTCTTTGCTCGCCGCAGGCTTTTCGAACGCTGGTTATCCAGTCGCAACCATTGGCTCACGCTTTGGCGGCATCCCTGATTTTCTGCCACCACCCCACATTCCGGCGTTCTCACTTGAAAAGATCGCGGCCGTATTTCCCGATGCCATTGCCATCACCATTCTTGGCGGCATTGAATCGCTTTTATCCGCGGTTGTTGCGGATGGATTAAGCGGCCGCAGGCACCGGTCCAATTGCGAACTGGTCGCGCAAGGATTTGCCAATATCGGTTCGGCCTTGTTTGGCGGCATTTGCGTAACCGGCACAATCGCACGCACTGCGACCAATGTGAAAAGTGGCGCTGTCAGCCCGATCTCCGGGATGATCCATGCATTGACCTTGCTTTTGTTGATGCTGGTGGCAGCCCCCCTCGCCTCCTATATTCCGCTCGCTTCGTTGGCTGCCATTCTGGCTGTCGTGTCATGGGGCATGGCCGAACGGGCGGAGTTTGCCGCGATCCTGCGCCGCTCACGCAGTGAGACCGTCATTTTACTTGCGGTCTTCTTCCTTACAATTTTCCGCGATCTGACCGAGGCGATCAGCGTCGGCGTGGTTCTGGGCGCGATCTTTTTCATGCATCGCATGGCAGAGATTGTTGCCGTCGAAACCAACTCTGATGTGTTGGACAGGGACGTGCCCGATGTTCCGGGGGCGGCCCCAGATTTCGTCACGCCCAATGATCCGAACACGCTTGTTTATAAGATTTCAGGGCCGTTTTTCTTTGGTGCCGCAGCCGAAGTGGGCGCTGTCCTTGAGCGTATTGGTGATGTGCCCGATCGATTTATCCTCGATCTTTCGGCCGTACCCTTCATCGATAGCGCGGGTGTCCACACCCTCGAAAGTGCCATAGCCCGCTTTCAGCGCGGCGGCGCATCCGTCATGATTGCGGGCGCGCGCCCGGTCGTTCGGCAAGAACTCGACAAGCACGATGTGAGTAAGGCGGTGGTTTTCGCCTCATCCGTCAACGCTGCTGCGCGCGCACCCACTCCTCAATGATGGCCTATCTTCTTGCGCTTTTTCTTCTTTGATGCCGCCATAATGTTGATGGTTTCGACGGCGGCTGCGAAGGCCATGGCAGCGTAGATGTAACCACGCGGCAGATGAAATCCTGATGCCTCGGCACAGAGAGACGCGCCAATCAGGATCAAGAACGCAAGGGCCAACATTTTTGTTGTCGGATGTTCGGCAATAAAGGCCGAGACGGGGCCGGAGGAGACATACATCACGACCATCGCGATCACGACGGCAGCGATCATAACACCGAGTTGATCAGCCATGCCGATCGCTGTGTTGATTGAATCGATCGAGAAGACCAGATCAACGACCGCAATCTGCAGGATTGCGGCAAAGAAAAACTTCGGCGCAGCTGCTTCGATCTCACTGAGTTCGTCTTCTTCCATCGATTGATGAATTTCGTGTGTCGCCTTTGCAACAAGGAATGCGCCACCGACAAACAGAATGATGTCGCGCCAGGAAAATCCCTTGCCGAGAATTGAGAAGACAGGCTCGACGAGACCAATCATCCAGGTCAGCGTGAACAGCAAACCGACACGGAATAAAAAGGCGAGTGCGAGACCAATCGTGCGCGCTTTGTCCGCCTGCTCTTTGGGGAGACGCGACACCAACACGGAGATGAAAATCACGTTATCGATGCCGAGGATCACTTCCATTGCAGTCAGTGTCGCCAGCGCCGCCCAACCGGCGGGGTCCGTCATCCATTCAAACATAAGATTAAACTTCCGGTGATGTGGGTTTTGGACGACGTAAGATGCCGAGGCCAACGAAATAGACGAGCGTCACTAACAGCGCAATCCGGGTCACCAGATCAGGTGTTAGGTCTTGCACGATGGCCGAGCAGCCCGCGAGACCCCAGATGGTGAGCATCATTAACGTCAACGGACGGAATACGCGGACACGGATGGGATGCACGAACACCACCGGCCATGCTTGGGCCAGGGCTGTCAGAATAATCAAGGCTGCCATGATGATGGGCGGCAACGGGAAGATCAGGAGGTAAAAAATCACGAGGTTCCACACGGCCGGAAAGCCTGCGAACCAATTATCCTCGGTCTTCATCCGTGAATCAGCGAAATAGACCGCCGCACTCGCGACAATGATACAACCCAATGAGACGAGTACCCAGAACGGCGCCAAACCCGAAGCAATCAAGATGGCGGCGGGCACAAAAACATAGGTCGTAAAATCGACGACAAGATCCAGCGTTTCGCCTGAGATCGCCGGGACGCGGTCGGCAATTCCAATTCTGCGAGCGAGTGGACCATCAATACCGTCAGCCACGAGAGCGACACCGAGCCAAAAGAACGCTTCTGCCGGATCACCCTGAAAAGCCGCAATGAGGGCCAGCAACGCAAAAGCGGCGCCGGAGGCCGTTAACGCATGAACGGCATAGGCCGGAATGCGCTCGCGCAAGGGTCGGTCTTGGGGCGGTTCAGCGTGCAAGATAGCCTCCGGTCGGATTGCGCGCCTTCCTAGCACAGAGGCGGCCGCCTTATCCAATGGTCAGGTCAGTTCATCCCAGCCAATAGGACAGGATCGCGGAGGGGCCGACCGCTGCGATGGCCAGCGTTAGGCCAAGGCCTAGAAGAATGAGCCCGAGCGGGGCTGTCGCACGTGGACCCATCAGCTTCTCAGCCGTCATAACGGCGGCCAAAACCGCCATCCAAACGAGGTTCATGGCCCCCGCAAACGCCGCCGCGAGCATTAAAACCCAGCAACAACCGATACAGGCGAGCCCTTGCTGGATGCCAATCCGCAGCGTTTCGACGATCGTGGGCCGATCAACAATCTCTGAAAAATCATGCCGGCACGCCGCAAGGCTCAGCCGCTTCAACGGCGCGAATTGCCATAGGCCGGCGAGCCCGATCGCGAATCCGCCAAGAATACCGAGTGCCTTGTCCGGTAAGCGGAGCGAAGCCAAACCGGTCGCTCCCACTGTCTGAACAAAGGCGAAAACCGCCGCCGCGACCAACCAGACCCCAAGATAGCCAAACAAAAGGACCAGTGGACGGATAGCGCCGCCATGCCGCTCGATCCGGTCAGCAAAGGCCAAAGCCATCGGTATAGCGGACGGGACCATCATAGCTGGAACCATCGGCAGCCAAACCGCCAAAGCGGCGATGTAGGATTCGGTAAAGCCCATACCGGACGGCACGGGTTGGCATAAGGCAGCCCAGAGCGCGCGCGCATCCGGCAATCCGGGCGGGAGAGCGACAACCAAGGCCGCCCACCCCGCAAGGATCAATCCTAACAGGCTCAGCAATGTAACCCATGCGGTCGCAGACAACGCAGAGGGATGAGGCTGGGCGTCCGAGCTCATGTGCTTCCTGTAGCATGGGGAACAATCCCGTCCCATGCGGCCCATTGCGGATGGATGCGGTGCCCGCTTGGCCCTATAACGCCGCCATGGCAAAGCATCATGACATCATCATTGTTGGCGCTGGCGCTGTGGGGCTCGCGGCCGCCATCGGGTTTGCGCAAGCTGGCTGCAATGTGGCGGTGATCGGCGCGGATAGTGTTCGCCGGGATGGGCGCACGGTTGCGCTGATGGAAAGCTCTCTCAAGGTTCTTGACCAACTCGGCCTGCGTCAGATTGTCGAGAACCATGGCACAGCCCTCGTCAATCTTTCGATCATTGACGATACGCGCCGCCTTTTCCGTGCTCCGCCGGTGACGTTCCATGCGCATGAGATAGGGCTGGACGCATTCGGGACGAATATCGAAGCAACACCCCTCGTGGAGCTCATTGCCAAGAGCGCCGATGACACGCCGCGTCTCACGCGATATCGGCAGGCTGCGCAATCGGTCAGCCGCGGGGCTGTCATCCTTGAAGATGGACAAAGCCTGTTCTGCGATCTCATCATCGGTGCTGACGGTCGTCATTCCATCGTGCGAAAAGCCGCTGGCATCAGCACACGCGAATGGACTTATAATCAGACGGCGATCACAGCCATTTTTTCGCACGACAAGCCGCATCGCGATACCTCGACTGAATTCCATACCGCCGAAGGTCCGTTCACACTCGTGCCGATGCAAGGAAAGCGCTCAAGCCTGGTCTGGCTGTGCAAACCTGAACGCGCTACCCAGCTGATGGCCCTCGACGATGTCGCTTTTGCCCACGCCGTTGAGCAGCAAGCGCAATCCATGTTGGGCGCAATGCGCCTTGATGGGCCACGCGGTGCTGTGCCGATGGGTGGAGTGAGCGTTCAGGACGTTGCCCATAATGGAATGGCGCTTGCTGGTGAGGCGGCCCATGTCTTCCCGCCTATTGGTGCGCAAGGTTTGAATCTCGGTCTGCGTGACGTGGCTGATCTTCTCAATGCTTTTACGCATGATCGCAGTGATGTGGCCGCAGCGCGTTATCGGAAAGGCCGCCTGAGCGATATTGCGTTCCGGACCAATGCCGTGGACGCCTTGAACCGTTCCTTACTCGCAGGTTTTCTCCCCGTTGATGCCGCACGCGTTCTCGGCCTCACCATGCTCGGATCATTCGGGCCGTTGCGGCGGTTTGTGATGCGTCAGGGGATGGGTGGCTAATCAGAAACTAAACAAATCTGTCGGCAATTTGTTTTCTGTAATCAGCCAGAGTAACGCCGTAACGGTGCCAACGGACAGCATTGTTCCAAGTAAAATCGCTGTTGAGGCGCGTTCCACGTAAACATGATATTGATTAGCAATTACGAAGACATTGAGCGCAGGCGGCAAGGCTGCCATTAGAACCGCCGTCATCATCCATTCGCGACTGAACGGTCCGAGAATTGAGAGGATGATGAACACTGCAATGGGGTGGACGATCAATTTAATAAACAAAAGGGCTGGCATTTCCCATGGCACTGTTTTCACAGGCCGGAGCGCGACCGTTACGCCCATTGTAAACAAGGCCACCGGTGCGGCCGCGTTTTTGAGAAAGGTCAACATTGTATCCAGCGCTGCGGGCGGCTGAAATTTAAAATAAGCTGCCACAACCGCGACCGCGATCGATACATTGAAAGGATGGGTGATAACGCGTTTGACGATATACCAAATCGTCTCGCCCAATTTCATCTTCTCAGTGCCACCCAGTGCCATCAGAAAGGGCACGAGCGTAAACAAGAGAATATTGTCGAAAACGAAAATCAAGGCGGTCGGCACAATCGCTTCCATGCCGATCACGGAAATGGTCAGGCCCGGGCCCATATAACCGATATTGGCGTAGGAACCGGCTACGGCTTGAACCGTCGCCTCACGAATGCGGCCTTTCATCGTGATGACGCCCACAAGGAAGGCGAGTGCGAACGCGACATAGGTAGCGAGCGTCGTTCCAATCACATAGGGCCAATTCGCCAATTGCTCGAAAGGCGCGGCCGCGATCAATTTGAAGAACAGGGCCGGTAACGCGACATAGACGATGAAGAAATTCATCCATTGCAAGCCGGCCTCCGGCAGCTTCTTCAGCTTGCCGCAGAAAAAGCCCAGAAAGATCAGCCCGAAAAATGGGAGGGCAAGGGCGAGGACGGAGGACAAAGACCAATATCCCGTGGCGATGCCGCCTTTTGGCCAGTTCCACCCGACCCGTCAACGGCAGGACCGGTATAGCGGCTCTGCACCGGATGACATCGGACGGGCCGGCGTGCTAGCCAGCCGACATGAGCGAGCCTGCCCTAACCGACCACGACTCGACTGCGCCGACGGCCATTTCCTGGCCGATGCGGCTCGAAGCCTATGGGTTTCGGGCGGTTGCGGCGTTCGCCCGCGCGCTCAGCGTCGATCAGGCCTCAGCGCTATCGGGCGCGATCTGGCGCGGGATTGCGCCATGGTTACGACGAGACAAGCGCGCTATGCGCCAAATCGCCGAAGCCCTGCCTGACCTCTCCCCCGCTGAGCATCGTCAGATCATCAACCGGATGTGGCGCAATCTTGGGCGCAATTTCGGCGAGGCATTTCATCTTGATGACATCGTCGCCGATCCGCGCCGGATCACGATCCGCGCATCAGACGCCACGATGGAGCGGCTGAAGACAAACCGCAAACTCGTTGTGGTTAGTCTGCATACTGGGAATTGGGAGATCGCCTCGGTTGCGTTCAGCAAGAGCACCGGCATTCCCGTCACGGGCATTTATCAGAAATTGAAAAACCCACTCGTCAATGACGACGTTGTGGCGATGCGCGCGCAGTTCTATCCGCTCGGTCTTTTCCCGAAAGGGAAAGAAGCTATCGTCAAAATGTTGCGGATCGTCAAACAGGGCGGCGCGGCGGCCCTTCTTGCTGATTTGCGTGATTTCCGCGGTCTGTCGGTTCCGTTTTTTCATCGCCTTGCACCGTCGACGCCGATCCCGGCCATGCTGTCCGTTACACAAGATGCGCCGATCCTGATCGGCCGTGTCATTCGTAAAGACGGTGCGTTTTTCGAAGTTGAATTTAAATTGATGGAGTTCACGCCAACAGGTGAGCGTGATGCCGATATCGCGGCTCTCACTGCGTTGATCCATAGGCAATTCGAAACATGGATCCGCGAATATCCTGATCAATGGATGTGGGGGCATCGGCGTTGGGGATGAGCGATGCGGCCCTATCAGCTTGATCCTTTGTTCGCCGGTGTTGGCGCGCTTCCCGGCATTGGACCGAAGACCGTTCCGCTCTATGACAGGCTACTCGGCGATGCGGGGCACGGCGCTCGCCTGATTGATCTTCTTTTCCATCTCCCAACAGGAGCGATCGACAGACGGCTAGCGCCCACCATCAATCAGTCTGAAATCGGCCAACCGCTTGTCGTCAAAGCGCGCGTGGCGCGACATCAACCACCACCACCGGGACGGCGTCGGGCGCCTTTTCGCGTAATCGTGGAAGACGGAACAGGCGATATTCAACTCGTCTTTTTCAATGCGCCGCCGGGCCGGATTGAGAGCCTGCTGCCGCTGAATTCCGAGCGTTACATTGCTGGCACCATCGAGCTTTATGATGGCTATCGGCAGATGACCCATCCCGACCGGGTGATGGATGCAGAGGCCTATGCAAGATTACCGCGCTTTGAACCCGTCTATGGATTGACGCATGGGCTTTATTCTAGCGGCGTGCAGCGCGCAGTGAATGAGGCGCTGAAACGGTTGCCGGATCTTCCGGAATGGCAAGACGCCGCTTACCTTAAAAAACAGGATTGGCCGGATTTTCGCGCGGCCATTACACAATTGCACCGGCCGGATTCCTTGATGATTTTAGGTCTGGATTCAAAAGCACGGCAACGGCTTGCTTATGATGAATTATTGGCCGGACAATTGGCGCTTCTGATCGTGCGCCAATCGATGACCAAAGCCAAAGGGATTGCACGGATCGGCGATGGCCGGATTGAGGCTGCGATCTTAAAGGCCCTGCCCTATTCGCTCACCCAAGCGCAACGCGACGCGCTCAGTGATATCAAGCGCGATCTTGCCGCATCCGATCGCATGTTGCGCCTTGTGCAGGGCGATGTCGGTTCCGGGAAAACCATCGTCGGCCTGTTGGCGATGGCTGCTGTCGTTGAAGCGGGTCATCAGGCTGCTTTGATGGCGCCCACTGAAATTCTTGCACGCCAGCATTATGAGCGGCTCAAACCCCTCTGCGATGCGGCTGGATTAAACATCGTGTTGCTAACGGGACGCGAAAAAGGCTCCGCGAGACAAACAGCGCTGCACGGACTTGTCAGCGATGTCGATATTGCGGTCGGCACGCATGCGCTGTTTCAAGATGAGGTCGCCTTTCGTGATCTCGGTCTTGCGGTAATTGATGAGCAACATCGGTTCGGCGTTCACCAGCGGCTTGCGTTGGGCCGCAAAGGTGATGCCGTTGATATGCTGGTGATGACGGCCACGCCCATCCCGCGCACGCTGGTCCTGACCTATTTCGGCGATATGGAAGTCTCATCACTGCGCGAGAAGCCGGCCGGTCGCCAGCCCATTGATACGCGCGCTTTGTCACTCGAACGGCTTGATGAGGTGATTGAAGGGGCGCGTCGGGCGATCGCTAATGGTCAAAGGATTTATTGGGTCTGTCCGCTTGTCGAAGAAAATGAAGAACTTGATCTCGCGGCGGCGGAAGAACGTTATGCAGATCTTGAAAAATATTTTGGCGAGAAGGTCGGTCTCGTCCATGGCAAAATGAAGGGCAAGGACAAGGATGCCGCCATGGCCGCCTTCGCTCGCGGAGAAACGCAAATCCTTGTCGCTACAACTGTGATTGAAGTCGGCGTTGATGTGCCGGAAGCCACCATCATCATCATTGAACATGCTGAACGGTTTGGTTTGGCGCAATTACATCAATTGCGTGGGCGTGTGGGCCGCGGCAGCGGACGTTCAACCTGTCTTCTTCTCTATAAGAACCCGCTCGGCGAAGTCGCAACGGCCCGCATCAATACGATGCGCGAAACGGAAGATGGCTTTTTGATTGCGGAGCAAGATTTAAAGCTCCGCGGCGAAGGCGATGTCCTTGGAACCCGCCAATCTGGCATGCCCGGGTTTCGCCTCGCGATCCCCGAAAAGCATGGTGAATTATTGGCCGCCGCGCGCGATGATGCCAAACTTATTCTTGCCCGCGACCCAAAGCTCGAAACAGAACGCGGTCAAGCTTTGCGTTTCCTTCTGTATTTGTTTGAACGCGATGCAGCGATGCGGTTGATGCGCGCTGGCTAATCAGGCCTGCGTTTCACTTTTCGCATCATGCGCCAAGGCGGCCAGCTTCGCCTGCTGTTCATCTGGCGTGATCAGCCCCGCGGACATGACGATCTTTGCGGCGTCCTCGACGCTCATCTTCAACTCAATGACGTCTTTGCGCGGTAAATAGAAGAAGAAACCCGTCGTCGGGTTTGGCGTGCAAGGCAGGAAGCAGGAAATATAGGAATCCTGTGAGGGCAACGCGTCTTGTAACGAACTGTTCGGCGCGCCTGATAAAAAGACAATCGACCACATGCCAGGACCGGGAAACTGGACGAGACCGGCCGTGCGGAACGATGAACCCTGTTGCGAGAACACCGTCTCGAAAATTTGCTTCATGCCGCGATAGAGGCTTCTGACCACAGGCATACGGCCCAACAGCAAATCGGAGAGGTCCAACAGGGAGCGACCAATGATGGATGCTGTGAGGAATCCGAGAATCGTCAGCCCAATCAGAGCGACGAGAAGGCCAAAACCCGGAATATTGAGCGGCAGCGCCGTCCATTGGCTGGCGGGCAGCCATGGCTTCACCCAGCCATCCACCAGATTGATGAACCACCACGTGATGTAGAGCGTGATCGCGAGCGGACCGGCGACAACAAGCCCCGTCAAAAAATAGGTGCGCAATTTCTGGCCGAAACTCGCTTTCGGCTTTTCCGGCGGGGTCACTAGCGGGATCGAGTTCGGGTCGCTCATCGGTATAGGTTACTCAACCGTGACTGATTTAGCGAGGTTACGCGGTTGGTCGACATCTTTTCCAAGCAGGAAGGCCGTCCAATAGGCCAGTAGCTGTACCGGCACGGCATAGGGAATGGTGGCAAAGTCAGGGGCCATCGCTGGCATCGCCACATGGCCGATCCCATCGAGACCTGTCTCCTCCTTCGCCTTATCCTCGGCAATCAGGATGATATTGCCACCTCGCGCGGCGACTTCCTGCATGTTCGAGATCGTCTTCTCATATAATGCATCATGCGGCGCGATCACGATGACAGGCATTTTTTCATCGATCAGCGCGATTGGGCCATGTTTCAACTCGCCCGCGGCATAGGCCTCCGCATGAATATAGGAGATTTCCTTGAGCTTCAGCGCGCCTTCCTGCGCTAAGGGCCACGCCGCGCCGCGGCCGATATAAAGGACGTCACTGGCCTTGGTCAGACGTTCAGCGATCTTTTTGACGGCCCCTTCACGCTGAAGCGCTTCAGAAATGCGTCCTGGCGTCAGGATCAATTCATTGACGAGGCGGTTGGCCTCTTCTGTACTCAACGTGCCGCGCGCGACACCCGCATCAATGGCAAGGCAAGCCAGCACTGCCAATTGGCAAGTGAAGGCCTTCGTCGATGCGACACCAATTTCTGGGCCGCTGAGAATAGGCGCGACAATGTCGCTTTCGCGCGCAATCGTCGATGTTGTCACATTCACGACGCTGAGGATGTGCTGGCCCTGCTCCTTCGCATAGCGCAGTGCCGCCAATGTATCGGCCGTTTCTCCTGATTGCGAAATGAACAATGCTAAAC
>VERN01000301.1 GCA_018882635.1 Beijerinckiaceae bacterium | reverse complement strand
CAAGAAAGACAATCCGCCTGCGGCGATTGCGGCGGCACCGCCGGGACGCGACGCAATTGGTGATTTGCTCCGCGGTGGTGTTGTGACGGCTCCGGCCGTCGACCCCAAGCAAGAGCAGAGCCGTTCGCTGGCATCCGTTCAGCGCGCGCTCAACCGGCTCGGCTATGGGCCAATCAAAGCGGATGGCGTTTATGGGGCGGGGACAAAGCTCGCCATTGAACGGTTTGAGCGCGATCGGAAATTGCCGGTCACGGGTGAAGTGTCACCCCGCATGATGAAGGAACTGGCTGCCGTCAGCGGCGCTGCGTTCGATTGAATGCGCTTACGATCAGACATTTGGGTGTCTGCCTATCTCCGTCGTGCTGAGATTGAAGGTGCATTTGCAGTGCTGCGCCAGCGCGGCGCAGCCGAAGCGGGAGCCATCTTCATCCGCGTCGATCTTTTGGATGGCCGCAACGCGCTGTTTGGGCCTGCGCCGCAAACTGACATCGAACACGACGATGCAACCCGTCGCTTTCGCCGCATGCATGAAGCCGAATGGGTCGATGCGGCAACGATCGAAGACAGGTTAGCACGGGAGAAAAAATTTGATCCCGATTTATGGATTGTCGATGTCGAGGATCGGCAAGGCCGATCCTTCCTTGATGATGCGCTGATGGGCTGATCAGCCACCGATGCGGACGAGAAGCGCGAGCGCAATCCCTGGCAAAATTCCTGTCGCAATTTCCGACAGAGAGGACAGCCGCCCCGCCTGACGGGCGGGTTGCGTCGGCCAATGGGCCAGCACAGCCAGCGTATCAAAACCCTTCAACTCCGCCGCTGCGCACAATAATGCGAGTGGCTCACCCGATGGATCGAGGCAAAGGCGTTCCACATAGGCCGGATCAAGCCCGAGAAATTCAGCAAGCGGAACATAACGGCCATGCCCCGCTTCCTGAAAGGCGGCGAGCCGCGCGGGCATTGGCCGTTCACCTTGCGAGGGACGAACGGCGGGCGCGAGCAGGGGTGCGCAATCAATAATCAGCCGATGCCGGGCATGGCTATCGCCGCGCATGAACAGAGTGAGCCGTTCCAGTGCCTGAATATCACGACGGCGCAAGAGCGCCTGTGCGATGGCATCATCGAAACGGCCGCGCAGCAACAAGGTCCGTCGGATCTCGCGCGGCAAAACGACGGAATGATTATCGGCCAGTGCGGTATCGACCAGCGTTTCGTCCCGGTCGATCAGCGCGACCATCATCGCATGCGTCAGATCAGGACGGAGAGCGACCGCAGCTGCATGTTCCGTTTTGCCGCGCCGGCCAATCGCCTGACAATAATGTTCAGATAAAAACACCGCTTCGGCATGGATCATCAACGCAGCGTCGCGCGATCGCTCCATCAATGCGGATGCGGTGGTGAAATCAATATCAGGGCAGGGACACATCTCCGTTGCGACGGCCAGAATGGTCGCCTCATCGACCTGCGGCAGAAGCGCCAACACGTCCCGGCGAAACGCATCGCATTGCGTCTCCGTACGTTGCGGCTGGCCCACATGGAGCTTGACGAGGCTGCGCAGGCTCAACGCGGCTTCGTTGACAGAACGCAAGAGCGGCCGGTCAGGCTGTTCATCGGACGAGAGGGCAAAAGGCAGCATGGCGGTGCCAATCGAAAGTTTTTCCTGAAAATGCAGGCTAAGCCACCAATCGTTCAATTTGTGTTAACCATAAGCATCGTCATGTGGGGCATCGAACTGACGGAACGGCATGCATGGCTGAGATCCTGACATTCCCCGCGCGTCCCAAATTGACGCTCACCGCCACAGACGCGGCCTTGCCAGCAATGAGCGCCGCGATCCTGTTTTTCACAGGCGTTCGCTATGAACGCATCGCTGAGACGGGACGGGTTGAAGGCGAGACAAAGGGCACCACACCCAAGCCGAAGAAACCGCGCCGTCGCCGCCGCGCCTGACTGGCGCCACAACGAGGCCAAGCCTACACTCGCGCTCTTCCGAAGAGAGCGTCATGACTGATTCGACCCGCCCGCCATTCTGGCGCACGAAAACCCTCGCCGAACTGACCGACAAGGAATGGGAAAGCCTGTGTGATGGCTGTGGCCGGTGTTGCCTCGTCAAATTGGAAGACGAGGATGACGGGCGCATCCACCCAACCGATGTAGCGTGTCGCTTGTTCGATGCTGGCACCTGCACGTGTCATGATTATCCCAACCGCACAGCCCGCGTCCCCGATTGTCTCCAACTGACCCCGACCCTCGTGGCCGAATTGCGTTGGCTGCCACCGAGCTGTGCCTACAAGCTCGTCCATCAAGGCCACGACCTGCCCGATTGGCATCATTTGAAATCAGGAAGTAGGGAAACGGTGCATGAGGTTGGCGCATCGGTCAAAGGCCGCGTGAGTGCGCAGGAGGATGAGGTCACCGATGAG
>VERN01000096.1 GCA_018882635.1 Beijerinckiaceae bacterium | reverse complement strand
CACTACACCTGCTCCAGCGAAAGCCCCGCCGCCCCCGGTTCAGGAGGTCGCAATTCCCGCGCCGCCGCATCCCGTTGTGGAAGAAGTCCTCCACCCGGAGCCAAAGCCAGCGGAGCAAATCGCGCCGCCTGCTGACGCGTTTGAAGAAGAGCTGCGGCGCATTCTCGGACGCGTCCCACCGAAGAATTAGAAACTCTTTTTGCAAAAAAAAACGGGCCCCAGAGGGCCCGTGATGCGGTTCGCTATCAAGCCAATCAATCGTCTCGATAGACCTTCTCATTGCGCTCGTGGCGCTCCTGCGCTTCGAGCGACAGGGTGGCGATAGGACGAGCTTCGAGGCGGCGGAGCGAAATCGGCTCACCCGTTTCCTCGCAATAGCCATAAGTGCCGTCTTCGATCCTTGAAAGCGCGGCGTCAATCTTTGCAATCAGCTTGCGCTGACGATCACGTGCGCGCAATTCAATCGCACGATCGGTCTCCGATGAAGCACGATCGGCGAGATCGGGATGGTTTTCACTTTCATTCTGCAGAGCTGCGAGTGTCTCGCGCCCCTCGCGCAGAATGTCTTCCTTCCAGTTCAATAACTTCCGCCGAAAATATTCTTTTTGCCGTTCATTCATGAACGGTTCTTGATCGGTCGGGTGGTACTCTGAATCAAGGACTGCTGCCATAGGCCTTTAAAACCTTTTGTTGCCGAACCGGGTGGAGTGGCGCGCCTATATAACGAGGCTGCGACCGCGGAGCAACGCCCAAAAGGTAACCTCTGGCGCAGCTCTCCCCAGTGATTTTCAAGCTTCCCATGACCCCTGTTCAGCGTGGACTACGAAGAGGTGCATTTTGCTGGAAACGGTCCCAAAGGTCTTTAGATGACCCAATTCGCCCGGGCAGCCCGTATAGGAAACCGCGAAGTCACGATCTAGGCTCCGGCAATGGTAAGTCGCAACCTAAATGTCATGAAAGCTAGACAGTAGGTACCTAGTCTCGCGGTTGTGCGCGGCAATCGGCAGGCTATCCTCTTTCTGCACGTCTTATCGCTGAGGGTGCTGAGAAAATGACAGCCGCCTTTTCCCGACACGATTGCATCCTGAGAAATGAGCATTCGGACATGCAGGCATTGGGTCTAAGGCACAAGATCATCGCGTGACGGCCAAGAAACAAACCACACCTAGAAACACCCGCAGAGACCGTCACTGATACGACAGCCTCGCTCCCTGTTTTTTATTCTCGAATAAGCTGATGGCGTCAAAAATTCACTATTTTTTCCAAAACAGGGAAATGCCGAACTTTGTCCAACATTTCGAATGTAACACGCTTTGCCAGAGACCTAATTTTAACGTTATCGACGCAAACATCCATGAAACATTCCTGTGATTATAATTTCGGCAAAATGACGACAAGGCTCCCAAGCGCTGCAAATGACCTATTGAAATACTGAAGAAATGCTATAATGAGATCATGATGGCTGATACAGGTATTGCGTTCAGCCATCACCTTCCCTCATTCAAAATTTTTTAAGTCAAAGCGCAATTTCACCATGGTTTTCTCTCGACGAATATAATTATTCAAAGATCAGTGGTTAATGACGCGAAAATACATATTTACATTAACGTTAAATATCATGCCCTCTTTATAATAATGCTTCTTGGAACTACTACCCACCGGAACCGCCGATAAAAAAATATGTAAGTGTTTAAATAAATCTAATTTCAATACACGAATATACAATTATTCGTGTCGCACTTTTGAATTGGCAAACGTTAATTTATAATTCTGATATCTATTTTTTCAATTACCTATAATTCTGTCATGCGGTGATTTTAAGTCTTTTATCGACTGGCGCCTCGGGCATCAATTTCCCAAATCTGCTCTACTCTTCCATTTCGAATACCAACATACCAATTATGGAGATTGATTGTTGGATCACAATGACCAGGTATTAGAAGCACTTTATCGCCGAGCTTTGGTCGCTCTGTTCCCGGGGCGATACTTATTTTTCCATGCTCATCAGACATTGAAACGACGGCTAAATCTGGCCTTTTGTGAACACGCGGCGGCCCCTTTTCTCCGCTGTAAGATTTAAGCCCCGCGTCAGCAACAACCCAACTTTCGCCCGCGACGCTCATGATTGTCGATAAAACAAAGAGGCTATGTTCGAATTCTGAATAATCATTCCCGCGTTCATCTTTAATGACGGCATAATCAACATCCATAAATGCATAAGATCCCGCTTGTAGCTCAGTATAAACGCCGCTCTCAGCCTCAATGCGAAAAGTGCCTGTTCCAGCCCCAGTTACAATTGGTGCTTCAAGGCCAAGCTTTTTCAATGCCTCTTGTGTTTCTTTGACGAGACCTATCGCCTTCATAATTTCGGCTTGGCGCTCAGCCGCCGTAGGAAGATGCTGAGCACTTCCATGATAAGCTTGAATACCGCTTAATTTTAGGCCTTTCGCTTGCGCGATCTGATTTGCAAGTTCAGCCGCAATGACACCAGACTTAACGCCACACCGCGACATGCCAGTGTCAATCTCGACATAGCCATCAATAGTGACGCCTTCTTTTCTGGCGGCTTCAGATGCAGCACGAACCTGTAAAGGATCATCAAAGCACAAACCAATAGTCGCCTGATGCGCGAGCCTGGCTAAACGGTGAAGCTTTTCTTGGCCAACAATTTGATTTGTTACGAGGACGTCTCGAATACCACCCTGAACAAGGGCTTCGGCTTCGCCCACTTTTTGAACGCATTGCCCGATTGCACCTGCAGCGATCTGCTTTTTAGCGACTTCTGAGCTTTTATGGGTCTTTGCGTGAGCCCGGAGCCTTACGCCAGTTTTGGCCACATACTCCGCCATTTTCTCGATATTTCGCTCGAAAGCATCAAGGTCGACAACAAGAGCCGGTGTATCAATCTCATCAATACTCGCCCCAATTTGGGCTGGAGGAGCTGTTATCATTTCTTTTGATGCCTTCAACTGAGAGGTTATCAATAAAGTTAAGAACATTAGCAGGGATACCGCAACGCTATTTTATATCATTTGCCAAGTAACCTCCCCTCTAACGTTGAGCCAATATTGGTATGCCAGCTTTGGCTGCGGAGACGAGACGGTCCGAAAGCGGCATTTGGATTAATACGCGCTGGATCAAGAGGAATTTCCACCCGACGTAGCAAAGCCAAGCCGCCGATTAGCCACGGGTCACGTGAGATTAAGGCTGAATATTTTGAGTTAGGCCATCAGCATGCGACTGCCAATGACGGACTTATTCGACGGACTTATTCTTAGCGGACCAGCGAGGAGGTATGGGGGCTAAATTAGATTAGTAAATATCAGGCTCGCTGACAGGCGCACCATACGAGGTTTCTAGGAAGTCGAAATCGCAACCTTCATTGGCCTGTTTAATGTGCTTGGAAAACATCCAGCCATAACCGCGTTGGTAGCGGGGCTTAGGCACTCTCCATGCGGCTTTGCGCCGTTCCATCTCAGTGTTGCTGACCTCAAGATTGATCGTGCGTGCATCAACATCAACGCTGATCATATCGCCCGATCTCACCAAGGCGAGTGGTCCACCGATGTAGCTTTCCGGAGAGACGTGAAGAATACACGCACCATAGCTCGTACCACTCATTCGCGCATCAGACATGCGCAGCATATCACGCACACCTTGCTCCACGAGCTTTTTCGGGATCGGTAACATACCCCATTCGGGCATCCCAGGACCACCTTGCGGACCAGCATTGCGCAGGATCAAAATATGATCTTCGGTAACATCAAGATCATCGCGGTCAATTGCTGCCTTCATCTCAGGATAGCTATCAAACACAAGGGCTGGACCCGTATGCTTTAAATATTTCGTTGCGCAAGCACTCGGCTTGATTACACAACCATCGGGCGCAATATTGCCCTTGAGGACAGCCAAAGCTCCTTCTTGATAAATAGCTTTATCGACAGAGCGGATCACGTCGTCATTGAAGACCTCAGCATCAGCGATGTTCTCACCAACCGTTTTGCCCGTCACAGTCATACAATCGAGATGCAATTTGTCTTTGATGTTCTTCATCAATGCCGGCAAACCGCCAGCGTAATAGAAGTCTTCCATCAGATAGACTTCACCACTTGGACGGACATTAGCGATCACAGGGACTTTACGGCTTGCCTTCTCAAAGTCATCAAGACCAATATCATGACCAGCACGGCGGGCCTGAGCAATCAAATGGATAATAGCATTAGTTGAACATCCCATCGCCATCGCAACAGCGATACCGTTCTCAAATGCCTCACGCTTTTGAATCTGATCTGGTGTCAAATCGTCCCATACCATTTCAACAATACGGCGACCACATTCCGTTGACATACGGACATGGTTGGCATCGGTAGCCGGTGTGGCAGAAGCGTTCGGTAGGCTCATGCCGATCGCCTCGATGATGGCCGTCATCGTCGATGCGGTCCCCATGGTCATGCAGGTGCCATGACTGCGGGCAATACCGCTTTCAATCGCGTTCCATTCCTCTTCTGATATATTTCCTGCACGGCGCTCATCCCAATATTTCCAGCCATCAGATCCTGAACCGAGGATTTTGCCTTGCCAATTTCCACGTAGCATGGGTCCTGCGGGTAGGAAGATAGCGGGCAAACCTGCACTTGTCGCACCAAGCAGCAGCGCTGGTCCGGTCTTGTCGCAGCCACCCATCAAAATAACGCCATCGACAGGATGCGAACGGATAAGCTCTTCAGTATCCATCGCCAGCATATTGCGATAGAGCATTGTAGTCGGCTTCACATTACTTTCAGACAGCGACAAGGCTGGCAGCTCGACGGGGAAGCCACCCGCTTGAAGAACACCCCGCTTAACGTCGTCAACGCGCGTCTTGAAGTGCATGTGGCAGGGCTGTAGGTCCGACCATGTGTTGAGAATGCCAATAATCGGCCTACCTTCCCAATCTGCGCGGCCATACCCCATCTGCATCATGCGAGAGCGATGGCCAAATGAGCGAAGATCGTCTGGCGCGAACCAGCGCGCGCTTCGCAGCTGATTGTATGTCTTTTTCGGCATGACCATGATCTCTTCTCATCGCGGGGCGATTGCCAGTATACTCATCACCAAGCTTTTTCAGAAGCTTTATCGATCATTTGATAAGATAAATTATTGACCGGTTATACTTACGAAAATCCCAGAATACAAAGTAGTTGAGTTAATTCGTAACCAAAGACTCTTTAGTCGCTCACGCGTCATTAGCCGTAGGCCTGTTAAACAGCTTCGCTTTACGGCCTTTATACCTCCAAATGCCGGCTGCAAGCACGCCGCAAAAAAACGCTCGCCAGTCTAATGTGGGAAAAGAGATGTGATGAATGACCATGGGTGCCGTGCAAGACCCCATTACATTCATCTAAAGCTTGAATTCTCACGAGGATTGGAAAGGCTTTGAAATACGACGGTAACGCGGGTCGAGGACGTATTTTTCAGATTGTAAAACGATAGACGTTGTTATTCCGAGCTATCCGGAATTTAGGCTTAAGGATTTCATCTGTTAAGGATGCTCCTTGATTATAGAGGTCCATTTTGCGCTGCACAAAAAGCAAACTGCGCTTTTGTCGTGGCTTTATGAAACGCATTCAGGTCCCGCCTCCGCATCGCAATCATAAAAACACCCTCGTTGGTCTCACCGGCGGCGCAAATTCCCGACCAGCTGTTATCTTTCTCAATATGCGCTAAGCCATTGTAATAATTTGGAAATAAATGAAATCAACGTCTCCCTCAAACAGCAGATAAGTTTGTCAGGCGTCACAGTCATTATAGTGTTGCAAGGAGTGATCTAATATTGTCCACTTTTGCTGTTATCAAAATGCTCATAGGAAGCGCGAATGTCGGACGGTTATGGGGGACATATTTCAGTTCATTCGCTAACCGTCGCTTATGGCATACAGACAATTCTCCATGGCATTGATCTCGATTTTCCAGCTGGCACATTTACGGCCCTGCTCGGCTCGTCAGGATGCGGTAAAACAACGCTCTTGAGAACGCTTGCAGGTTTTCTTAAAGCCTCTGGCGGCCGCATAGAAGTTGATCATAAAGACGTTACGACCAGCCCACCTGAGGCCAGAGGCATGGCCATGGTGTTTCAGTCCTACGCACTTTGGCCGCATATGACTGTTGCGCAGAATATGGGTTATGGCCTGAAGCTTAGGAAAATGCCATCCGAAGCCATCAATCGGAAGATTGACACGCTCCTTACAATGCTTGGCCTTGAAGGCTTAGCCAATCGAAAGGTCACCGATTTATCGGGCGGCCAAAGGCAACGCGTGGCGCTTGGACGTGCGCTCGCCATTGAACCATCAATCCTACTCCTTGATGAGCCGCTTTCGAATCTGGACACAAAGATTCGACTGACGATGCGCCATGAAATTCGGGCAATCCAGAAAAAGCTAGGGCTCACGGTGATCCACGTCACCCATGATCGTGAAGAAGCGATGACTATGGCGGACCGTATCATTGTGCTGGATCATGGCCGTATCGCTCAGATTGGCACACCAGAGGATGTGTATGACAAGCCCAATTCGCCATTTTTAGCACGTTTCATGGGAGCCGAGAACAGGCTCACATTTTCTGTGCAAGAGGGCGTTCTCAAACATGAAAATTATAGCCTGCCACATGCGTTACGCATCGATGAGGATCGCGCCATTGTCTATTTCCGAGATGAAGCAGCGCGCCTGATTAACACAGCGACAGTATCAGGCGACAGCCTCACTGGCCGTGTCATAGCCCGCTCCTATCCCGGCGGATTTTATCGCTACAGCATTGCCGTCGGAGACGCCGTGATTGCAGTCACGGATCACGCCGTGATTGAACCAGGAACCGAGATACGACTGACGCTCGACCCTGGTAAACTACATATTTTTCCGGCCAGTATGGCCGCGCACGAGGAGGGACGGGCATGAATTGGAAATTACTTCTGAAAACATCGGCGCTTGCCGGTGTCATGGCATTGAGTTCGCATGCGAATGCACAAATAACCTTGAATGTCGCAACAGCCGGCGACCAAAATATGGTCGATTACATCAAGGACTACCTTGGACCCATGTTCGAAAAGGCGAACCCGGGTGTCAAGGTCGTCGCTGTGGGCACGGGCCCTGGCGATTCTGGATCGCAGAAAATCTTTGAGAAATTATCGGCGCAGCAATCAGGCTCATCACCGAGCGATTTCGATGTCATCGTCGTTCACCAAAAAATGGCGGGCCAGATGGCGCAGGACAAGTTGCTTCTGCCCTATCGGAGCAAAATTGATACGGGCAAACTCGTCTCACGCGAATCCGCTGAGAATGCGCTCGGGGCCAATGTGTCAGGTTTCGTGATGCCGATGTTCCATTCGCAGACAGCGATCGCATACAACCCCGATCTCGTTAAAGATGTACCGAACTCTTATGCCGAACTTGTCGAGTGGGCGAAAAAAAATCCGAAAAAATTTGGCTATAACGGTATCAAAGGCGGCATGTCGGGTGTCGCCTTCGTGACAGGCTGGGTCTACGCATTCGGCGGAGATGGCGATAAATTGATGAAGGGGCCGTATGATGCAGCCACGAAGGCAGCATGGGACAAGTCGCTCGCTGATCTGAAGGCTTTCAACGCGAATGTTGTGATCACGCCCGGCAACGCCGGCACGCTCGACATGCTCAATCGAGGCGAGATTGCGATGGGCCCTGTCTGGGTTGACATGTTCTATTCATGGATGAACGAAGGCAAACTGCCGCCGAATATGAAGCTGAAACTTGTCGCTCCCGGCATGCCCGGGCAGCCGATGTATTACGCCGTTCCCGCCAAGAGCGCACAGCAGCAAATGGCCGAGAAATTCATCGCCATGGCAACGAGCCCTGATGTGCAAGCAGAAGGCATCGTGAAACGCTTCAACTGGTATCCGGGGATCGACGCGCAATATTTACAAGGAAAGCTTGCCCCAGCCGATTGGCAGAAGCTCTTTGCTGATATCACGCCAGCTGACCTATCGCAGAAGGGTAAACCCTTTCCGATCACCCCCTATTTCAACGATATTCTTGAAGGTTACGAAAAGAAGGTCGCGAACTGATATGAACATTGGGCGGAGCCTCGTGCTCCGCCCTTTTATCATGACACGCTCATCTTACCGGCACGGACTTTTCCTCATCGCACCCGCTTTAACGCTGGTCTGCGCGCTCTTTGTTGTGCCGTTTGGAGTATCGTTTTTGTCCTCGCTCACCGACAAGAGCGGACAATGGACGCTTGCAAATTTTATGCGCGCGGGTGAACTCTACTCGACCGATATTGCCTTCACAATCGCTATTGTCGTCGCCTCGACTGCCCTGATTGCTCTTGTGTCAATTATCATTGCGGGAACGCTGACGCTGTCGGAAACGCGCTGGCTGGTGACGCTGCTCGCATCTCTCTATCGCTGGCCTCTGTTCATCCCCTTCATTGTCGCCGCACAATGCATGCGCACGTTCCTGGCGAAGAATGGACTTATGAACAATAGCTTCATTGCGCTCGGCCTGACTGATCCAATGTCAACAGCAAGCTATCTCGATTGGCGCGGCATCATCATCACCTTCGTTTGGAAACAGGCACCCTTTGTCACACTGTTGCTCGCGGGCGCCATGGCGTCGCTCGATCGTTCGACTATCGAGGCAGGGCGCAATCTCGGCGCCTCAAAACCAAGGATCCTGCTTGAACTTGTACTACCACAAGTCAAGCCGACATTGATCGTTGGGCTTGTCCTGTCTTTCGTCACCATGATGTCGGTACTGTCTGTTCCGATGATGGTGGCGGGTTCGCAGCCGACCATGCTGACGGTCGACATGGCCTTCCGGATCAATTCTTACGGCGATTATGGCACCGCGAATGCGCTGGGTGTGATCTCCTATCTGATTTGCGGCGTTGCAGCTTGGCTTTACCTACGCCATCAGACACGGGAAGCGCCGCGATGATCCTACGTTTCCCTTTTGCGAGCCTCGTCTTGAAGGCAATTCTGATCGGCCTATTTGCGTTCGCTATTCTGGGCCCGCTTGCCAATCTGGTTTTGTGGTCGGTGGCGGAACGTTGGTACACGCCGTTTAAATTGCCCGTTGTATATGGAACCCGGTTCTGGGAGATCGTCTTCCGACCAACGGGCGATGCCATGCGCTCTCTAATGACGAGCGTCTGGATCGCACTTCTGACAGTGGCCGTCGCTCTCGCCCTTTCGATCCCGGCAGGCTATGCGCTGGCGCGCCTGAAGCTGCCCTTGCGTATGCTGATCATGATCGCTTTCTTGTTGCCCCAGGCTTTCCCTTCTGTTGCGATCTACATCAATGTCGCACGCATTTTTTACGGCCTAGGCCTGAACGGCACGGTTGCGGGTGTTGTACTTGTCCATGCTGCCCATGGACTTGTTTATTCGGTTTGGATTGCTGCAGCCGCCTTTGCTGCGGTAGACCGCGATCTCGAATGGGCGGCCCGCAATATGGGCGCCTCTCCGCTGACAGCGTTTGGGACAGTGACGCTGCCCCTCGCCCTACCCGGCCTGATCGCAAGCGCTATTTTCGTCTTTCTGGAATCGCTTGATGAATTTACAGGCACTTTTTTCGTCGGCGTTCCACAAGTGACAACACTACCTCTCCTGCTCTACAACGCTTCCATGGGTGGCAATTACCAGATTGCTTCAATCACAGCGATGATCCTTCTGGTGCCGTCGGTTCTATTTATGCTGGTGATTGAACGTTTCCTGCGGGCGGATGTACTCGCCAAGGTCGGAAGTTGATTGGGTCGGAAGTTGATTGGGTAAATAGAAATGAAACAGCGGGCCGACATCGCCCTCAACCATGTCTCGAAAAGCTTTGCCGCCTCACATGCGGTCAACGATGTCAGTTTTCATGTCGATGATGGCACGTTCCTCGTGCTACTCGGCCCGTCGGGCTGCGGTAAATCGACCACGCTACGGATGATTGCAGGGCTAGAACCCGTCACCTCTGGCCGCATCCTGATTGGCGGGCGCGATGTGACGCATGAACCCTCCGCCAAGCGCGGCATCGCGATGGTCTTTCAGAATTACGCACTGTTTCCGCATATGAGCGTACGCGATAATATTTTATTCGGGCTCTCAGTGCGCAAAGTGCCGCAGGCAGAGCAGAAGAAGCGATTAGACCGGACCGTCGATCTTCTCGCACTAGGCCCCTATCTGGAACGAAAACCGGGCCAGCTTTCAGGCGGCCAACAACAGCGCGTTGCGCTTGGTCGTGCGATCGTCGCCGAAGCCCCTGTCTGCTTAATGGACGAACCGCTGTCCAATCTTGACGCTAAATTGCGCGCCGAGATGCGACGTGAAATCCGCGCTCTGCAGCGCCGCCTTGGCATCACCATGATTTACGTGACCCATGATCAAATAGAAGCCATGACAATGGCCGATCGGATCGTCTTGATGAATGGCGGCCGCATTGAGCAGGAAGGCTCACCGGCAGACCTTTACCGACGCCCGGCCACAACGTTCGCTGCCACCTTCATTGGAACGCCGCCCATGAATGTGCTGCCGATCAATGCTATACTGCCGGGCGAAGACAATTGCCTCGCAGGGATTAGGCCTGAAGACCTTGCGCTTACTGCCGACGGCGTACCAGCCCGCATCATGAGCGCAGAATATCTCGGTGCAGACACC
>VERN01000095.1 GCA_018882635.1 Beijerinckiaceae bacterium | reverse complement strand
GTGTATCCATATAGACGAACCCCTTCGCGTCGACGGGCTCGGCATAGTGATAGACGCCCGTGAGCGTTGTCGTGCCACCTTTGGCTGCTGCGCCAAGCGACTTCTCAAGGATGGTGGTCAACCCGCCAGCTTTGTTGCCCGGCGAAGGGTTGTTGTTCATCTCCATTTTGTTGCGAGCGGTATAATCCTCCCACCAATGGATCATGGACACGAGCTTCTCACCAATCGCGCGCGTGGCGGCGCGGCGCGTGAGCAAATGTTCGGCCCCGTAAATTTCCGGTGTTTCGGACAGGATCGCGGTGCCGCCATGCTTGACGAGCAGATCAACAGCCGCTCCCAAAGCGGGATTGGCCGTAATGCCGGAATAGCCATCCGAACCGCCGCATTGCAAGGCGAGCATCAATTCAGAAGCCGGTACGGTTTCACGCTTTGCCGCATTCACCTTCGGCAGCATGGCTTTAATCGCTTCGACGCCTGCAGCGACGGTCTTTTTCGTGCCGCCGATTTCCTGAATCGTCATGGTGCGGAAGAGGTCGGAATCATTGACGCCATAAGCCTCTTTCCAGCGTGCAATCTGGAACCCTTCGCAGCCAAGGCCGACCATAATGACACCACCCATATTGGGATTGGTTGCATAGCCCCATTGGGTCCGCTTGAGGATTTCATAGCCCTCGCCCTTGATATCAAGCGCACAGCCCCCGCCATGAACGAGCGGAATCACGCCGTCGATATTGGGATATTCGCGCAGAATGCCAGAGCGATTGATCTCTTCCGCCATGAAGCGCGCAACTGAAGCGGAACAATTCACCGAGGTGAGAATGCCGATATAATTGCGCGTTCCCACCTTGCCATTGGCGCGACGATAGCCTTGGAACGTGGCCTGCTTCTCGACAGGAAGAATTTCTTCCTTCTTCGCATCTTCGGCAAATCGATAATCGCGCGCGAAAGCGTGCATCTCGACATTGTGCTCGTGAATCCATTCACCCGCCGCAATGTCTTTCGATGCGAAACCAATGATCTGATCAAATTTCAGAATTGGCTGGCCCTTCGCGATATCGACCAACGCCATTTTATGCCCGCGTGGCACACGCGCTTTTGCGGTCACACCATAGAGCACGGCACCCGGTTCAAAGTTATCGACTGCAACAAGGACATTATCCTGCGGCGAGAGGCGGACCGAGCGGGGTGCATTGGTGGCGGGCGCATTCATGACGTGACCTCGAACTTACAAGCGGCTTCTGGGAGCCGATGAGTGCGGAGTTTGCGCGGACCCTAAGGCCCGCGCAACCTATCTCAGCGGAAGAAAATGAATGTAACCAGCACGAAAGTGGGGATGAGGAACGCGCCGGACCAGAGCATATAGCCGAAGAAGGACGGCATTTTCACGCCGCCATCCCGTGCAATGGCATAGACCATGAAATTGGGTGCGTTACCGATATAGGAGTTGGCACCCATGAAGACCGCGCCCAACGAGACGGCCGCAAGCGTCAGCGCGCCCTTGGTCATCAGGGTGGCCGGATCTCCGCCCGCGAGCTCGAAGAACACCAAATAGGTCGGCGCATTATCGAGGAAGGATGAGAGGATGCCCGTCATCCAGAAATAGGCAGCATTGTTCGCGCTCCCATCGGGATTTGTGACAAGCGCGACGAGGGGAGCGAACGCGCCATCCTTGCCTGCCTTCAGCATAGCCAATACGGGGATCATGGTGATGAAGATGCCAGCGAAGAGTTTCGCCACTTCGACAATCGGTCCCCAGCTGAAACCGTTACGTTGACGAAACTCCTGCTTCGTGAGGGCAAGCGAAGCCAATGTGACGAGGACGAAGATTCCATCGCGCGCGATATTTTGCCATTCCACTGGCGTGCCAAGAACCGTCATTGCAACGCCCGGTTTCCAAGCGGCACTCATCAAAATCGCGAGGATGATGACACCGATCAGAGCGAGATTGCCGAGACCGTGCAGTTTGACGGGGCTGTCCGGCGTCGGATCACGGCGGGCTTTGAAAGCGGCATCACGATGATAGAACCAGCTATCAAGGAGAAAAAAGACTGCCAAGAGAATGGCTGCAACAAGCAGCGTCTCGGTGAAAAGATGCGTCGTCGTCCAGAAGAAATCGACGCCGCGCAAAAAGCCAAGAAACAATGGCGGATCGCCCAAAGGCGTCAGCGAGCCGCCGATATTCGACACAAGAAAAATGAAGAAGACGACGACATGAACGTTGTGCAAGCGCTCATCATTGGCGCGCATGACCGGACGGATCATCACCATGGATGCGCCGGTTGTGCCAATCAGGCTCGCCATTAAAGCGCCGATGGCGAGCAAGGCCGTGTTCATTCCCGGAGAACCATGAATGTTACCGGAGATGAGAATGCCGCCTGCCGTCGTAAACAAGGCCAGCAGCAACAAGATGAACGGGACATATTCGCCGATGATCGTGTGAGCGAGCGCTCCGCCCGACACATCAGCACCGCGCATCATCGTCAATGGGACGAGGATCAAGGCGGCCCAAAGCGCGGCAATCTTGCCCTGATGATGTTCCCAGAAATGCGGGGCCAACAGGGGGAACAACGCGATCGATAACAGAATGCCGGCGAAAGGCAGCGCCCAAAGCACGCCGAAGGTTTTGCCGTCCAACTCAGCGGCCCAAGCCGCCGTCGGTGCCGCGACCATCGCCGCAGAGGCCAATATCGTCACCATGCGCATTGTGGCGTCTCCCCTCTTGTGACCTTCGGACATAGCGGAGGCACGGGACAGCGGCAACGGAGCCAGTTCACAAATCACTTTTTTTGAGGTGTAAATGGCACATTGCTTCCTCATTGGGCCTCCCCATGTGCCGTTTTCTCGCCTATCGCGGCCGTTCCGTCTTTCTGGAAGAGCTGGTGGCTGCCCCCGCCCATTCACTGATCCACCAATCGCTGCATGCCGAGGAGGCAAAGACCGGCACCAATGGCGATGGGTTCGGCATTGGCTGGTATGGCAACCGCCCCGAGCCGGGGGTCTACCGCGAATTACGTCCCGCTTGGTCGGATGAGAACCTCTTATCGCTCTGCGCGCAGGTGTCCTCGCCACTCTTTTTCGCCCATGTCCGCGCTGCAACCGGGACAGCGACCACGCGGGCCAATTGCCACCCCTTCACCCATGGCCGCTGGATGTTCATGCATAATGGGCAGATCGGCGGCTATCATTTGCTGCGGCGCAAAATCGAATCGCTGATTCCAGACAGCCATTATGGTGCCCGCAGCGGCACAACGGACACGGAGGCGATTTTTCTCACCGCCTTGTCCCGCGGGCTTGATGCCAATCCGGTCGGCGCAATGGCAAGCGTATTGAATGACATTGTGACGATGATGAAGGAGGAGCGGATCATCGAGCCGCTGCGCTTTACCGCAGCGCTCACCAATGGCGAGGATGTGTTCGCGTTCCGCTGGGCATCGGACACCAAGCCAGCCACACTTTACCTGCGCGATGATGAGAATGGCCTCGTCATCGTCTCCGAGCCGCTCGATCACACCAAGGCAAATTGGCAGGAAGTGCCGCGCACTTGCGCGCTCGTGGCGCGCAAAGGCCAGCCCACCACGATGCGCTGTATGGATGAGGCTATGGCGCTAGCCGCCTAAATTACATGCGCTTGAAATGCTTCGGCAGCTCAAAACCATATCCAAGCGCATCATCAGCCTCGATGATGAATTGGCCCTGCCCCGCATAATAGCCCTGCCCTGAGACAGCGACACGCACCGTCGTTCCTTCTGAACGGGTGATACAGCCATCAAAAGGGACGCCAGCAATACCGAAAAAACGACGCTCCATTCCCGGCACGATCAATCCTTTTGCGTGATCCAATGCCATGCGCGCCGTGACGCCCGAACCCGTGGGCGAACGATCAATCTGCCGTTCCGCAAAAATGCAGAGATTGCTGGAGGGCTCCCCAGGCAGCGCCTCATCGGTGATAATGGTACCATACAGAAAGCCCAGATCATCGGCATCAGGGTGCGTGATTGTCCGCTGTGCACGGATTGTATCCGTTAACGCCGCCGCGGCATCAACAAGCGTAGAAACAGGCGTTGCATAAAGATCGAGACCAAAACGTGATGCTGGAAGGATCGCGTAATAGGCACCGCCATAAGCGATATCGGTGACGATCCTGCCATAGCCCGGCACCTCAAATGATTCTTCGAGACCTTCAGCAAAAGCAGGCACACTCTCGAAGGTCACACGCGTCACTTCGCCCTTATGAACCGCGCATTCCATCGCCAGCGGGCCACAGGGCGCTTCCATCGTGAAACGGGTCACAGGCTCTGCTTTTGGAACCAATCCCTGATCAACGATAAAGCGACCGAGCGCGATCGTCGCATGGCCGCACATGGTGGAATAGCCTTCATGGTGCGTGAACAACACGCCAAGGACAGCGTCCGGCACTGACGGCTTTACAGGGATCACGCCATACATGCCCTCATGGCCGCGCGGCTCAAACATCATCGCCCGGCGGAGCGCGTCATAGCGCTCGCGCGCTTGCCTTCGCTTGTCGAGAATGGTGGCGCCTTGCAACTCCGGATAACCGCCTGTGACGATGCGCACAGGCTCACCCGCCGTATGCATATCGATATAGCTCAATTCTCGACGCGCCATGGCTTTACCCTTCTCAATCGTTGCGAGATTGGTCTAGGCTTCTGATCGATGCAAGCCGGAGACGATGCCATGCAGAAGGGTTGGAGACTGGGCTTTGGAATCATCGCCCTCCTGATGAGCGGGAGCGCCTGGGCAGATGCCATTGATGGAACATGGTGCGCCGACAAGGACCATCGGCAAATCACCATTCAAGGCGCGTCAGCCAGCTTTCCGGGTGGCCAGAAAATATCAGGCGACTATACGCGGCACTCGTTTTTGTATGAGGTTCCGCCGCCGCTTGCCCAAGCCGGACAGAAAATCGATATGCGGTTGATGGGTGAGACGGTACTCCGCGCGATCACGATTTCTGCCGACGGGCAAACGCGGTCTGAGCCGGAAATCTGGCGGCGCTGCGAACAGACAAGCTAATCGTGTGGATGATCGTTCGCTAAATTGCAGCGATCATCACGATCTCGATTGCATAATCCGGCGAAGCGAGCTTCGCTTCCACCGTCGCGCGCGCGGGTGTGTGGCCCTGCGCGACCCATTGATCCCACACGGCATTCATGCCTGCAAAGTTTTTCATATCCGCCAGATAGATCGTGGCTGAAAGAATTTTTGTCTTATCGGTTCCGCAATCACGCAGCGTTTCATCGATTTGATTCAGCACATCCTGCGTCTGCGCAGAAATGTCTTGCCCTTTGCTTTCCTCCGGCACGTGGCCCGCGAGGTAGACCGTATTGCCATGAATTACTGCGTCGCTATAGCGCGCAGCCACGCCGATGCGTTTAATACTCATATGATCTGCTCCATTGCTTGAGGCTTAGTGCGCCTCATCCCAATTGTGTGCGGCACGCGCATCGACCTGCAAGGGCACGCTCAGCTGTAGGGCGGGAGCTGGAGCATCAACCATCACGCGCGTGATGACAGGAATTGATTTTTCAACTTCCTTTTCGGGCACTTCGAATATTAATTCGTCATGCACTTGAAGCAGCATACGCGCCGTGAGTTTATGCGCAGCCAACGCATCCTCCATGCGGATCATCGCGCGACGAATGATATCAGCCGCTGAACCTTGAATGGGCGCGTTAATAGCCGCACGCTCCATGAACGCGCGCTCAGACGGATTTTTTGAATTGATAGCCGGATAATGCGCCTTGCGACCAAAGATCGTTTCGACAAAGCCATTTTCGCGCGCGAATTTCTTCGTCGTTTCCATATAGTCACGAATACCCGGGAAGCGCTCAAAGTAGCGCTTGATATAAGCGCCCGCTTCTTCGCGCGGAATGCCAAGCTGATTGGCAAGACCAAATGCAGAAATACCGTAGATGATACCGAAATTAATAGCTTTGGCACGACGACGCACCGAAGGATCCATCCCTTCAATAGGAACTCCGAACATTTCCGATGCCGTCATTGCGTGAATATCGAGACCTTCAGCAAAAGCTTTTTTGAGCTGCGGAATATCAGCAATGTGCGCGAGAATGCGTAGTTCAATCTGAGAATAGTCAGCCGAGATCAGCTTATGACCGGGCGTTGCAATAAAGGCTGTCCGGATCTTACGACCTTCTTCATTACGCACCGGGATGTTCTGCAGATTAGGATCTGATGATGATAGACGGCCCGTTGTTGTTGAAGCCATCGAGAAGCAGGTGTGAACGCGGCTCGTCTCTTTATTCACAAAACCCGGCAGAGCATCAGTATAGGTTGATTTGAGCTTGGCAACCTGTCGCCATTCGAGAATTCGTGCAGGCAGTTCATGACCTTGCTCGGCCAAATCTTCAAGCACTTGCGCGCCAGTTGACCATGCACCGGTCGCTGTTTTCTTGGCACCGGGCAGGCCCATTTTGCCAAACAGAATGTCACCTAACTGTTTTGGTGAGCCCAGATTGAAACTTTCTCCCGCTAATGCGTGGATTTCAGTTTCTAATCGCGCCATGGTCTGCGCGAATTCGCCCGATAGACGGGAGAGAATAGCGCGATCAATCGCGATGCCGCGCATTTCCATGCGGCCGAGCACTGTGATCAGAGGGCGCTCAAGCGTCTCATAGGCATTCTTCATGCTCTCGCCAACAAGGCGGGCCCGGAAAACCTGCCACAATCGCAGCGTGACATCTGCGTCTTCAGCGGCATATTCGGTGGCGCGCTCAATACCAACACGCGCAAAACCGATGAAATTTTTACCCGTGCCGGCCACTTCACCAAATTGAATTGGTTTATGGCCGAGAATCCGTTCGGACAAATCGTCCATACCGTGATTATTGCGTCCGGCATCAAGCACATAGGACATCAGCATGGTGTCATCGCATGGCGAGACATCAATGCCGTGGCGCTTCAGGATCACCCAGTCATATTTCAGATTTTGTGCGATCTTGAGAACGCCGCGCGCTTCCAGCAGAGGCTTCAATGCGGCAAGCGCGTCACGCACGGGAATTTGGCCCGACAGCAATTGCCCGCCGCCAAACAAATCACCCCCGCCTTCGCCAATATGGCCGAGAGGAATATAGCACGCGCGACCCGGTGCTGGCGCGAGCGATATACCAATCAAATCTGCTTCCATCGCATCGAGCGAACTGGTTTCAGTATCGACGGCGACGACGCCACTTTCATAGGCCTCGGCGATCCAGCGTTTGAGCGAGGCAAGATCCCGCACGGTTTCATACGCGGCACGATCAATCGGCAGTGCGGCCATGTGCGCTGCTAAGGCTTCGGCGTAAGTGGCAGGACCCGACGGCCCAAGAGACGGCGCCTTCGAACCATCTTCGGTTTCAGCATGCGATGATGAGACAGGCGCAGCCTTTGTTCCACCCCAATGCGTTCCGGCCCCAGGTGCAGCGAGGCGCGCATCAGCAGCAATGTCGGCGGCGTCGATGCCATACGCCTCGGCAACGCGGCGCGTCACAGTGTTGAATTCCATCGCCTTCAAAAAGGCGATCAGGTTTTTTGGTTCTGGATCATGAACCGCCAAATCATCAATCGGCGTATCGAGCGGCACTGCGTCTTCCAGTTTGACGAGTTTCTTCGAAATCCGGGCCTTGTCCGCATTTTCAATCAACGCTTCACGACGCTTGGGCTGTTTGATCTCCGGCGCACGCGCTAAAAGCGTTTCGAGGTCGCCATATTCATTGATCAATTGCGCCGCAGTCTTAATGCCAATGCCGGGGACACCGGGCACATTGTCGACACTATCCCCAGCCAATGCCTGCACATCGACAACCTTGTCCGGCGTAACACCAAATTTCTCGAAAACCTCGTCAACACCGATGCGGCGATCCTTCATCGTATCGAACATGGTCACGCCGTCACCGACAAGCTGCATCAAATCCTTGTCAGACGCGACGATCGTTGCCGTTGCGCCTGCCTCTTTGGCGAGGCGGCAATAGGTGGCGATCAGATCATCAGCCTCAAAGCCCTTTTGTTCAATGCAGGGCAGATCGAACGCTTTGACCGCCTCACGGATGAGCGCAAATTGGGGGCGCAATTCTTCCGGCGGCTCTTCGCGCTGTGCTTTATACTGATCGTACAAAGCATTTCGAAACGTTTCTGATGAATGATCGAGAATAACGGCTAAATGGGTTGGCTTTTCACCCGCCACACTATCGCGCATCAAACGCCAGAGCATATTGCAAAAGCCTGCCACCGCCCCGACAGGCAATTGATCGCTTTTCCGGGTCAGCGGTGGCAACGCATGAAAGGCGCGGAAAATATAAGGTGAGCCATCGACCAAAAAGACATGGTCGCCTTTTTTCACAGGGCGTGATGCAGCCATGGTTCGTTCCTATTCTGCTGCTGCCCGCAGGCCCATGCGTTTGAGGACATCGTGCACAATTTCATCGGGCGCACCCGCAACTGAGACGATCATTGCACCTTCGTCATCGCTCGGCGCTTCGAGTGTTGCAAATTGGCTGTCGAGAAGACCAAGCGGCATAAAATGATTCTGACGCGCGGCCATGCGCGCTTCGATGAGCTCTTTGCTGCCTGCCAGATGGACAAAAGTGACGTCGGGACGCGCGCCTTTCAGCCGGTCGCGATAGACGCGTTTTAACGCAGAGCATGCAATAATGGCGTGTCCGCCCTGAGCGCGAGTTTCGTCAATGTAGCGTGCAATGGCATCAAGCCAGGGCCACCGATCCTCATCCGTCAAAGGCGCGCCACTTTTCATTTTGGCGACATTTGCAGGTGGATGAAACGCATCACCATCGCGAAATTCCCACCCAAGCTCCTCGCCCAAGGCTTGGCCCACCGTGCTTTTGCCACAGCCCGATACGCCCATAACGATGAGAACACGGGGGATCATGCGCCGGCTTTCTCCTGATGACCGCCAAAGCCTTTGCGCATGGCGGATAGGATCTTTTCTGCAAAAGTGTGATCTTGCCGTGAACGGAAGCGCGCAAACAGAGCAGCTGTGAGCACTTCAGCAGGGACAGCCTCATCAATGGCGGCCTGCACGGTCCAACGCCCTTCGCCAGAATCATCAACATGGCCGGAAAATTCAGCCAACGCCTCGTCTTTGGCCAACGCTTCCGCAGTGAGATCGAGCAACCAAGACGTAATCACTGAACCACGGCGCCAAACTTCGGCAATATCGGCCACATTCAGATCGAGACGATGCGCTTCCGGCAATTTTGGCGAATTGGCATTTTTGAGAATGTCAAAACCTTCGGCAATGGCCTGCATCATGCCATATTCAATGCCGTTGTGGATCATCTTGACGAAATGACCGGCACCATGGCGGCCACAATGCAACCAGCCGATTTCCGCGCGCGTATCGTGTCCATCCCGATTCCGTGTCGCTGGAATATCGCCGCGGCCGGGTGCCAAGGTTTCGAAAATCGGTGACAGACGTTCGACGATTTCAGGATCGCCGCCCACCATCAAACAATAGCCGCGCTCAAGGCCCCAGACGCCGCCTGATGTTCCAATATCGAGATAATGCAGCCCCTTCGCCTTCAAAGCTGCGGCGCGCGCAATATCATCCTGCCAGAACGTGTTGCCACCATCGATGATGGTGTCTCCGGGCGACAACAGCGTTGAGAGTTCATCAATCGCGGCCTGCGTGACAGCGCCAGCGGGCAGCATGACCCAGACATGGCGTGGGGCCTTCATGGCCGCCACCAGCGCTGCGAGTGTTTGGGTTGCTACGGCGCCTTCTTGGGCCAAGGCAGCACCGGGTGCGGGATCCCGATCATACACCACCGCTTGATGGCCGTTGCGCAGAATGCGCCTCACCAGATTACCGCCCATCCGACCCAAGCCGACCATGCCCAGTTCCATGGCATTCTCCCTCACAGCGGCCAGTGCCACCTTTTGGAGAGGATGTGCCAGAAAAAGGCAGGCTTGGCGACAGGCGGATACAAAAGTTGCTCCCCAGGCCCGCGTTCACGCCATGCACAGCCTCTGATTGCTGCCTTTCCTTCTCCCCGGCCGCCATGGCACTCTTCGGCCGCATCTCTAGCCTGCCTGGACCCCTATAACCGCACGCCCCAGCAGCCATTGAGGCGTATTGGATCAATTCACAGGGATCTGCCCCTTGTTCAGAAGGGGCTCCCCTCGCAGCCGGGCCGCAATCATGCCAGCGACGTCATTTGCGAGGTTCAGAGCAGTCAGATGTTCCTGATTGAAGAGCCGCTGATATGCCGTGAGGGAATATTAAGGCGACCGTTTAGTCTGGTCACAGCTTATTGGTGGCCGAGCCGCCTTACTCATTCCTGCGCGGATAGCGGATACAAGCCCCATGACACTGGCCACCCCGACGAACCCATAATGCAAAGACCACAATTGTAGGCCTCGCCGAATTCGGCTAGACCATCGCTATGCGCCGGCACCCGTAGCTCAGCTGGATAGAGCGTTGCCCTCCGAAGGCAAAGGTCAGAGGTTCGAATCCTCTCGGGTGCGCCAAATATCCCATTAATATCAACGGCTTATACTTTTACAAAAATCCCGAAAACCCCGTTTTTGTCGATTTTTGGTATGTACAAATCCTTTACAAAAACTGATGTCTTTTTCGTATCCCTCTGATTATATTTACAAAATCGGTACGGAGGGGGATCGGGACCCTTGGCTCAAGACGAGGACCATATAGACCTCCGTGGGGACGGCAGAATCGTCCTCTACAAG
>VERN01000300.1 GCA_018882635.1 Beijerinckiaceae bacterium | reverse complement strand
GGCCTCTTCCTCGGCCTCTTCCTCGGCCGCGGCGCGGGCTTCTTCCTCGGCCTGCATGGCGAGGAGCGCCTGACGGTCGGCGACCGGGATCTGGTAATAGTCGGGATGAATTTCGCTGAAGGCGAGAAAGCCATGGCGGTTGCCGCCATAATCAACGAAAGCCGCCTGTAGCGACGGCTCAACGCGTGTCACCTTGGCGAGGTAGATATTGCCGCGAAGCTGTTTCTTGTTAGCGCTTTCGAAATCGAATTCTTCGACGCGATTACCGCGAACCACCACCACCCGGGTTTCTTCCGGGTGTGAGGCGTCGATGAGCATTTTGTTGGCCATGAGAGTCTCTCGATGGCGCGCAGTCTGGCCTTGGATCGGGACCTGCCGCATCGGGCCGCCGCAAGCCATTGAGGCCGGGGGGATCAGAGGGCAGGAGGGTCAAAGGAAAATGAGCTGCGCGCGATTGCCGTCCGTTGCGGACAGGGGGTGCGCGGAAAGCCGAGGGTAGGGCGGAGACAGGCTGACGGCGAAGCGGCGGGGTAAGGCGGAGCGCCTTCCCGTTCAGCTCAACTTCGCACCGGAGCATCAGCCTCACGCCGGATACCTCGACACCGTTTCGGGGCCGGGCCAGATCTTCAAGAAGACGCCCGGCGGCGGGTGGGGACGTTGGCCACGGCCAAGACATCCCCGGAAAAATCACTGTTCGCCGGGCGGGCGCGTACATCACCGGAAGACCGGCAGGCGCTCCTCGCGAACTCCGGCAGAGAAACACTCCCCAGCACGGACAATAGCGAACCTTTCTTCATTAGCGGGCCGCAACCCGATTTGGCAAGCATTCCGTGCGGCAGCGCCAACATTCTGGTCACGAGCGGTTAACGCCTCGCGCGCAATAGGATAGAGGGGAGCGACCATCGGAACGGCGCAATGACCCGGACCTCGTCTATTTCAGGCCTTCTGGGAGCTCTTTTGGGGCTCTGCTTTGGGCTGGCCGGATCCGCGAACGCCCAACAAAAACCGCCCGCCGCAGCGCCTGCCGCCGTTCTCAAGCCCTTGGTTGCAACCGATGGCGAGATAACGGTGTCCGCCGACGGCACAATGATCTCAGTCATGCTGGCGGCGGTCGTCCCTTACAAGCTCGACGTAATGGCCAAGCCCGACCGGGTCGTGGTCGATCTTCCCGAGGTCAATTTCCAACTGACCCCCGATTTTGGCAAGAAACCAGCCGGACTGATCAAATCGGCCCGTTTTGGCCTCTTTGCAGCGGGCCGTTCGCGGATTGTGATCGAGCTCGCCTCACCGGCCCTGCCAACAGCCACCGTCCAAGAGGTTTTGGGCGGGGCAGCCTTCCGGTTGAATATCGCGCTGAAACCGGCCACGGCGGAGGCGTTTGCGAAGGCCGTCCAAGCGAGCCCGCCGGCCGAAAAACTCGTCGCCGCTCCTCCTCCTCCGATTGTCACCGATCAGCGGTCCCTGATCGTGCTCGACCCCGGCCATGGCGGCATCGATTTCGGCGCGGTTGGCATCGGACAGACCCAAGAGAAGGATGTCGTTCTCGCTTTTGCGCGAGAATTGAAGGCCAAGCTCGAGGATACGGGCCGATATCGTGTCGCCTTGACCCGCGATGGCGATGTCTTCGTGCCACTTGGTGAGCGGGTGAAGATCGCCCAGCGGGCAGGGGCCGCGCTTTTCATATCGATCCACGCCGATACGTTGGCCGCCGCTCCAGATGTGCGCGGCTTCACGGTCTATACCGGTTCAGAGAAGGCGAGTGACGCGGATGCGGCGCGGCTGGCGGAAGCCGAAAACCTGTCGGACCAGATTGCGGGTGTCGAGACCGACGACGATCCCGATGAGATTGCCGGTATTCTCGGCGATCTCACCTTACGGGAGACGCGGACTTATTCGCACCTGTTCGCGCGCACCTTGGTCGGCCAAATGAGTGGCGGCGGCTCGAAAGCCAATAAAAACCCCCATCGTTCTGCCCGCTTCCGTGTCTTGCGTGCGCCGGATGTCCCCTCGGTTCTGCTCGAATTGGGGTATTTGTCGTCGAAGACCGATGCCGAGATGATGAAAAATCCCGCATGGCGTGATCAGACGACATCGGCCATTGTCACGGCTGTTAATGATTTCATGGGGCCGCGGCTGACAGCGGGTGAGGGCGGTCAGCGTCGCTGAGGCCAAAACAGCACGCTGTCTCTTTTCCACCACAATGCTCCGTCACATCGCTTATGGTCGCCTCGGCGCGATTCCGGTCTTCTGTGGGATGTGCTATCGGCTTCGCGCGATGGAACTTTCCGTTAGGTCCGAGATTGTCGAGACGGACGGCCGGTTCGTGGAATAAAGCCTCCTCCCGATGGCGGAGGCTCTGATGTGAATGAATGGGCTCATGCGCTACGTCCTCCGCTTTATCGGCTTTCTTTTTACGGCTGGTGCGATCCTTTTCGTGATCGGTGCGGCGG
>VERN01000094.1 GCA_018882635.1 Beijerinckiaceae bacterium | reverse complement strand
GCACAAGCGCCACCCGTTTCTGATTCGCATGACTGCAACATTTAAACGCAACAGAGACGAAAATGATTGCGCGCCGCCCTCACCGTTCGGAACCGATGAATTGTTGAACGACCCGCCGACCAGACCACGGTTGAACCGCTACAAATCATCCAGCAAACCAAGATGAAGACCAAGCTGATGGGCGCGCGGCATTCCCCCTAAGGCCTAAAGAACGTCCGCATGAACCAATAAGAGCCGACATATAAAACTGGGCCCTGCTAACAGGACCCAGTTTCCACTCCCCTCTTTTAGATGATCACCCAACTCAAGAAGAGATCGCCATTGATGACATTAGGATTACGGACCGCCTGTTGGACATCATGAAAGTTAAATGTCTGCACAACCCCACCGAGGCTGTAGGTGAGCGAATCGCTCGAGGTGTGCCACGAACCTTCGTAAAGATTGCCCAAATCCGTCGGCATCGCATTGAAGGGCTTTCGGCCATTGCACATGAACCAAAAATCCGAGCGAATACTCTGCGCGGTCTGTTGATTTGAATTGTGAAAATCGAACAGAAACGCCGGATCAACCGGCCCCCCCTGTCGAAGGGACCACGTCAGTAACGAAATAACCATAACCTTCACGTGTATCGACGACGAATTTTGCACGCACCGAATAATCAAAATAAAGATCGGTGATCTTGCTGAAGTTTTTGTCGATGTTAATCACATTGCCATTATTCAGGTCTTCCACGAAGAAATCATTATTCGAAATATAACTGTCGGCGGCGATATTCAAAGAGTTCGTCATCAAGCTCGCCGCATCGACACGGAAGACGGATTTCTGCGCTCCACCATCAAGTGTCAAATCGCGTGAGTTTTTGACGATAAAAGTATCAAGCCCGTTCCCACCCCGAACTGTCACATTTTCGCAATTGTAGAGCTCAACAATATCATTGCCTGCGCCCAAATTAATCGTGATGTTTTTAGCATTCTGAAGAATGATCCTGTCATTCCCGTCTCCGCCATCAATCGCCACGGCTTGGAGATCAGAACCAGAGAGCTGATCATCACCCTCATTTAAAAAGACATAACTACCCGATTTCACATTTTTGACGCTGACGGTGTCGTTGCCACTACCAGAATAGACCGAGATCGAATCGACGGTTTCTACGTCGATCCTGTCATTGCCAGATCCCCCATTGACCTGCCCATTTGTCGCGTCAGAGACCGTGATTTTATCGTCGCCATCTTCTCCCAGAATATTGAACTGCCCGGGGCCGCGCTTGACCAGCTCATCATTGCCGATGCCACCGCGAACCGTGTCATTGCCGCTACCAGCCAGAACGAAATCATTGCCATCGCCGCCATCGATGAATTCATCGCTCGCGCCGCCAAAAACAGAGTCATTTCCATCTTGGCCATAATAAACATCGCGCCTCGTAGCAGGCGTATCAAAACGGGCATCGATGATGTCGTTGCCGGGGCCTGCTTCCACCGTATCGGCACCAGCGCCAGGCCAGAAATACTCGTTCGATGCAGTCCCTTGAAGAAGGTCATGCCCGCCCAAACCATAAAGAACGGCAGTCTTCGAACCTGAAATCATCAGATCATTCTGCTCGGTTCCGTTCAGCGTTGTGCCCGGAAAATCATCCCCCTTGATGAGGTGATCAAAATTCACTGTAGGCGACACAGCCGCCAGACCCAGATGCGTTTGATCGAGATTTTTCTGAACAGCCAAAGATGCCGCCGAAGACGTGATTGTATCGCGCTCTCCACCGACCCAATAATCTTTCACGCCGGCGACAAGCCCCATGCGCCCAAGGTCAATTGCACTGGCAATTGCGTTGGCAAAGCGTTGACCATCACCATTGTTGGGCGCGTCAAGAACTGAGAACAAATTATTGATCACACTCGCCAAGGAGCGGCCACCGGCGACGAGGCTGGCCCACCCTTCAACACCGGCAACATCAGCGGGCCTATCAAATGCGTTGCTGTAGAACGTGCTGATCGTCTCAGTCGCTGTTTTGCCGCTCGATGAACGTGCCGCATATTCCTGACTGTCCAGAAATGATTGGATGACTTGCTCACGGCTCACTTGGCCTGCATTGAGAGCGACCAGCCACGTGTTGAGGCCCGTTGGATCGGCAACGCGATCAAGCAACGCAATGTAAAGGCCGTTGACAAAAGCTTCATTTGTGACGGGCATCAAAACCACCAAATATTGAGGACGCAGCTGACGACAAAGCTAATGCAATGTCCTACGATACACAATCGCGCGATACACTGCGCTTATGCTGCGCATAATCCTGATCAGGTATTAAGTTGAATCGCTCAATTTACGCCCACATCAATGATTTGTGGTGATCGCGCGCCGCTTGTAAAAATACAAGCGCTCATCAATTGATGTGGCGTTTGAGAAGCAACGCCTTTGGTGATCATGATTTGTGTAACATCATGTGCATGGCGCGTGAGCGCACCGATCATTTTTCTTCGCGGTCATTTAAACGCTCAGGTGCATCGCCACTGTGCGGCACGCAACATTTGATGTTGGTGTGCCTCAGGCCTTCGATGGTGTCGCCCGCCTCAGCCGCGAACGCGCGGCAATGGTTAACCCATCAGACCTGGGACCGACGATCAAACACGGCATTTAGCATTGGGACGAGAAATGGTGGGGGAAGCAGGACTCGAACCTGCGAAGGCATAGCCAGCGGATTTACAGTCCGCCCCCTTTGCCGCTCGGGACATTCCCCCACACCCAGCAGACAAGCTGCCGGAAAACGAACCCCGCCATGGCGGCGGGGATGGCGCGCTTTATGGGGAGACAGCCGGGAGGTGTCAACCCGAAAAGGGACGCCTCCGCCGGGAATTGAAGCCCAGCACGCTTCGTGCGAAACCGGCCTTGCGGGAGGATCACCCATGGCTCGGCGGAAGGATGACGGCGGACGCGACAGGCAGGGACCACGTCCCGCCCGCGGCCCTGAAGGGCGCCGCGACGAGCGCCGCGATCACCGCAATGACCGGTCGCAACGCGGTGATCCTGGCCACGCGCCAATCCGGCCTTCACAGCCCCTTCTCTATGGCATGCACGCCGTCGTCGAGGCGCTTGCGAATCCGCGGCGCAAACTAGGACGCCTCTTCATCACCGAAAACGCGCTGGCCCGTCTGAAGGAAAGCGTTGGCGAGCCGCGGCGGCCGCCCTTTCTGGTGCGTGGTGACGAGCTCGATCGGCTTCTGCCACAAGGCGCTGTCCACCAAGGCATCGCTGTCGAAGCCGAGCCCTTGCCTGCCTTGGATATTGATGATCTGCCCGACAATGGCCTCGTTCTCGTTCTCGATCAGATCACCGATCCTCATAATGTTGGCGCGATCATTCGCACCGCATCGGCCTTCGCAGCCGATGGCATTATCATCACAGAACGCCACAGCCCGGAGATGGCGGGCGTGCTCGCCAAGACGGCATCCGGTGGGCTGGAACATGTTCCACTGATTGTTGTGAGCAATCTGTCTCAGGCCCTCATGAAGTTGGGTGATCGCGGCTATTGGCGCGTCGGCCTTGATTCTGATGCATCCGCGCCAATTGGCGATCTTGCCGGCACACGCCCACTTGCGCTGGTGCTTGGTGCCGAGGGCAAGGGGTTGCGCCGTCTCACCCGAGAGCGCTGCGATACGATGGCTCGCCTCGATATGCCGGGCGCGATTAAGAGCTTGAACGTCTCAAATGCCTGCGCCATCACGCTTTATGCCGTGACACGCGCCGATTGAGCGATCGCATAAACTAAACCCAAAATGAAATTGTGCAGCGCACATATAGACGAAGTGCCATCATGCACTCCTGCGTCTGTTAGGTAAGCTGAGCCTCGAAAGGTGCCGAACGGCACTTCGGGCCCGCATGGGCTCTCATGAAAAACAAAGCGCAAAAAGCGCCGTGGAGGGAATGAACCAGTCAAGACGAAGCGCGAGGGGCACGCGCGGTGTGAGTGCAATCATGCCGGCTTCTGATCTTCCGCATACGTCCGACGGGTCCTCACGTTGCCATCAGTCCGGTGATCGGACTTGGCAGCGCAACTTGATCTGATCATTGACACTCAGGGGACAACTCACATGAGTATGGCAGCCACGACTTCGGACAAGGTTCGTCCGATGACGCACGAAGAGAAGCGAGTGATCCTCGCCTCTTCGCTCGGAACCGTTTTCGAATGGTACGACTTCTATCTCTACGGCTCTTTGGCCGTGATGATCGGCGCACAATTCTTTTCTGCGTTCGATACAACCACACGAAACGTGTTTGCGTTGCTCGCATTCGCTGCGGGCTTCCTCGTGCGTCCGTTCGGTGCGCTGGTGTTCGGTCGCCTGGGCGATCTCGTCGGCCGCAAATACACCTTCTTGATCACCATTCTGATCATGGGCGTGTCGACCTTCGCGGTTGGTCTCTTGCCGTCGTATAACACGATCGGCTGGGCCGCTCCCGTCATCCTCATCATCCTGCGCATGCTGCAAGGCCTCGCGCTCGGTGGTGAATATGGTGGTGCCGCAGTTTACGTGGCTGAGCATGCGCCGGTTGGGCGTCGTGGTTTCTACACATCGTGGATTCAAACAACGGCGACCTTGGGCCTCTTGCTCTCGCTCGTCATCATTCTCGGCCTGCGCATCTATCTCGGCGAAAAAGACTTCACCGAATGGGGCTGGCGCATTCCGTTCCTCGTCTCCGTGTTCTTGCTCGCGATCTCGGTCTGGATTCGTCTCCAGATGCAGGAATCGCCTGCCTTCCAAAAGATGAAGGAAGAAGGCACACAGTCGAAGGCTCCGCTGTCGGAAGCATTCGGCCAGTGGAAGAATTTGAAGATGGTCATCATCGCACTGCTCGGCCTCGTCGTCGGTCAGGCGGTGGTCTGGTACACGGGTCAGTTCTACGCCCTGTTCTTCCTGCAGAGCATTCTGAAGGTCGACCTCTTCACGGCCAACGTGTTGATTGCTTGGTCGCTGATCCTCGGCACCGGCGGCTTCATCTTCTTCGGTTCGCTCTCCGATCGGATCGGCCGTAAGAAAGTGATCCTCGCAGGCTGCCTGATTGCCGCCCTCACCTATTTCCCGCTGTTCAAGACGCTGACCTCGATTGCCAACCCGGCGCTCGACAAGGCGATCAACACGGTGAAGGTGCAGGTCGTCGCTGACCCGGCGCAGTGCGGTTCGGTGTTCGACCCGGTCGGCATCCGTACCTTCACGGCACCGTGCGACGTAGCACGTGTGGCGCTCGCCCGCTCGGCGATCAAATACGAACTCGTCAGCGGCCCAGCCGGCTCGCCGACCAAGGTGACCGTGAACGGTAAGGACGTTCCCGTTGTGGCCGCCATCCCGGCGAACATGACAGCATTCACCGCCGCGGCGGTGGAAGCAGGCTACCCGAAAACCGGGGACGCATCGATCGTGAAGACGACCTCGATCATCCCGACGACGGTTCAGGCTTGGCAGACCATCGCCATCCTCACCATCCTCGTGATCTACGTCACGATGGTGTACGGCCCGATCGCGGCGGCGCTCGTCGAGTTCTTCCCGACGCGCATTCGCTACACCGCCATGTCGCTGCCCTATCACATCGGCAATGGCTGGTTCGGTGGCTTCCTGCCGCCTACGGCCTTCGCGATGGTGGCTTCGACCGGCGATATCTTCTTCGGTCTCTGGTATCCGGTTCTGTTCGCGATCATGACCTTCGTGATCGGGATGATCTTCATCCCCGAAACCAAGGACCGCGACATCTACCAGGAACATTGATCCTGAAAACGGGAGCGGTGCGATCGTGCCGCTCCCAAACAAAAAGCCCCGCTCTCGCGAGCGGGGCTTTTTTGTTGGCGTGAAGTAGGCGCTTTAAGTGCAAACCCAAGCACGCGCTCCGTTCGGATAATATTGCCAGAAGCAATTTGGCTGCACATAGACAGGTGCGGGTGCATAAACCGGTGCGGGCGCATAAATTTGCGGCGCGACCAGCGCACCGATCGCAAGCCCCGTAACCGCGCCAACAGCCAATGCGGCACCCGGACCCCAGCCGCCATAATAGCCGCGATTATAATAGCCATAGCGGGGTCCATAATAGCGCGGGCCATAAGCACGCGGTCCGTAATAGCCCCGCCCCGCATAGGCTGGCGCATAGCCGCCACGCCGCCATCCGGCCTCGGCTGGCTGGGCCATCATCACCAAGGCCCCGACCGCGACACTGGCGGCCACCAGCCCGGCAGCCATCCGCTTGATTGAGAAAGGTGCGTTCATCATCGGAACCTCCTTGGCGGCCTCGATTCCCCGCCTCATACAGCAGGATTAGCGGCCCCTCCCTGAACCCGACATGAACGGCCGGCGCCGCCCTCTCCCAGAAACGCCATGAAAGGCCCAAAGGATGCGGCCTCTTCCATCTGGCTGCGCTTTGCCCCTTGCTTCCGAGGCCCTTGGGCGATATGCGGATCCCGTCGCCGGATTAGCACAGCGGTAGTGCAGCGGTTTTGTAAACCGAAGGTCGGGGGTTCGATCCCCTCATCCGGCACCATTCTTCCCACGTTCCTTGTTGCGTGCTCATTGTAATGCCCCGCCCCCATGACATTGTTTTCATCATGGTTTAGCTCTCGCCCATGGTTCGACGCGTTCGCAAAACCCAGTGGAGACAAGCGGCATGGGCCATGGCAATAGGCCTTGTGCCGAGTTTGGCTCTGGCCGATCCTATTGCCAGCCCCGCCCCCAAACCGATCCCCAGCAACACGCCTGACGACGTGTTCGGTTTCCTTGATGATTCGACGGTCCTCGCGGCAGGCACCCGCAAGCTGAAATATACTTTTTTGCCATCATCAGGCGGCGGCAGCGCCACCTGGGGCCAAAAGATCGCCTTGAACTACGGCGCAACCGAGAACCTCGAGATTGGGCTCGCCATCCTCTATCAACCGACGGACAGCACCCTTCCGGGCAACAGCTCACGCCAACTGACGCTCGCTGCGCCGATGCAATATGTCTTCATCCAGCGCATGCAGAATGGGACAGGCTTCGCGCTGATCACGACGCCAAGTTTCGGCACCACCCGTAACTCCAGCACAATGGGCGAAACCAATTGGAGCCTCGATAATCATTTCGCCCTCGACCATGATTTCAACGGGACATTCTTTATCGGATTGAACCTTGGCTATACGGCTGGCGCGACCAATGGGCGCCAAAATCCGAGCGGCACTTTCTACATCCAAGGTGCCGCGACGGTGAAACTCTCGCCGCATTTTTACTGGGGCGTTGAACTGCAGGCCAGCCAGCAAATGAACGGTTTCTTCAGCGGCAATGCGGGCTGGGCCACCTTTGCTGGAACGTCGATCTCCGTTCCCATGACGCCGAGTTTTACGTTTTCAGCCGCCTATATGCGCCAGCTCGCTGGTCGCGAAACATCGAACCCCGCTGCCAATCTCAACACGCAAAACTTTTCCCAGAACATGGGCAAAGCGGCACTCGCGTTTTATTTCTAAGCAGGCAGCCAATCAACCGGCCGATCAAGGGCTTTTCACGCCTCACTTCCGGAAGACATATTTCTCTGTCCAGCCGAGGAAGTCAGCGACGATCGCTTGCGGTTCGATAATGTCGTCAGCCTGAATTTCTGCGGTGATGGGATAGGCAATTTTGCCAGTTCCGGCGTCAACCGTGACGGTGCCGCTCATCGCATCCGTTCCATTGCCACGCGCACCACGAATTGCGCCAAAACCCGAAACGAGTTCGACCGATTTGATCTGAATGATCAGTTTTGGATCAGAATTTGATCCTTTATAGGCGGCGAAGCGCTTATTCGCCTGCGCCAAGATTTCCGCCTGAATTTGTGCCGCCCCACTGCCCTCATTGGCAATATAGGGTGACATATCAACGATGATCTTCGAGATGCGCAGATTGGGATTACCGGCGGGCATCGACACACAGCCGACCAGAAAAACCAAGCAGGCAGCCACAAAAGCGCCTTTGAAAACCCGTGTCATCTCGCCCCCTCACTCACACGCAACGCGTTTAAGTTTATAAACTTGACCCGCCGCCGCAAAGCAACACTCAATGCGATTGGGCCGAGCTCCGCACGCCAATGCTGCATTGCAGCCATTTCATTTTAGCCCCTCGTTCCGGCTTTACAGCCCCCTGAACCGGTGCTGATATATCATTTATCGGATCACGCGGCTTTGATGGGTCGTGAATCGGGAGCGGCCGCGCCTCTGCGCAGGCTTGTGGGTGAGTAGAATGCCGGGGGACGGCGTCTGGGGGATGGTATGAGCGGTTTTCTTTTCAAGAATTTCCAGATGCTGGAACCGTCAATCGGTGAATTGCGCGGCGGTCATGAGATTCTCGTCGAAGGCGAGATAATCCGCGAAGTCTCGGACAAGCCAATCAAGAGTGCATCCGCAACTGTGATCGATTGCGGCGGCAAAACTTTGATGCCGGGCCTGATCGACAGCCACGTTCACGTCTTCCTCTCCGAAGTCTTCATTCGCAGTCTTGAGAACATGCCGCTGACGCTGATGACAGCGCGCGCTGTTGGTTTGCTGAAAGGCATGATTGATCGCGGCTTTACGACGGTGCGCGATACCGGCGGCGCCGATTGGGGCATTAAGGAAGCCGTTGATAAGGGCAATATTGCTGGCCCGCGTTTGTTCATCGCAGGTCAAGCGATTGGCCCAACGGGCGGCCATTCCGATTCACGCCGCCGCACTGATATTGGTGGCCTGCGCTGCCATTGCTGCAATGGCATGTCCTATACAATGTGCGTTGCCGACGGCATCACCGAAGTCCGCCGTGCCGCGCGTGAACAAATGCGCCAAGGTGCCGACCATATCAAAATCATGATGTCGGGCGGTGTGGCTTCCCCTTACGATCCGCTGATGTCGCTGCAATTCTCGATGGAAGAAGCCAAAGCCGCCGTGGAAGAAGCCGAAGCTTTCGGCCGCTATACCTGCGCCCACGCTTATTCACCTGAAGCGATCACCCGCGCGGCCCATGCCGGCATCCGCACGGTCGAACATGGCAACCTCATCGATGAGGCAGCCGCGAAATTGATGAAGGACAAGGGCATGTTCCTCGTCGCCAACCTCGTCGCCTATTACGCGATGAAGGAGCGTGCGAGCGAATATGGCATGAATGCCGAAATGTTGCAGAAGAATGACATGGTGATCGAAGGCGCGCTGCGCTCGCTCGAAATCTGCAAACGCGCCGGTGTTCCAGTCGCATATGGCACCGACCTTTTGGGTCAGCTCCAAGTCGACCAGGGCCGTGAATTCCTGCTGCGTTCCGAAGTGCTCTCGCCAATCGAGATCATCCGCCAAGCCACCACGGTTGGCGCTCAAGTGGTCCGGATGGAAGGCAAGCTCGGCACCCTCTCGGCTGGCGCTTTCGCCGACATCCTCGTCGTGAACGGCAATCCTGTGAAAGACCTCGGCGTCTTCCAAAACCAAGGGCGCGACTTGCACGCCATCATGAAGGCAGGCAAGTTCCACAAGCAGCAGCTCGCAGCGTGAAGCGGGCCTGACCTCGGACGGAGGGGAATGGCGTGACGATGGACGAGCGCTTTTGGGGGCGCGTGGCGTTAAAAAGCGTCGCGGGCCTTTCGCTCGGCTTCATTTTGATGCCGCTCTTTTTTGTGAGCTGGCTCGCTTTCTTCAAGCAGGAAATTCCCTCCTTCCCGCCGGAAGGCTATTCGCTGCATTGGTTTGAGGCCGTTACCAAACAGAAGAATTTTGTCGAGGGCTTTACGCTCTCGATTCAAGTCGGCGTGATGGCAACGGCCATTGGCCTCTTGCTCGGCGTTCCCGCTTCTCTCGCTTTGGTGCGCAACCAATTTGCCATCAAGGGCGTGTTGAACACGCTTCTCTTGGCGCCCCTTGTCGTGCCAGGCGTCGTGCTCGGCACATCGCTCTACGTATTCCAGATCGAAACAGAAATCGCGACAGGCTTTCCGCTGCTTGGTTCGTTCTGGGGCCTTGTTGCGGGCCACACGCTGGTTGTCATCCCGTGGATTGTCCGGCTCGTCACCGCCAATCTGGAAGGCACCGACCGCACCATCGAAGAAGCGGCACAAAATCTCGGAGCCAATCCCTTTGTCACCTTTTATCGCGTGACGCTGCCAGCGATCCGCCCCGGCATTGTGGCAGGCGCGCTGTTTGGTTTCGTCACATCCTTCGGTAATTTGGAAATGTCGCTTTTCCTCGTCGGCCCCGGCCGCACGACATTGCCGATTGCGATCCTGCAATATCTCGAATGGAAGATCGATCCGACGGTGGCTGCCGCCTCCGTCATTCAGATCGTCCTGATCGGTTTGGCGATGCTCATCACCGATCGATACGTCAAGCTCAGCCGGGTGGTGTGAATGGCGCGCCTACAGATTCATGGCCTTGTGAAAAAATATGGCGACCTCACCGTCGTCGACCGGGTCGCGCTCGATATTCCCGATGGCGAATTCCTTGTTCTTCTGGGGCCATCGGGCTGCGGCAAGACGACGACGCTGCGCATGGTGGCAGGCTTTGTCACACCCACCTCTGGTGAAATCCGGATTGGCGATCGTGACGTCACCAATCTGCCACCATGGAAACGCAATTGCGGTTTGGTGTTTCAGAATTATGCCTTGTTTCCGCATATGACCGTGGCGGAGAACGTCGCCTTCGGCCTTGAAATGCGGAAAGTGGACCCAGCCTCGCGCGCTAAAAGGGTTGAAGAAGCGCTGCGCATGGTGCGCCTGGGCGGTTATGGCAGCCGCTATCCGCGCCAAATGTCAGGTGGCCAGCAACAACGTGTTGCGCTTGCTCGCGCGCTCGCCATCCAACCCGATGTGCTCTTGCTCGATGAGCCGCTGTCCAATCTTGATGCTAAATTGCGTCAGGAAGTGCGCGTGGAAATTCGGGAATTACAGCGCCAATTGGGACTGACGACGATCATGGTCACCCATGATCAAGAAGAAGCGCTCACCATGGCCGACAGGCTTGTCGTGA
>VERN01000093.1 GCA_018882635.1 Beijerinckiaceae bacterium | reverse complement strand
GTGCAGACACCCTTTTGGAGGCCGATCTTGCAGGCCACATCGTTCTTGTCCGCATTGCAGGACAATTTGGAGCTCGCATTGGCGACGAGATCAGGCTCCACGCCCCTAACGATTACATTCATCGGTTTGACCGCGTACACGGACGCCGCATGGCATCATAAACCTTAATATTAAAAGGGAGAAACAGATGACACAGGAAATCACACCGCATCGCCGTCAGGTTTTAGGTGGCCTTGGTGCACTGGCTGCAAGTACAGCCATCGGCAATCCGGCTTTAGCACAAAGTGCATCGGAAATTTCGTTCTTCTACCCTGTTGCAGTGGGTGGTCCAATCACGAAGTTGATTGACGGTTTTGCCGAAGGCTTCCAGAAGGATAATCCTAGCCTCACGGTGAAGCCAATTTATGCAGGCTCGTATCAAGACACGATTGTGAAGGCTCTAACGGCGCATAAAAGTGGGACCCCGCCGGTCACATCCGTGCTCCTTTCGACTGACATGTTCACACTCATCGATGAAGAAGCGATCGTACCCTTCGATGATTTTATCAAGACGGATGACGATAAGGCCTGGCTCAAAAGCTTCTATCCAGCCTTCATGGAAAACAGCCAAACCGGCGGAAAAACGTGGGGCATTCCGTTTCAACGCTCGACCATCGTTCTTTACTGGAACAAAGAAGCATTCAAGGAAGCAGGCCTTGATCCGGAAAAACCGCCTCAGACCTGGGATGAGATGACCACCTTCGCGCAGAAACTTACTAAGCGCGACGCTTCGGGCAATGTTACGCAATGGGGCGTTCAGATTCCGTCGTCTGGTTTTCCCTATTGGCTCTTCCAAGGCCTAACAACACCAGCGGGCGCAGTGCTGATGAACCCCGCTGGCACAGAGGTTTATTTCGATAAACCGGAAGTCACGACAGCGCTGCAATATTGGATCGATCTCGCGACAAAGTATAAAGTTCACCCTCCTGGGATCGTCGAATGGGGTACCACGCCGAAGGATTTCTTCGAGCGCAAAGTAGCGATGATGTGGACCACCACAGGCAACCTAACGAACGTCCGTAGCAATGCAAAATTCCCCTTCGGCGTTGCGATGCTTCCTGCACAGAAGCGCCGGGGAAGTCCCACGGGTGGTGGCAATTTCTACATCTTCAAGAAGGCCAAGCGCACAGAACAGGAGGCCGCATTTAAATTTATCAAATGGATCACCACAGCAGAGCGCGCGGCCCAATGGGGCATCGACACCGGCTATGTTGCGGTGAGGCCTGATTCTTGGGATACGCCGGCGATGAAAAAATATGTCGCCGAATTTCCGCAAGCCGCCGTTGCGCGCGACCAATTACCCGTCTCGGTCGCCGAATTCTCGACGCATGACAACCAACGTGTGACAAAGGCACTCAATGATGGCCTGCAAGCGGCTTTGACCGGCACGAAACCAGCTGCCACTGCGATGAAAGATGCGCAGACGGAGGCAACACGCATTCTTAAAGACTATAAATAAACGATAGGGGGTCACTCTTCGGGGTGGCCCCAACCCATCCGATGAAACGCTTTTCATTAACAATCCAAGGCTGGCTTCTCGTTCTGCCCGCGCTCAGCGTGTTGGTCGTCTTCACCCATTGGCCAGCCTTAGCGACGTTCATCGACAGTTTTTATTCGACACCAAAAGGGCGCAGACCATCACGCTTTATTGGCCTCGACAATTACGAACAAATGGTGGGGGATCCCGTCTTTTGGAAAGCAGCAACCAACAATCTAATTTTCTTGGGCGGCACCGTGCCCTTGTCTATTGCGCTATCATTAATTATGGCGCTGTGGGTCAACGACAAGCTCAAAGGTCGCGCCGCGCTCCGCATGGCTTTCTTCACGCCAACAATTCTGCCGATGATCGCGGTCGCGAATATCTGGTTGTTTTTCTTCACACCGCAATATGGACTGCTTGAACAGATTACGGGTCTCTTCGGCGCGCCGAGCTGGCCATGGCTTGGCTCAGATAAGACCGCTTTGTTCTGCGTCATCATTGTTGCAGTGTGGAAAGAGGCTGGATTTTTCATGATTTTTTATTTGGCGGCCTTGCAGCAGATTTCGCCAGCCTTGGGCGAAGCCGCTTCACTCGAAGGGGCATCACGATGGATGTTTTTTCGCCGCGTGCAATGGCCACTCTTGATGCCGACGACCCTTTTCATTCTAATCAATGCCATGATCAATGCCTTCCGGCTTGTCGATCATGTCTTCGTACTTACTCATGGTGGGCCCAACAATTCCTCGACACTTCTCCTTTATTATATTTACGAGGTCGGCTTTAAATATTGGGACACAGCCTATGCTGCGACGCTGACCACTGTGTTGCTGGTCACACTCGGACTCATTGCTGCCATCCAATATGGGCTTCTCGAACGCCGCGTGCATTACAGGTAGGTCATGGAACGCCAGAATCCCTACCAGCCGAAGGGAATAGCGCTCACTCTTGAGACAATCGGCGCTTGGGCGTTGGCTATCATCTGGATTTTGCCGCTTGCCTATGCGGTCTGGACGGCCTTTCATCCGCCTGAGTTCTCGACACGCTTTATACTCAGCGCTCCGCTCACGCTCGATAATTTCTATCGTGCTCTTGATGCGGCGCCATTTGCTCGCTACGCACTCAATACGTTCCTGCTGGTGACAACAATTTTGGCAGGACAGCTCCTTCTGTGCACGCTCGCCGCCTATGGTTTCGCACGTTATGATTTTCCCGGCAGCGGCTTGCTGTTTGCGTTGGTGTTGGCGCAATTGATGATTATGCCAGATGTGCTGATCGTCGAGAACTATCGCACCATGTCGCGGATCGGCCTTGTCGACACGATCCCGGCCATGGCGCTACCCTACATGGCCTCGGCTTTTGGTATTTTTCTGTTACGCCAAACGTTCAAAACGGTTCCGATCGAACTGGATGATGCCGCTCGCGTCGAAGGGGCCAGTGCATTGCAAATCCTATGGCGTGTTTACATCCCACTCGCAAAGCCTGTCTATCTCGCTTATGCGCTCGTATCGGTCTCACACCATTGGAACAATTTCCTTTGGCCGTTGATCATAACGAATTCGGTGGAGGCACGCCCCTTGACCGTCGGTCTGCAGATTTTCGCGTCAACCGATCAGGGGATCGATTGGTCGATCATTTGCGCCGCGACTTTGCTCAGTGCCGCACCGCTCATCATCGGCTTCCTGCTTTTTCAACGGCAATTCGTGCAGAGTTTTATGCGCGCAGGCATCAGGTGACCTTATGAAGATTTTGACATGGAACATCCAATGGGGTCTCGGTATGGATGGCGTCTGTGATCTCAAGCGCGTGACGGACTATGCGCGCGCCACTGGTGCCGATGTAATCTGCTTGCAGGAAGTAGCCGATGGCTATGACGATCTTGAAGGCTCGCAGGGTGAAAACCAATTCGCAGTGATCGCCGCCTTGATGCCCGACTTTGCCGCCTTTGAAGGTATCGCCGTTGACGTACCAAATCGAAAAGGTGGGCGTAAGCGCTTCGGCAATATGCTGCTGTCACGCCTGCCGGTAGGCCGTGTCATGCGCCATCTCTTGCCATGGAGCGGTGACAAGACGCCGAACATGCCGCGCGTTGTCGTCGACGCCGTTATTGCCGCACCCTTCGGCCCACTTCATATCATGACGACGCATCTCGAATATTCGTCAGCCTTATTGCGCGCTTATGAGGTCGAGGGTTTGCGAAACATCCATCGCCTGGCTTCTGAGCGCGTTGCACGCCCCTCTCTCAAAACCTATGGACCGTTCATTCCGGTGCCGGAGACGGCATCCGCCCTCTTGATGGGTGATTTCAATATGACGCCCGAGGATCCGCTCAAAGCTCTGATCGAAGCACCGTTCGGTGATGATGTTCCTGCTTTACAAGACGCATGGCATCTTCTGAAGGGCAACACGCCGCATCCACCCTCGTTCTGCATTTATGATCAGCGCTATGGAAAACCGCATTGCTGCGATTTCATGTTTGTGAGTGCTGATCTCAAACCGCGCCTTCGCGCCATCGCCTATGATACGGAAACACAGATTTCCGACCATCAACCGGTCTTGCTGACATTGGCTGATTGAAGGAGCGCCTCAACGCGACCTATTACACCTGCCTCAAAATCTTAAGGCCGCCGTCATCCAAATGCCGCTTTCAAGCCATCCCGAATGCTCCCAAGTGCCAACCAAATATTGGTTGAACTTTAGGTCGCAGGCTAGGATCACAAAGGCGAGCAAAGCCAGTAGACGACACGAAGTGTTAGTTTTTACCTATCGTAAAGAACAAAATTTGAGCAGAACTAATAGTCCAAAAGCGTTGCCCAATTTGGGTAACTATATAAATCTTGTAAGGTAGAGTGTAATCCTAATAATTTAATTGAGCTTCAGATGTTACGTGAGCTTGAATTTTCTTTTGTTAACGTCCAGCGGTATCACAGAGCCGTTGAGAAATATCAGTTGTCACCTAGTGAGTATTTGGTTTGGCATGGTCTTGTTGTTGCGTTTAGCTATTCGGGTGAGCGAACTGACTATCTATGTTATGCAGTTTCGGTTGCTGAAGTCAGTAGAGCAATAAAAATCCAACGTGAGACTGTTCGGCGTGCGCTTTGGAACTTACAAGAAAAAGGTTTAGCTAAGCGAATAAATGATAGATGGATGTTTTTAAGTTCAGACGAGTAGCCTGACCCAACGAGGCCTAACACCACCCAACAACCGCCTCCGCCCATCGACGTAGAGACATGCTCGTTGGGAAAGGATAGTTCCAGCCGATCCAGCCTGCCCTTTGAGCACATGTCCATTGGGCACCTTCACGTCAGACAACCTGCCCGTTGGGCACCTTCGCGTTAGGCAACCTGCCCTCTGGACACGTCCCTCTTACGTGCACGACCTTGGCAGGCACTTCATGGTCGTCCTTGTCATGTCTTGGCCTTGCCTAAAGCTTCAAACTCTTCGTACCTCATCCGCCTGCGGTACTTTTCCTTTTGAGCCCTGATTTCTTCCAGCAACTCCTCTGAACGTGCTGCTGCGGCCCCCATTTCTCTTTTGGTGTAGGCGTCCTCTGCCTCAATGACGGCCTTCAGCTCACCGATGAGGTCATCCATCAACCAGACCTCCCTTCTCACGAGGTCTTGCCAGGCTTTATCTTCCTCCTGATTGAGAGGCCCAAAGATCGTGACAAATTTTACATGATCATCGAAATAGCAATGCTCCCGCCTTGGAAAGCCATCACTCGATCTCTTCCTGAAATACCGATCCGATGTTGATGTCTTCGGCTTAGGAGGCGCCTTGAAACTGATGATCCCGGAAGCAAATGCCTGCTCCAAATGGTAGACGCCTTCCGCTAATTTGGGTTTGTTCTTTGATCCTCTCGGTCGTCCACTCGGACAGCCTGATTGCCCCTTCTTAAATTGTTTATCAGGAGGAGGCCTCTTATAGCCCACCTTCAATTCCACACTTTCAGAAACTGGTTTTTGCATTCCGGCAGGTGTTTTTCTTCTGCGGCGTCTTTTGGATGGGCTTCCGTTCGAAGGCTTTTCCTCAAGCAGTGGGTTACGTCCCTCATGGTCTGGCATAGCAAGGCTGTCCTCAACTTTGTGACGCGCGTACGGCAACCCTGTGGCGTCAACACCATCAAGGTATTAGTCCCACGCGAGCGGGTTCAAGTTATGGATTGATCGCCCTGTCTCACCGAGAGACTGCATCATCGGGACTGCAATTGAGCGCAGCTCTAAGCCACATCCGCCGAATTAAGCTCAAACTTAATTCCAGCAATCTCTGACCACACCGGGGGTCATTGCTATCCAAAAAATAAAATACGCGCTTTTTTCGTAACTACAAGGGGGTCAGCAACATGCAAAATACTTTTTTGCCTTTCACCAATTTTGAAATTTTTCTGCTACTCGTTGTCTAAGAATCGCACCAAGAAAAAGGATAACAAGTTGATCCGGACAAAATACGAATGGCTTTTTCGGTGTCCGAAAAAGATCCCTGTTCTTCCCTGTAAACTTAATTAACGGAGATCAAAACCACGCAGAAAAGCGCCCCTCCCCTCGAAAAGGGATTGGTGAAACTGGCCGCGGCTTGCCTGCTTGTCGAGCATCCGCCTATAGCATAAACGAATTCTGAAGACGGCTGCGTCAGCCTCGTAGATTAATGAAAGAGCGGGCGTCGTGCTTAGGCGGACGGCATGGGGATTTATGTTGGCTTGGGCCCTAACAGGCCCCGCTTGGGCTGGCAATCTGCCCGGCCAAGCGCCCAATGCCGCCATGCGGATATGCAGCGCCTTTGGCAGCGGTTATTTCTACATCCCGGGTTCCGATATCTGCCTTAAACTCGGCGGCCGCATCCGGTTTGAAATCCTTGTGAACGAGATATGGTCGCGCGGGCAACCGGAGACCGGCTTCCGCAGCCGTGGTCGATTTGATTTCGATGCGCGCAGCCAAACGGATTACGGCGTCCTGCGGGCAACGATGCGTCTTCAATCCACGATTTCGAGCGGCGCCTATTCACGCTCAGTCCCCGCTTATGACAACAACAGCGGCACCCCCGAAAACAATTCGCAGCTACAGCGCGCCTTCATTGAATTTGCGGGCTTCACAGCTGGCCGCTTCAATTCGTTTTTTGATTTCTACGGCAATGACCTGAATTGGGGCGGCACTTTGGGTTCGGCGCGCGGCCCCATCAACGGTTTCGCCTACACGGCAAGTTTCAATTCAGGTCTCTCCACGACCCTCTCTCTGGAAAACCCAACCAATCGCACCGTCGCCGAAGGCAATCTGGCCCTTGCTGGCGGATGGCTCCCTGAGATTGTCGGCGCCGTCCGGTTCGATCAGAACTGGGGCTCCGCCCAATTGTCCGGTGCCTTGCATCCGCTGCGGCCGCTCTACAACGACGCTTTCACCTCCGGCTCATCGCAACTCGGCTGGGCCATTCAGGCCGGTCTCAAGCTCAACTTACCCGTCTTAGCCGAGGGCGATGTCCTGTGGGGGCAAGCCGCTTACGCCGATGGCGCCGTGAATTATCTCGGCTTAGGGCGCAATTCGTTCCGCATTGGACGCCTGCGCTACACCCTGTCGGACGCCTATTTCGCCGGCAACACCATGCAATTGACGACCGGCTATTCGCTCACGGCGGCCTTCAGCCATTATTGGATGCCTACCGTTCAGCAGTCCGCCTTTGCCAGCTATGGGCAGGCTGACCCGACAGGGCCTGCCGCTGCTACCGTTTCCAGAGCGTCCAAGGCCGGCCTCTGGCAGATTGGCTCAAACCTGATCTGGTCGCCCTTGAAAGACCTCGAAATCGGCGGCGAGCTGATGTGGTATCAATTGTCGGGCAGCAAAACCTTGGCTTCGACCGACCCGGGCTATCCGCCGCTGAACCGAGATAATGCCTGGCAGTTCCGCGCCCGAATCCAGCGCGATTTTTGACCCCCAAGATCCACCGTCCGGTTAAACCCAAGCTATTCTAAAACAGAAGTTTCTTTGCTGGCTCAGAAAGCCGCCCCGGACAATACTCCGATGAGACGGCGGCGAGGCCTTGCCGACAAGGTCGGCGCCCCTAGTTTCGCCTCCAATCAGAAAAATCAAACAGGAGGATAGCCTTGAAAACCATCTCTCTCTCCCTGCTGGGCGCAACCGCGCTGGCGCTTGTCTCAACCAGCATCGCATCCGCCCAAGGCGTCAAAATTGGCGTCCTCAACGATCAATCAGGCGTCTATGCCGATTACGGCGGCAAATGGTCGGTTGAAGCAGCCAAAATGGCCATTGAGGATTTTGGCGGCCAAGTGCTTGGCGGCAAAATCGAGCTCGTCACCGCCGACCATCAGAACAAGCCGGATGTCGGCTCCAACATCGCCCGCCAATGGTATGATGTTGACGGCGTCGACATGATCACGGAACTGACGACCTCCTCGGTCGCCCTCGCCGTGCATGAACTCTCAAAGCAGAAGAAGAAGATCGACATCGTCGTCGGCGCGGCCACGTCCCGTCTCACCGGTGACATGTGCCAGCCCTACGGCTTCCATTGGGCATATGACACCCGCGCGCTCGCTGTGGGCACCGGTGGCGCACTGACAAAGGCTGGCGGCGATAGCTGGTACTTCCTCACCGCCGACTATGCCTTCGGCTATCAGCTTGAAGACGACACCTCGAAAGTGGTGAAAGAGAATGGCGGCAAGGTGTTGGGTGCCGTGAAGCATCCGCTCAACAATTCCGACTTCTCGTCCTTCCTGCTGCAAGCGCAGGCTTCGAAGGCCAAAGTGATCGGCCTTGCAAATGCCGGTCTTGATACGACGAACTCGATCAAGCAGGCCGCGGATTTCGGCATCGCCAAGGGCGGCCAGAAACTCGCTGGTCTTCTGACGACACTCGCTGAAGTGCATGGCCTCGGCTTGCAGGCAGCGCAGGGCCTCGTTGTCACCGAAGGTTATTATTGGGACCTCGACGACAAGTCGCGCGAATTCGGTGAGCGTTTCATGAAGCGCACTGGCCGCATGCCGAACATGATTCAGGCCGGCACCTATTCCGCCGTCCTGCAATATTTGAAGGCGGTGAAGGCGGCGAATTCGAAGGATGCCGACGCAGTTGCCAAGAAGTTGAAAGAAATGCCGGTCGATGATTTCTTCGGCAAGGGCGGCAAAGTGCTCGCCAATGGCCGCATGGTTCACGACATGTATCTCTTGGAAGTGAAGTCCCCGGCCGAGAGCAAGAAGCCGTGGGATTATTACAAAGTCCTCGCGACGGTGCCGGGCGACCAAGCCTTCTTCACCGTGGAACAGAGCGGCTGCAAACTCTGATCGCATTCACATCCGGGGCGAAGCGGCAACGCTTCGCCCCGGTTTTTCATTCCCGATTTTCGGCCGGATTCGTGCCATGCCCTCCGACATCATTCTTGAAGCCCGCGGCTTAACCCGGCAGTTCAGCGGCTTTTACGCCGTCAAGGACGTCAACCTTTCAGTGGCCTCGGGCGCGATCCATGCGCTCATCGGTCCGAATGGCGCTGGCAAAACAACTGTCTTCAATTTGCTGACCAAATTCATTCCGCCCTCAGCGGGAACGATCATCTTTGACGGCATCGACATCACGCAGGAAAAGCCCGCCGCAACAGCGCGCCGCGGCATTGTGCGCTCCTTTCAGATTTCTGCGACATTCCCGCATCTAACCGTGCTCGAGAATGTGCGCGTCGCGTTGCAGCGCCCCGCAGGCCTTGCCACACAATTTTGGCGCTCGGAAAGCGTATTGAATACGCTTGATGCCCGCGCCACGGAATTGATTGAATCGTTCAAGCTCGAACAATGGATTCATGAGCAGGCCACCAACCTGCCTTATGGGCGCAAGCGTGCGCTCGAACTCGCCACCACGCTCGCGCTTGAACCGCGCCTTCTCCTGCTCGACGAGCCGATGGCGGGGTTGGGCCATGAAGATATCGATCATGTCGCCGAACTGATCCGTGCAGCAGCCAAGGGGCGCACCGTATTGATGGTCGAGCACAATCTCTCCGTCGTCTCGCGCCTGTGTGACCGCATCACCGTGCTCGCACGCGGTGAAATTCTGGCTGAAGGTGATTACGCGACCGTCTCGCAAGATGCCCGTGTGCGCGAAGCCTATATGGGCAAGGAAGCGGCGTGATGGTGCAGCCTCTCCTCAAAATTGAAAATCTACACGGCTATTACGGCGAATCTCATGCCCTGCAGGGCGTCTCGCTCGAGGTGAATGAAGGCGAGACGATCACGCTGCTCGGCCGCAATGGCGCGGGCAAGACGACCACCTTACGCGCCATCATTGGCATTCTTGATGATCGTCGCGGCTCGATCAAATTGCGCGGCGAAGAAATCATCAATTTGCCGAGCTATAAAATTGGACGCGCTGGTGTTGGCTATGTTCCCGAAGAGCGCGGTATCTTCGCGACTCTCACCGTCGAAGAGAATCTCCTTCTGCCACCACGCGTGGCTGATGGCGGCATGAGCCTTGACGAAATCTATGCGCTTTTCCCTAACTTGCTGGAGCGTCGCACCAGCCCCGGCACCAAGCTTTCCGGTGGCGAACAGCAAATGCTGGCGATGGCGCGCATCCTGCGTACAGGTGCGCGGTTGCTTTTGCTCGACGAGCCGACCGAAGGCCTTGCGCCCGTGATTATTCAGCGTATTGGCGAAGTCATTGCCATGCTGCGCAGCAAGGGTTTCACCATTATTCTCGTCGAACAGAATTTCCGTTTCGCCGCCAAGCTGGCCGACCGTCATTATGTGATGGAAGACGGCCATGTCGTCGATACGTTCCCGAATAGTGCACTCGAATCCAAATCGGACGAGCTGCACAAATTCCTCGGAGTCTAGCTCGTGATTTTCGGAATTCCCGCACAGGCGTTATATGGCCAAATCCTGCTTGGCCTGATCAACGGCTCATTTTACGCACTTTTGTCGCTTGGGCTTGCCGTCATTTTCGGCATGCTCAATGTCATCAACTTCGCCCATGGCGCATTTTATATGCTCGGCGCGTTTGCGGCCTGGTTCGGCCTTAATCTCTTTGGCCTGAACTATTGGTGGTCGCTGCTGCTCGCACCGCTCGTCGTTGGTCTTGTTGGTTGTGTGATTGAACGCACCATGCTGGCACGGTTGAAAGGGCTCGATCATCTTTACGGCCTGCTGCTCACTTTCGGCCTCTCCCTGATCATCGAAGGGGCCTTCCGTTATTGGTATGGCTCCTCCGGCAAGCCTTATCAGGCGCCTGAAGCGCTGCGTGGCGCTGTCGATATTGGCCTCATGTTCATGCCGATTTATCGCGGCTGGGTCGTTGTCGCCTCACTTGTGGTCTGCATTGCCACGTGGTTTGTGATTGAGAAGACGCGGCTTGGCGCCTATCTGCGCGCCGCCACGGAAAATCCAAAACTCGTTCAAGCGTTCGGCATCAACGTGCCGCTGATGATCACCCTCACCTATGGGGCTGGCGTTGCACTCGCCGGATTTGCTGGCGTGC
>VERN01000092.1 GCA_018882635.1 Beijerinckiaceae bacterium | reverse complement strand
GGCGGGAACATGCCGCCAAGGTCCGGATTGGCTTCATGAGCCCATCAGATGAATAAAGATAAGGGTCGCCCCTGATTCGGGCTATTTAAGGGGCGCCAGCGGAAAGGGGAAGGGGGCGATGGCGGATTACGATTTCAGGACGCCGCGGCTTTTTGTCGAAGGACCGCTGGCTGCCGGACAGACACGCGCCCTTGATCGCGACAAGAGCCATTATCTCACCCATGTGCTGCGCCTTGGGATCGGCGATGTCATCCTGATTTTTGATGGCCAATCCGGTGAATTCGTTGCCGAATTGACCGCTTCCGGCAAAAAAGGGGCTAGCCTTAGCGTTGTGGAACAGACCCGCGCGCAAACGCCAGCGGGCATGATCGATTATCTCTTCGCGCCGCTTAAACATGCTCGGCTCGACTATATGGTCCAAAAAGCGGTCGAAATGGGAGCGGCGCGCCTGCAACCCGTGCGGACAAGCCGGACCCAGACCACCCGGATCAATCTCGATCGCATGCGGGCCAATGCCATCGAAGCTGCCGAGCAATGCGGCATTCTTTCGGTGCCTACGATTGCCGATGAGGTCCGGTTTGACCGGCTGATTGCCTCATGGGACGCGGAGCGCCCGATTGTGTTCTGTGACGAGCGCGCTGATGTCCAAGACCCGCTCTTGGCTCTAGAACGGGTGAAACCGGGGCCTTTGGCTGTCCTTATTGGCCCTGAAGGCGGATTTTCCGACGAAGAGCGGGACATGCTGCTGCGTTTGCCCGCTGTCGTGCGGCTGTCATTGGGTCCGCGCATCCTGCGTGCCGACACGGCTGCGGTAGCTGCGCTTGCATTGGTGCAAGCGACGCTTGGCGACTGGGTGCGGCCGGGTTGATTTGCCCCTTGGGCGGCGCCCCTATATTGAACCTCGTCTCCCCGGATCTTGACCCCGGCCGACCGTTGAAGGACTTCCATGGCGCGCGACCAGAACGACCCAACCCCGATTGAAGACCAACGCGAATTGGTTGCTTGGTTTGAAGCGGGCTGCAAAGGCCATAGCGCGTTCCGCGTTGGCACGGAGCACGAAAAGATTCCCTTCCGGCCAGATACTCTCACCCCCGTTTCTTATGAGGGTGATGATGGCATTGGCGCGTTGCTTGATCATCTTCAGGCACGCACAGGCTGGGAACCGATCCGCGATGGCGAGGCGATTATCGGGCTTGCTGATCCTATCGGGGGAGGCGCGATTTCGCTCGAGCCAGGTGGACAATTCGAACTTTCTGGCGCGCCGCTTGAAACGATCCACCAAAGCGCTGCGGAATTGCGCGAACACCTCGCCCATTGTCATGCGATTGGCGAAGATTTGAATATTGGTTTCGCCGGGCTCGGCATGAGCCCGCTTTGGACGCGGGCTGAAACACCGGTCATGCCGAAGAAGCGTTATCGCATCATGGCGAATTATATGCCGAAGGTTGGTTCGCTCGGTCTCGACATGATGTTCCGCACTGCGACCGTGCAGGCCAATCTCGACTTCTCTGATGAAGCCGACATGGTGCGTAAGATGCGCGTTTCGCTGGCGTTGCAACCCATCGCGACGGCGCTGTTTGCCAATTCACCTTTCACCGATGGCAAGCCGAATGGCTTTAAATCCATGCGGTCGCAAATCTGGCTCGACACGGATGGTGATCGCACGGGCATGCTCGATTTCGCCTTCGAGCCGGGCTTTTCCTTTGAACGCTACGTCGCATGGGCGCTGGATGTGCCGCTTTATTTCGTCAAGCGCGGCGATGTCTATCACGATGTCAGCGGCGCCTCATTCCGCGATCTCCTCGCCGGAAAATTAGCTGCCTTGCCGGGTGAACGCGCCACAATTTCGGACTGGGCCAATCATCTCTCGACGCTGTTTCCCGAAGTGCGGCTGAAGCGTTACATCGAAATGCGCGGCGCCGATGTTGGCAGCGAAGCAATGATCAATGCATTGCCTGCTTTGTGGGTTGGCCTTCTCTATGACGGCGCCGCATTAACAGCCGCTGAAAAGCTCATTGCCGGTTGGACCGCAGAAGAACGTGCCGCTTTGCGCCGTGAAGTGCCGCGCATGGCGCTGGACACACAATTCCGCGGCGCGCCGCTCAATGATTATGCGCGCGATATGGTTGCCATAGCGCGCGATGGTTTACGCCGGCGCGCTCGCCGTGATGCAGATGGCCGCGACGAGACGCTCTATCTCGAACCGCTGGAAACCATCCTGCTCGACGGACGCAGCCCAGCCGATCATTGGCTGGCTGATTGGAAAACTGAATGGCACAGTTCAGTCCGGCCTGTCTTTGAAGCCAGCCGGATCGCGTAAAGCATGGCACGCTTGAGGGATAGCCTCCTGGCCCAGTCCATGATTGGATGACCGCATGAATACGGCCCTCGTCCTCGCCCAGAACACGCCCGCCCCTGCAGCTGCACCGCATGCTGCCCCACCGCCGATGTCGCCGATGGGGATGGGCATGTCGGATGAATGGTGGAGCGGCATTGACGACGCGCTTCATATGTTCATGCGCGACTTAGGGGACGTGCTGGCCGCGGCCCCGGCCATTCCTCGCGAGGCCGTCAAAGCATTACACAGCGCGTTGATGATGGATGGCGATCCCTCTCGCGCCTTCCTCGCTGCGATGGGTGCCATTCTTGCCGCCGTGGTCTTACTGCTCGGCTTTCGGTTTTTGACGCGAAGCATGCGGCACCACGGATTGGAGACCGCTTCATGCCAAGGTGGCGCCACCCAATTGTTGGGATGGGATATTGCCGACCGCCTTGTCGTCATTATCGCATTGGTCCTGCTAGGCCGCATCGCCATTGAGAATTGGGGCAATGACGCAGGATTCACGAAAGTGATCTTACGCGGTCTCGTGGTCTGGTATGGGCTGATGCTGTTTCCGCGCATCCTCATGCGACCCGGCGCGCCGCGCTTCCGCATTTTGCCGGTGGCACCCGCAGCCGCGCGGCCGCTCTATCATCTCTTCGGGCTCGTCTTCGCGCTCGGCGTTTTAGGGCCCACTTTGCTGCCCCTGCTTGTGCATAACGGCATGGATCATTTGGCGGCCCGGTGTCTTGGTCTCGTTTTCGTGACCGCGCTCACCATTTCCGCCTTGATCGCCGTGCGCACCTTGGCGCGCTCGCTGATTGAACCGGTGCAGGCGACAGGGCGTGACATTGTTTCAGGTCTCGCCTCTTTTGCTGTGTTGGCGGTTGGCCTCACTTGGGCATGGTCGATTGTTGTCGGGCAGTTCAATATTTTCTGGGCTCTCCTGAATTCGGTCGGCATCCTCGCGACGCTGATCACCATTGATGTGCTGCTGGGGCTCACGACAACCGAGGAGCGACGCCAGCGCGCCTGCCTTTTTCGCGGCGTTTACCGTTTCGCTGCAACAATCGTCGCAGCGCTTTGGATCGGGCATACATGGTTTGCATCCACCGGTGCGTTGCCATGGCCGGAATGGCGCTCTGTCAGTCTCGCGATCATGAGCGGTGGCGCGACACTCTTCATCGGCTTTCTTATTTGGCAGATCACAAATTTCTGGGCGCAATCCGCACTCGGCATGAACCGCATCATCGACCCAACCCAAGTTGACGATGATGAGATGTTGGAGCCTGCCTCGCGTCTCGCGACCTTCTTCCCGATGGCGCGCGTTCTCATCGGGATGACCATCTTGCTGATTGCGGGCATGGTGGCGCTCTCCAATCTCGGCGTGAATGTCGCGCCCCTCCTCGCCGGTGCTGGCGTCTTTGGCTTGGCCATCTCGTTTGGCAGCCAATCGCTCATCAAGGATATCCTCTCAGGCGTTTTCTTCATGGCCGATGATGCGTTTCGTGTCGGTGAATATATCGACACCGGCCGCTTGAAGGGCACGGTGGAACAGATTTCGCTGCGCTCTTTGCGGCTACGCCATCAGAATGGGCAGGTTCACACCATTCCTTACGGCCAGCTCCAATCAATCACGAATTTTAGTCGCGATTGGGCCACAATGAAGTTCACGTTGCGGATCGACCCTAGCTCTGATCTCGAGCAAGTGCGCAAAGTGGTTAAAAAAGTGGGCCTCGCCATGATGGAGGATCCGGAACTCGGCAAGGAATTGCTGCAGCCGGTGAAACTGCAAGGCGTGCAGGAAATTCAGGACAATGCGCTGGTGATCCGCATCAAGTTTACAGCGCGGCCCAATAAGCCAACCTGGGTTCAACGCGAAGCGTTGAAGCGGATCATCCTTGCCTTCCGCGAAAACGGCATCAAGTTTGCCGCCAATGCAGTGACGATCGCCGGTGGCACACAGGGAAGCTTTTCACCCGAGATGGCGGCGGCGGCATCCGCTGTCACGACATCGCCGGGCGCGCGTTTTCCAACCGCCGCTCAGTGATAGGGATCCGCCGCGTCGCGCAAGCCATCGCCCATGAAGTTAAAGGCGAGGACGACGAGAATGACCGGCACCATGGGAAACAGCAGCCACGGATAGAGATTCACCGCGGCGAGGTTTTGCGCCTCATTCAATAGCACGCCCCAACTGGTGACAGGCGGCCGCAGGCCTAAGCCAAGAAATGACAAAGCTGTTTCACCGAGGATCATCGAGGGGATTGAGAGCGTCGCTGACGCAATCAGATGGCTCATAAAATTCGGCACCAAATGACGGCCGATAATGCGCGCACGCGATGCGCCCATGAGCTCAGCTGCCTTCACAAAATCTTCCTCGCGCAGCGCGAGCAGCTTTGAACGGACCGCGCGGGCGAGCCCCGGCCAATCCAAAAGGCCGAGAATAATCGTAATCGCGAAGAAGATGAGAATAGGACTCCAATTGACCGGTAAGGCCGCTGACAGCGCCAACCATAAAGGCAATTCCGGTAGGGAGCGCAGCACTTCAATGGTGCGTGAAACGCTGGCATCGACCCAGCCGCCGAGATAACCCGCGAGCCCTCCAAGCGTAAGACCGATCACGAATGACACCGCAATGCCGATGAGACCGACCGTGAGCGAAATACGCGCGCCATAGATAATGCGCGAGAGGAGATCACGCCCAAGCCTGTCTGTCCCGAGCAAGAACGCTGTTCCGTTTTCAGGTGGGCATATCAGATGCACGTTCATGCGCGTGATGCCCCAGAAATCATAGGATTCGCCTTGGCAGAAAAAGCGTAATTTCTGCGGGGTCGACCGATCCTCAACATAATCGCGGGTGAATTTTTCAAGATTGAACTTGAACGCATAGGGATAGACGAAGGGGCCTACAAAGCGGCCTTCATGGAACAGATGCACAGGCTGCGGCGGCGCATAAAGATGATCGGCATGCCGACTTGCCATGCCATAAGGCGCGATCATTTCCACAAAGGGTAGCGACGCATAGAGGGAAACAAGGAATATGCCCGCGATGAGCGCAATACGGTGGCGAATGAATTTCCACCAAATCAGCTTCAGCCCAGAGGCGCGATAATAGCGCTCTTCTTCGGCTGTTAGCGGACGGGTGGCATCTGCATCGAATGGCGCTGGATTAACCCAATGCGCCTGCCCCAAAGGCGCAGGCATCGCTTGAACGGGGGCGGTTGGCGTCACCATCACGCGCCTCCCCCGATACGAATGCGCGGATCAAGAGCCGCCAATAGCAGATCAGAAATCAGCATGCCGACAACAGTCAGAACAGCGACGAACATGAGGATAAACCCAGCGAGGAATTGATCCTGCATTTTCAAAGCTTGCAAAAGAATGGGGCCCACCGTCGGCAGCGAAAGCACGAGCGAGACCAGCACCGATCCTGAAACGAGATGCGGGAGGAGATTTCCAATATCTGCTACGAATGGGTTGAGGGCCATGCGGAACGGATATTTGATGAGCGCCCGCATCGGCGGCACACCCTTGGCACGCGCCGTGACTGTATAAGGCTTCTGCAATTCATCGAGCAGATTAGCCCGCATGCGGCGGATCATGGCGGCCGTTCCCGACAGGCCAATCACAACAACTGGAACAATGAGATGAGACATGATGGAACTCATTTTCGCCATGCTCATCGGCGCATCGCTAAAACGCGGATCCATCAAGCCGCCGATCGAAATACCGAACCATCGATTAAGATAATAAAGCAGAACGAGAGCCAGCAAAAAATTGGGCGTCGCCAAGCCCAAATAGCCAAACAATGTGACAATCGTATCGCCCCATGAATATTGGCGCGTCGCCGAATAAAGCGCGATGGGGATTGAGACGAGGTGAACGAAAATCACCACAACAATATTGACCAGAATGGTGAGTGCCAGCGCGCGGTTGACCACTTCGTTGACAGGACGCTGATATTCGAACGACCAACCCCAATCGCCTTGTAGCAAACCTGCCCACCCTTGTGGCCCCGGCATGGCGCCGATCCAAACGAGATATTGCTGCCAGACCGGCTTATCGAGCCCGTATTGCGTGCGCAAAAATTCAGCTTTGGCGGCCGCAGCAGCATCGCCTTGTGAGCGTAATTCTTCGATCTGGTTCGACAGATAATCGCCGGGTGGCAATTTAATCACGATGAAAACGAGCGCTGAAATGGCCAGCAGCGTTAGTGCCATGGTGATAAAGCGGCGGAGTAGAAAACGGATCATTTCGTATCACCGCCATAATAGAACTGATCAAGCCGATAGATGCCCATCAACGATGTCGGCTCCCACGAGAACACAGCACGCTTCGGCACGTTTTTGAGGTTTCGTGCGATCACGATGGGCTGCAATTGGCCCGTCACGGTGCCTATGGTGAATTGCTGATCGGCATTGATTGTCAGCATTTGGTTCCAAATGCGTTCTTGTTCGTCAGTATCCGCCGTCTGCGACCAGCGCTGATAAAGGGATGCCAGCTCTTGCGCTTCCTTGAGATCTGGCTTCTCGCCCGATTTGCCTTGCGTCTCGGTAAATTGGCCCCATTTCGACCAAGAATAATGATCTTGCCGCACGGGTGCGAGTTCGCTTGGCGGCATTTGCGCTGTCGGAATCGCGTTGTCGAGCCCCGGTGAAGCGACCATCACGGTTTGGCCAGCATAAGCGCGCTGGCGCAAAATTGTCCGGTCCTGCGGCTTAACAAACAGTTTGATGCCGATATCCGTCCAGAATTCGCTGATCAATTGCAGCGCGTCGATCACGTCAGAGGCTTCACCATCCACCTCGACAATGATTTCAGCGGTGCGGCCATCCGGCAAAAGGCGGAAGCCGAGCGCGTCCCGTTTGACGAGGCCAATATCATCGAGCAGGCGATTGGCCTCGCTTATATCATGGCGCATCCAAGTATAACGAAAGCGGTCCTGATAGAGCGCACTTTCCGGCATCACGGTGTTGTTGCTCTCGATCCCGAGACCGAACAACAGCGCATTGTTGATAATGCGCCGATCAAGCCCAAGCGAAAGCGCCCGGCGAAAGCGCACATCGCGGTTGAGCTTGCGCCATTCCGGATCGTTGGTCGTTAAATTCGGATAGAGCGCATAAGCGGATCCACGCGCGTCCGGCCACAGCAAGGTTGTGTAAGCGTGATCTTTTTCGCCCTGTTTCAGCACAGGAACGTCGGCCATAGACAGACCGCGCATCAGAAGATCAACGTCACCGGCATTGGCCTTCGCGGCAAACAGACCGGCCGCCGAAATATCGATCACAACGCGATCTATATAAGGCAATTGCTGCCCAGCCCAATCAACCCGGTGGTAATAGGGATTGCGCTCGAAGATGAAACGCGTCGCGGGTTGCTCCGTCGTGTTCACCCATGGGCCGAGCACTGGCATCTCGCGATTGCCCTGCTCATAAGGATCATCGAGCCGATTATGCAGCGTGGCCCAGGACTTCAACTTGGCTTTTTGCGCAAGCGCATCGAGTTGCTTGCGATCTGTATATTTAGCGTGGAATTTTTTCAGATAGGCGGAGGGTGAAAAGATTGCCAGCGGACGCGGGGCCGCGAGGGCAGGTAAAAAGCGTGGGTTCGGCTTCTCCCACGCAAACCGAACGCGTCGCTCATCAATGAAGGTCACGCGCGGCAATTGGCCATCAACAATTAATGTGTCCGGCGGCCCAGCAGGCGATAAATCCTTGTTATTGGCGACATCGTCCCACCAATACCGGAAATCATCCGTTGTGAACGGTTCGCCATTTGACCAGCGATGCCCCTCACGCAAAGTGAATGTGAAACTCCGACCATCGGTCTCGAGTGACTCGACGAGATCGGGCACTAGCTCAAGCTTTTCGTTGTAACCAACAAGCCGCGTATAGCCATTGGCTGAGAGATAACGTAGATCACGCGCGCGCACGGCGAGCGAACGCATTTCGCCGCCATAGGTGCCGATCGTTTTCTCTTCAACCGGGTCAACAATCAGCATGGTCCGCGGAAGACGCTGATTGAGGGGGGGCAATTGCCCTTTCGCCACGCGCTCCGTGAGCATCGGCGCTTCACGGAGACGGAATTCCGTTGCTTCCGCAGGCAGCGTAAGAGCAAGGGCTATGAGACAGAGCGCACGCCGCGTGATCATGCCACGGCCTCCTGCACATCAAGCGACGCGCCATGACTGACGAAATGGTCCGGCGCCACTTCAACTAAGACTGGCTCAGGGTCGATAGGGCGAATGGTATAAGGGGCGGGCCATTGCGCGGGATTGGAAAATCCACCGCTGACAAGCGCTGCGAAATCGAGCGGATGGTCGAGATCAGGCGCGGGCACCGCTTTGAGAAGCGCTTGTGTATAGGGATGCACGGGGTTGCGGAACAAAGTGGCACAGGGCGCTTTTTCAACGACAAGGCCACGACACATCACCGCGATTTCGTCAGCCATATAGTCGACAACGGCGAGATTGTGGGACACAAAAATGAGCGACAGGCCCAAAGCGTTTTGCAGATCTTTGAGCAAATTCAGGATTTGTGCCTGCACCGACACATCAAGCGCTGATGTCGGTTCATCACAAATCAGAACCGAAGGCGACACTGCAAGCGCGCGGGCAAGGCCAATACGCTGGCGCTGACCGCCCGAGAACGAATGCGGATAACGGCGCAGCGCGCGTTGATCGAGCCCCACGAGGCCAAGCAATTGGATGACGCGCTCAACGCGTTGCTGCGGCGTTCCGATTCCGTGGACGTCGAGCGGCTCACGGAGAATGTCCAAGATCGTCATGCGCGGATCAAGGCTAGAGAACGGATCTTGAAAGACAAATTGAACTTGACGGCGATAACGCATTAATGCGCTGCCACGCAACGCGGCGACATCAGCAGGGCCCGATCCATCATCAAAAAAGACCGTGCCTGAATCTGGCTTCAACGCACGCATGATCACTTTTGAGATCGTTGTCTTACCCGACCCCGATTCACCCACGATGCCGAGCGTGCGGCCCGCCTTCAAATCAAACGAGACATTGCTGAGTGCAGCAACCCGTTCAGCCGCTTTTCCAAAGAGACCGCTCGAACGCAGCGTAAAACTTTTCGACACATTGCGAACCGATAAGACGGTCCGGTCAGGATCGGGCTGATGCGTGACATGGCCAACAGGCAAAGCGGCAATTTTGATGTCGCGGATGGGCTTGAGCCGCTCGTCATCAGCCATGCCGAATTTCGGCACTGCATCCATCAAAGCGCGCAGATAGGGATGTTGCGGGTTACGAAAAATCGCTTCGCATGGGCCGCGCTCCATCACCTCACCGCGATACATGACAACGACTTCATCCGCCATATTGGCGACGATGCCCAGATCATGCGTGATTAAGAGAACGGCCATCCCGGTCTCGGCCTGAATTTCCTTAATCAAGGCCAAAATCTGCGCCTGCGTCGTGACATCGAGCGCGGTTGTCGGCTCATCGGCGATGATCAATGCCGGCTCGAGAGCAAGTGCCATTGCAATGACAACGCGCTGCCGTTGTCCACCAGACAGCTGGTGTGGGTAACTCGCAATCATCCGCTCCGGTTCGGGCAGGTGAACGTCGCGGATCAGCTCGAGGACGCGCTCCCGGCGCTGCAGCGGTGTCAAGGTGGTATGGATCTCCAGTACTTCTTCGATCTGCTGCCCGACCTTCATCAAAGGATTCAGGGCTGTCATCGGTTCCTGGAAAATCATCGCGATGCGGCGCCCCCGTACGGCGCGCATCTCGTCCTCGGAAAGATCGAACAGATTCCGACCTTCAAGCAGGATCTTTCCACCCACCGCGCGGACATGCGGACCCGGTAGCAGGCCTAGGATTGCTTTGCCCATCATCGACTTACCGGAACCCGACTCGCCCACTATACCAATGATTTCTTGTTTGTTGACCGTAAAACTGACATCATTCACAGCCTTTACATGGCCGCTTTCCGTTTTGAATTCAGTGACTAAGTTCTTGACCTCGAGCAGTACTTCCGCGCTCATTGCTGATGATTGGTTTAGGATAAAGATAAAAGTTTTAAATGCGGAGATTGGGTTAAGATTCCATGACCTCACCCGACTTCATCTCCGGCAGGCCCTTCAACTTCAGCACAACGCCCGCAACTGCCACCACATCATGTTGGCAATATTTCCTGATGCGTTCCAAATCTCCATCGTGATAGTAGACCCTGCCAACATCTGCCCCGCTGATATCCCCCTTTGGTGAGGGCACACCCAGCACATGGGTCAGCAGTTTCATGGAAATATAATTCTTGTAATCTCCAAAACGCCAGGTGTCGAGGGTATCGAGCAACATGGCGGAGAGCTCCCATGGTTTGGCGCTCTGCATTCTGGAAAAGAAGGTAGGGAATTCATCCACCATCCCGTTGATGAGCAGTCGCCTGCAGATATAAGGGACATCAAATTCCTTGATATTGTGGCCGCAGATCATCAGTTTCTCCCCGAAATTCTGTTCAATACGCTTGAGGATCGACAGAAATTCCCTCAGCAATTTCCGTTCATCATCTCCATAAACTGACTTCACCCTGAAACTGCGCTCGCCCCCAGATTCTACAAAATAGCCCATCGAAATACAGATAATCTTTCCAAACTCTGCCAATATGCCGGCATTGTTGAAAAAGAACTCATCCTCATCCATACC
>VERN01000091.1 GCA_018882635.1 Beijerinckiaceae bacterium | reverse complement strand
TATATCACAGCCTAGAGGCTGTCGGATTTTCAAGTCAAGGCCGCCCTTTGTCGGCAATCTATTGGGCCGCCATACGCGTAGACACAGCAATGACCGCTCATTCCGAAGAACCCCGCGCCTGTGTCTATTTCGACGGCTCGTGCCCGCTTTGCCGGCGCGAAATCGCGCATTATCGCGGCCTTCAGGGCGCGGAAGCGCTGGCTTGGATCGATGTGAGTGCGGCCGATGCCAATCCGGGACCAGACCTAACGCGCGAAGGCGCCATGGCGCGGTTTCATATCCGGCAAGCGGATGGCACGCTGGTCTCTGGCGCGGCGGCGTTCGTCGCCTTGTGGCAGCATTTGCCGGTCTGGCGGCATCTTGCACCGGTCGCGCGCATTCCTGGCGTTTTGCCTCTTCTGGAGCGCGCCTATGGCGCTTTCCTGCCGCTCCGCCCCCGTCTCGCTCGCTGGCTGGGAGCGCGGTCGTCAACGCCGCATTGACGCGGCGCAAGAAGCTGGCAGGCTCCTCCTCCCGAAGGAGTGATCCCTATGCAAGACGATGTTCTCTGGTCGCGTTCCACAGCTGAGTCCCTGCGCCGCCGTGCAGCGGCCGGTGCTGTTGCCATTCTCCCCGTCGCCTCAACCGAACAGCACGGTCCGCATCTCGCCACCGGTGTTGATACGATCCTCTGCGGCGAAGTCTGCCGCCGTGCTGCGCATTTCACAAAAGTGCAAGCGGTCGTGGCGCCGACAATGTGGATGGGCCTTGCTGAACATCACATGGATTTCGGTGGCACTTTCACGTTCACACTGCCCACTTACAAAAGTGTGATCGAAGAAATGTGCCGCTCCATCCTGCGCGCTGGTTTCAAGAACATCGCGATTTGCAACGGCCATGGCGGCAATATCACGGCGCTCAACGCGATGTCATCGGATCTTGCCCGGTCCCTTGGCCAATCGGTCGGTATTGGCACCTATTGGCTGCTTGATCCTGAAGGCGTGGCCGCAGCGCTCGAAGACCAGAAAACCGTGTTGCACGCATGCGAAGCTGAAACATCAATGATGTTGGCCATCGCCCCTGATCTTGTTGATCGATCACGCTTTGCAGAAGCCAAAGGCGGCGACAATGGCACCAGCGCGGGTGGCATTCTCAACCCAGCCTTTCAACAATGGCGCGGCTTCAAGCAGATGACAGATTCCGGCGTAATCGGTGATGCAGCCAAGGCCAGCGCCGAGAAAGGTGAGCGCCTTCTTGATGCGTCCGCCCGGGCACTCGCACGCTGTGTCGATGGATTGGCAGAGGGCCGACGCTAAAAATCCGTGCGCATCAGAGCCGCTCTGCGCAAACCGGCCTTTGCCATAGCGGCTGAGCATGCCAGTCTAACGATCGTAATGCAGAGCATGGCCGAGGGTGTTGAATAGTGTCTTCAAAGAGTGAAACGGGCTCTAATCTCCGGGTCGATGGCCCGCGGCTTTTGCAACGCCTCGCCGCTCTTGGCCGGATTGGTGACACAGGCGATGGTGGTGCGCGTCGCCTTGCGCTCAGCGAAGAAGACCGGCAAGGCCGCTTATGGTTGATCGCGGAAATGAAAGCGATCGGCCTCACTGTCGAGAGTGACAAGATCGGCAACATCTTCGGCACGCTCCCCGGCCGTGAACCCGGGCCACCCATCATGCTGGGTTCTCATATCGACACCGTCGGCACGGGCGGACGTTATGATGGCGCTTATGGCGTGCTTGCTGGATTGGAAGCACTCGCCGTATTGCGCGATGCGGGAATGACGCCGCGCCATTCGATTTGCGTGGCCGCTTTCACCAATGAGGAAGGCGCACGCTTTCAGCCTGACATGATGGGCTCCTGCGTGCATGCAGGCGTGCTCTCACTGGAAGACGCTTATGCCGCCAAGGATGCCGATGGCGTGAGCGTTGGTGAGGCCATTCGTGCGATCGATGCGATTGGCCCGCTTGAACCCGGCGCGATCAAGCCGCGCGCTTATCTCGAACTGCATATTGAACAGGGACCGGTCCTCGACAGCGAAGGCCCAACCATCGGTGCGGTGACCGGAGTGCAGGGCATTCGCTGGTTCGAGATCACGCTCGAAGGCGAAAGCAATCACGCAGGCACGACTCCGATTTCGTATCGTCGTGATCCCGGTCTTGTTGCATCAGCGCTGAACGTCGAAGCGCGCACAATCGCTGATTCCATTCCTGATCAACGCTGCACGGTCGGCCGCATGGAATTCACACCCGGCCAAATCAATGTCGTGCCAAAGCGGGTCACCATGACACTCGACTTGCGCAATCCATCGGATTCTCATCTCGACCGCGCTGAAACGCATCTGAAAGAGTTTCTCGCGCAAACGGCCAAAGCCCATGCAGTCACTTATTCAATCCAAGAAACGGCACGCTTTGCCGCAACACCCTTTGACGAGCGGTTGATTGTTGCGGTTGAAGGTGCGGCAAAAGAATTAGGCCATGCAACACGCCGCATGGTCTCTGGCGCTGGCCACGATGCGCAATTGATCGCGGCGATCGCACCAGCGGCGATGATCTTCGTCCCCAGCGTCGAAGGTCTCTCGCACAACCCACGTGAATTCACCAAACCAGATGATCTCATTGCTGGCGCTAACGTGCTGCTGGCAGCCACCTTACGCTTGGCGGACGCCTGACCATGACCACTGAACTTTTCATCAATCCTCGTTTTGAACGCGACAGGGTGTATGGCGCAAAAGAAAAAGCCATTCTCTCCGTTGCAGCAGGGGAAGAGGCGCGCGCCGCGATTTCGCAATGGCCGGGCTATGCGCCCACACCTTTGCGCTCGCTTGAAGAACTCGCCAAGGAAACGGGCGTCGCCGCCATCCATTACAAGGATGAGGATGCGCGCTTCGTTACAAAAAGCTTCAAGGCCATGGGCGGCGCTTATGCCGTCGAACGCCTCGCACGCGAAGCGAAGGGCCAAGCACTGACTGTGACCTGCGCCACCGACGGCAATCATGGCCGCGCGGTTGCATGGGGCGCGCAACGCGCTGGCATCAAGGCTGTGATCTTCATCCATGAAGGTGTCAGCGAAGGGCGCGCCGAGGCGATCCGCTCCTTCGGCGCTGAAGTGCGTCGTGAAGGCAAGCATTACGACGACAGCGTGCGTCGCGCGGCAGAAGTCGCTGCGCAAAACGGTTGGCAGATTGTGTCGGACACATCATGGCCCGGTTATCAGGACGTGCCGAAGCTGGTGATGCAGGGCTACGCTTTGCTCGCTGCCGAGTCGCTTGATCAAGGCACAGCACCCACCCATGTGTTTGTGCAAGGCGGTGTTGGCGGATTAGCGGCTGGCGTCCTCTCTTGGTTTTGGGAAAAGCAAGGCGCGCAGCGGCCGAAAACAATTGTCGTTGAACCCGATCGCGCCGCCTGTCTCTTGGCGAGCGCTAAAGCGGGTGCATTGAAAAATGCCGATGGCGATCTCGAAACCATCATGGCTGGCCTTGCCTGCGGCGAGGCTTCGGCGATTGCATGGGATATTCTTGAACATGGCGCAGACGCCTTCATGGCTATTCCGGATGATGCCGCTGCCGATACGATGCGCAAACTGGCACTTTACGGCATTGTCGGCGGTGAATCGGGTGTAGCTGGACTTGCCGGTTTCCGCGTCGTGGCCAACGATCCTGCCATGCGCTCAGCACTCGGGATTGATGCATCCTCACGCATTCTCGCCATCGGGACCGAAGGCGATACTGATCCTGTTGTTTACCGCGAGATCGTCGGTAGCACCGGCGAAGACATCAGAAAGAAACGCGCCGCATGACACGTATCATCACCATGGGAGCCGCACAGCTCGGCCCCATTCAACGTGCCCATTCCCGCAAGGATGTCGTTGAACGCATGCTCATTCTGTTGCGCGACGCGGCGCGGCATGGCGTTGATTGCGTCGTGTTCCCCGAATTAGCCCTCACCACCTTTTTCCCGCGCTGGTATATTGAAGATCAAGCCGAGCTTGATTGTTTCTACGAGCGCGAAATGCCCTCGGCTGAAACAAAGCCCCTCTTCGATGAAGCCAAACGCCTGAAGATCGGCTTCTATTTGGGCTATGCCGAAATGACCATCGAAGACGGCAAGACACGGCGTTTCAACACCGCCATTCTCGTCGATCGCGAGGGGAATATCGTCGGCAAATATCGCAAGATCCATCTGCCGGGCCACAAAGAGCACGAACCATGGCGCGCCTTCCAGCATTTGGAAAAACGCTATTTCGAAGTCGGCAATCTTAGCTGGAAAACCTGGCGCACCATGGGTGGCGTGTTTGGCATGGCGATCTGCAATGATCGCCGTTGGCCTGAAACCTATCGCATCATGGGGCTGCAAGGCGTTGAGATGGTGCTGATTGGCTATAATACGCCGCGACACAATCCACCCTCACCCGAGCATGACCGCCTGTCGGAATTCCATAATCAACTCGTCATTCAATCAGGCGCCTATCAGAACGGCACATGGGTCGTCAGCGTCGCCAAATGTGGCGTCGAAGAAGGGTGTGAGATGATCGGCAATTCTTCGATCGTCGCACCGACGGGCGAAGTCATCGGGCAAGCACTGACGCAAGATGATGAACTCGTCATCGCGCGCTGCGATCTTGATCTCACACGCTCCTTCAAGGATTGGGTATTTAATTTTGAACGCCACCGCGAGCCGGATCAATACCGGATGATCGTGGAGCGCAAAGGCGCAATTCCGCCAGCTTAAGGGGAGAGAAGAAACATGTCACAATTGATCTTGCGCGGCGGCCATATCATTGACCCGTCGCAGAACATCGACGGGGTGATGGATGTCGCCTTTGAGAATGGCCGCGTTGCGGGCATTGGCTCAAATTTCAAACCCGCAGCGGATGCAGAAATCCGTGATGTCTCCGGCTACATCGTCACGCCGGGCCTCATCGATCTGCATACCCATGTGTATTGGGGCGGTACATCATTAGGCATTGATGCTGATGAATTCTGCCGCGTCAGCGGTGTGACGACTGCGGTCGATACGGGCAGCGCGGGACCCGGCAACTTCATGGGCTTCCGCAAACATGTGATTGAGAAGAGCGAAGCCCGCATTCTCGCTTACCTGCACGTTTCCTTTGCTGGCATCTATGCCTTCTCAAAAACCGTCATGGTGGGCGAGAGCGAGGAAATGCGCCTGATGGCACCCGCCGATGCGGTCAAGGTCGCAGATGCCAATCGCGATGTCATCGTCGGTATCAAAGTGCGCGTGGGCAAACATTCATCGGGCACATCCGGCACGCAACCACTCGATATTGCACTGCAGGTTGCTGATGAAACTGGCATGCCATTGATGTGCCATATCGATCATCCGCCGCCGACCTATGAAGAAGTCGTCGATCGTCTGCGTCCGGGCGACATTCTCACCCATTGCTTCCGCCCCTTTCCGAATGCACCTTGCACGGGTCAAGGGACCGTAAAGCACGCGGTCCAACGCGCCCGCGAACGCGGCGTGATCTTCGACGTCGGTCATGGCGGCGGCTCATTCTCATTCAAGACAGCCCGCACCATGATGGCAAACGGATTTTATCCCGACACCATCTCGTCAGACATTCACACCGTCTGTATTGATGGCCCGGCTTTCGATCAGGTCACGACCCTGTCGAAATTCCTCTGCCTCGGCATGGATCTGAAGGATGTGATCGCGGCCTCCACCGTGAACTGCGGCACGGCATTGCAACGCCCTGAATATGGCTCCTTGCGCGTGGGCTCACTCGGCGACGCCACCATCATTTCGGTGAAGAAGGGCTCGTTCGATTATGTCGACGTGACGGGCGAACATTTGATCGGTGATCGCAAGATCATCTCGGAAGGCGTCGTCCTCAAAGGCGCGATGTGGCACCCGCGCGACAATAAGTTCAAGAAGCTGGCGTAAGCGCTGCGACAAAGAAAAAAGAAAAAGGCGGCCAAACGGCCGCCTTTTTTATTGATGTTGTTAGACTTGATTACTGCGCCTTATCTTCGATCCGCGCGGCGATCTCCGCGAGTGCCCCTTCAATCGGGCGGAACTCAAACGAGATGTGGTGCTTGCCAGCTGTGACAGGCACAGCCCGGAACATCACATTGGCGCGCAGGATCGGTACATCCTTGCCATCGATGGACGCACGCCACCATGGGTGCCACGCATCATTGAGCAAGACGAAGCCGTCACCATCCGCTTCGACCTCAATTTCAACATGGGTGTTTTCATAAGCGTTGATGATGACAGCCGCTTTGGCGGGCACGCCTTCCTTACGAATGAAATCTTCAAACCCATCCGTGTCATTCACGTCGATGACAAATTCCTGCTCGGGATTGAACCCTTCTGGCCATTCGCCGGTCTTCGTCATCGCTTCGAAATCGCCGATCACCGCGCGGTCGACAAACATCACGCGCGGCAGCGCACGCGGGTTTTCATAGATGAAGGCTTCATCGGTCACGCCGATCAGGTTGAGATCACCTGGCTTCAGCGATTTGTCGATCTGATGGATCTGCACTTTCGAGACGATGTAGCGCAACCCGATCAGATTGGCGAAATTCGAACGATAAGAGGGAAAGAGCGGCGTGAACTGGCGCTCTTCCGGTGAAGAGATCGTATCGGGTGCACCTGTCGCGGCGTTGAAATCGGCAAGCCGCAGCGGATTGTAGCCGAACACATTTTCAAAACCCTGCACCAGCCCCACATTCGGCCAGTTGAACCCAAGCCCAGCAAATTCCACGCGCGGCTTATAAGCGCCCATCGAGGCTTCGCGCACTTTACGCTTCAAAAAACTGACCGTTGGGTTCTTGCAGTTAGGATTGAGAATTTCGTAGGCCACCGGCGTCTCAGCCGTCGATTCATTCGGCCCATTATTCGCGTAAAGATCAGCAACAAAGAACACGGCAACAAGGCCCGTCGCCACAGCGGTGACATGACGGAAGCGATAGGCCGTGAACAACACCACAAGCCCAGCCACGATCCATAAGCCGCTGGTCACGATCGGCTCGGCCGCGTCCCCCAACCGATCAAAATGAATGGCAAGCGCAGTGCAGATGGCAAGCACCGCCGCAACGATGATCAGGATCGTCGACAACATCCGACCTTCGATTTTCATCGACGGCGCGCGCAGCAATTGGTCGACACTGAAGGCGGCGACAATCGCAGCCATCGCGCCGATCATGAAGGTGGCATCAGCAGGACGACGGAAACTGTTCACGCCCGGCAGATAATCAAACAACACTTCAAACAAGGGTGTGTAATGGCCCAACGCATATAAAAAGAAAAAGCCAAGCCCGAAGACGAAAACCCGCACATCGCGGTCAAGCAGCCGCCGCCCAGATAAAAGCGCGGCGATCAGCGCCAAGGCTGGCAAAGCACCGAGGTAAAGCTGTGCCATGTTTTGGGCGAGATTTGTGTCCTTCGCCGCCCATTGCGCGCTTGAAGGCCCCCAATAGGAGACTGAGCGGCTGAGCGCCCCGAAGAGATCAGAGGCAACAAGCGTCAGCATGGTCGCCGGATGCAACGAGCCAAGCATCGCTTCGTGCATGCTCACTTCAGGGCGGTTTGAAGCATCGACGAACAAAATGGTGAGGATCAGCGGCACGGCCGAGAAGGCGAGGCAAGACACCGCCGCCACAGCCACCGGCACAAAGGTCTCGCGCACATTCTGCCTTATCGCGGCAGCCGATGGCCCCGTCAGCCAATGGTTTAAAACGAAGGCGGCAATGAAAAGCGCGGCGAGATAAGCGACCTGATTGGGTGATACCACCGTCAGCGCAATGAAGAAGCCCGCGGCAAGGCCGTAATGCCAAGATTTGCGATCAAGCGCGCGCGCCAGCAGGAACAGCGCCACCGCAAAGAAGCAATAGCTTTGGATTTGGCCGACATGCTGGATGCGCCACGCCGCCGATGCGCCAAAGGAGAAGACAAACGCTGCAACAAGCGCTGCCGCCGGATGCCATCCCTTGTCGAGCGCGAAATAAAGCGTCGCAAGACCACCCACTGCCAAAAGGGCAATCACATAGGCATCAAGCACCAAAAAGCTCGGTTCTGGGAAGATCAGCGCCAGAATAATGGCAGGCGAAAAGATCAGCGATTGCGGATCAGCGATTTGTGGTGATCCGGCGAATACGTTCGGCGTCCAGAACGGCGATTGGCCGGTATGGAGCGAATGCGCCAGAAACTGCATCTGAGCTTGGAAATGCGCCTTGGCGTCGTAAGGGATCGTGAGATCACCGAACAGCCAAGGGGAGCTCAGAACCAGCCATCCCCCGAGGAAGAACAGGGTTGGCCAAAACCAACGTGACGGCACTTAGGCGGTTTCCTTCAATCCGGACGCCGGAGCAAACCGGATTTAAGGTGCAAGTTCAAGCGAATCTAAGGCCGGACGATGGTTTTCGCCTGACAGGATTAAGCCAGGATGAAGTCATTGGCGTAGCGTTGCGCTTTGGCCACGCCCGACGCCGGACCGGGGGCAGCCCCTCACCCCCTCATCACCGCCTCAAAAGCGGGGTCCAACGCTTAGGCAGCCCGCGCCTTGCCATAAGAGCGGCCCCTGAAGCCTATGCTCCATGGGTGCCCACGCTCAATGGCATGCCCGTCTAGGCGAGCGGCCAAGCTCAGCCCGCCGCAGCGATGACGCCCTTACGCAGCAGGAAACAGCCATAGGGTCGCGCGTCATTGATTTGTACAACGGCAAACGCCTTTTTGGCGGCATCGTAAAAGGCGAAGCGTTCTATCCCCACGAGTGGCAAAGCGCGGCCTTGTGCGGCATCGATGACGGCCTGCACTTCGCGCTGGATAGCAGGCACCGCGGCTGCGTCACCAACCACTTCCATGCGCCTGACAGGATCAGCGGTAAAATCATCGATGGGAAAGACTGTGAGAATGGCACGCGCCACCTCGGCCATGGATGAAGCACTCACACGCAGCGGCTTTTTGATGATGCAATGAGACGCTACCGTATCCGCGGGATGATTGGCATCGACGAGCGCGAGATCATCGCCATGGCCCATTGCAGCAAGAACCCATAGCAAATCAGCATTCAGCAGCGGGTCTATGTTTTTGAGCATGATCAACCCCTTCCGCGACCGGAACAATAAATACGGCGTGCATTGCCACCGAAAATCGCATCGCGCGCATCAGCAGGAAGACCGGCGACAAGTTTGTTCACCATCGCAAACCAATCATCATAGGACGCTGCCAGCGTCAGCACGGGCCAATCCGATCCCCAAAGGATCCGCTCAGCCCCGAAGAGATCGAGCACACGTTTGAACACGGGCTTGATCATATGAATATCAGCGCCAGCAGGCGCCTCTGTCAGCAGTCCGGACAATTTGCAAACACAGTGCGGTGAACGGGCCAACACGGCCATATCATCCCAAAAACGTTCGGAAATACCTTTGCGCAGATGCGGCTTGGCCACGTGGTCAATCACGACAGGCAAATCGGGGTGCCGCTCCATCATGATGGCGAGCGGACCAAGATGCTGCGGCAGAACAAGCGCATCAAACACAAGGCCTGCATCAGCCACCGCATCGAAAGCCCGCGCAAGATCCTGTCTCGCGAGCCATTTCGGATCAGCAAGATCTTGCACCATCGGGCGCAAGCCGACGAGTAATTTGTTGCGTGCGAGCGCCGCAATCCGATAGGCGCAATCAGCTGCTGCAAAATCTGCCCAGCCGACAACACCCGCAACAAATGGTGTCACTTCAGCAATGCCCAGCAGATAATGCGTTTCCGCTTCTGTCGGCGCGGCCTGCACGAGGATCGTTTTATCAATTCCATTGCGCATCAAAAGTGGGATCAAATCAGCTGGAATGAAATCACGATAGATCGAGCCCATCGCCGGTGTGAGCCAGCCATAATCACTGCGCTTCACACTCCAGAAATGCTGATGCGCATCAATCCTGATCGTCATGTCGGCACCGGCACATCAGCATCAAGAAGCCCGGCTGCCTTCAAATCCTGCCAGAGAGCCGTTGGCAGTGTAACGGCCAGATCAGCGCATTGCGCTGCAATCTCATGCGGATGAACAGCACCCAGCACAAGGCTCGCCACCGCTTTGTGTCCGAGCGCAAAATGCAACGCAGCCTGCCTTAAGGCGACGCCATGCTTGGCACACACAGCCTGCATCGCCCGCACCCGCGTGAGCACAGCCTCAGGCGCTGGTTGATAATTATAGCGCGCCCCATCAACCGCGCCCGTCGCCAGAATGCCGGAATTGAAGACGCCACCCAGCATCACACCAATATTTTTCTCAAGCGCGAGTGGTAAAAACGTCTCAAGGGCCGGCTGCTCTAGCAAGGAATAGCGGCCCGCCAACATCACGCAATCCATGTCGGTTTCATGCGCAAAGAGAGCAGCCTTATCTGCCTCATTCACACCAACTCCGTAAGCGCTGATCACGCCTTCCGCGCGCAGGCGATCAAGTGCTTTCACAGCACCATCGAGCGCTTCGCGAATGCGCAACGAGACCGCATCCCCATGCGTCCAATAATCGACATCATGAATGAGCGCGATATCAATGCGATCACGACCCAAACGCAATAAGGATTGTTCGAGCGCGCGCAGCGTGCCGTCATAGGAATAATCGAACCGCATCGCATGCGGCAGCCCACCGCTATAGCCTGAATAATCGCCCGGCAATTGAAACGGATCGGCAACACGCCCGACCTTTGTCGAAATCACCACACGCCGATCAGGCCTTTGTCGCAAAGCAGCGCCAATCCGATGTTCCGACAGGCCATGTCCGTAGAGCGGCGATGTGTCGATCAAGATCTCGCCTGCATCAAGAGCGGCCACCACCGTGGCAATCGCCTCTTGCTCATCGAGCACCTGGTAGAGATCACCCAAAGGCGCACCACCGAACCCAAGCACGGACACCGACAAACCCGTGCGACCGAGACGACGTTGCGGAAGTGGTTCAGTAGCGGCATCACCCATAGCGCTATCATGACCGAGACGATCAGCCCTGCGCAACGGGAATTGCACCGCCCGCTTCTGTCCTTCACATTGGCCGCCTTGAACGCAGCGCACGCTGCGTTCCAACCATGAAGAAAGAAGAAGCGCGTCGCGCTTCAAACGGGCAGGAGACATTGATGAGCGCGCGCTATTCCACAC
>VERN01000299.1 GCA_018882635.1 Beijerinckiaceae bacterium | reverse complement strand
GTCCGATCCTGTGCTGATCCGCGAGGATGGTGCCTATCTTTATACGCTGCCATCGGTTGTCGATGATCTTGATCTCGGCGTCACTGATGTGATCCGCGGTGAAGATCACGTGACCAATACCGCTGTGCAGATCCAGATTATCGAAGCGCTCGGTGGCGCTGTGCCGCGCTTCGGCCATCACAATCTTTTGACCGATGCGAGCGGGCAGGGCCTTTCAAAACGGCTCGGCCATCTGTCGCTGCAAGGTTTGCGCGAAGATGGGATGGAGCCGATGGCGGTTGCTTCCTTGGCGGTGCTTGTCGGTTCAGCCGAAGCCGTGCGTCCGATTGCGACCATGCGCGAATTGGCCGACATCGTTGATCTTGATCGTTTGTCGCGCGCTCCAGCTAAATTTGAAGTGTCCGAGCTCGATCATCTCAACGCGAAACTCCTGCATGCGATGGATTACGCGACCGCCAAGCCGCGCTTGCAGAGTTTGGATGCAGATGGCGGAGAGGCGTTTTGGCTCGCCGTGCGCGGTAATTGTAACCGCTTTGCGGATGTGGCTGTGTGGTGGCCCGTGGTCAACGGTCCGATCAAACCCGTGATTGAAGACCCAACCTTTACCGACGCAGCCGCATCCGTTTTGCCGTCTGATCCATGGGATGAGACGACATGGGGCAATTGGACGAAAGCGGTGAAAGAGAAAACTGGCGCAAGTGGCAAAGCGCTGTTCATGCCATTGCGCTTGGCTTTGACGGGCCTCGAACACGGGCCGGAATTGAAAGCGCTGCTTCCACTTATTGGTCGCGAGCGGGTGATCAAGCGATTGAAAGCGGAAACCGCCTAACGCGCTTTATTGCGTTTTGTTGGCGGGTCCGCCGGGTGGTGCCACAACGCGGACTTTTCGGCTTGTGCCATCCGCACCCTGCACTTCGATCCATTCGCCCTGATCTTGGCTGACCACAGGGCGGCCTTGCTGCGCGGTTGTCGGCGCGGCCTGCGCTGGTTGCGGATTGGGTTTCCCGGGTTGTGTTTGCTGCTGCCGTTTGGTTTGCGATGCCGCCGGCGAAGAGTCTTTCGGGCGCGACATTTCGAGTGATTTTTCTTCCGTGATGATGGTGTCACCGCGGCGGCCGCCAATCATCCGCTCGGCATCACCCAAAGCCTCGCTCCAGCTTTGTCCCGGTTTGCGGCAGGAGCAGGTGGAATCGTAGCTCGTGCGATATTTGAATGCGTTGGGCAGCGAAGGATAGGGCGTGCCACTCAACGAGACGCCATATTTGACGTCGCCATAGGCGGGGGCGACAAAGACTTCCACATCAGCATTCGGGCATTGCGCGCGGCATAATTCACTATCGCTCGCACCACCACCTGAAGCTCCTGCAAGCGGAAAGAAAAATCCGTCGCATTTGCGGACGCAGATCAAACGACGCGGGCCAGAATCTCCGGGATCCGCCATCACGCCACCTTGCATGATATCATCGGGCATCATGGATTCAGGCGGCGGCGCATCAGGTGTTGCGCCAAATAACATATCGAGAATATTGCGTGAGCGGGCTTGTGTTGTGCCGACATTCGTCGGCGGAACAGGACCACCCTGACAATTTGCGCGATAGGCGGCTGCTAATTGCGCCTTGCGCTGGCCGCCTTGCGCCACTCTCTGTTCAAGCGTCCGGACACGCTCTTTCAAATTATCGATGCGCGTTTCGAAATTGCGGCATTGCGGCGGTGTCGTTGAAAAGAACAGAAACTTGGACGGTTCGCAGCCGACCTGTCGCGCTTGCGCATTGGTCTGGCCCAGTTCTGAGCGGGCCGCATTCAAGGCCTGCACATAACCCTGTGTCTCGCTATCGCCGTCAGGGGCGCTCAATTCGGTCCGCAATCGGTCGCAATAAGTCTGTGCTGCGGCCGGCAAGGCAGCCAGTGCAACCAGAACGAGAGAGACCAAAGGCGTGAACCGCTTCATGCGGACTGTTCCTGACCGGAGAAACAGACAAAACCATGACAGGTTTCATCTGATAAGCGCCGTAGCCGAGATTTCGGTGGATTCAAACCCAAAAACCCCTCGCAAAGCGGCTTGGGCCTCCCCATCTTGAGCGTCGACGGACAAAAGCAGAGGACAAGGGCATGGGACGGCACTTTTGGGCGGGTTGGGTTGCGGCGATCGTCTTGATAGCCACGATTGCTCCGGGTGCCGCCCAATCGGACGAGCCCGAATTGCTGTTCAAGCGCTCTACCGTTTGGAAGATGCTTACACCAGACGACAAGCTCGCGACCTACGTCATCGACGATCCGGGGGTCGAGGGGGTGTCGTGCTACTACACCGTTCCCGAAAAGGGCGGGGTGAAGGGCATGCTGGGTGTTGCTGAGGAGGTCTCCGACATCTCGCTGGCGTGCCGGCAGACCGGGCCGATCCGTTTCAAGGAGAAATTCGAGCAGGGAACGACCATGTTCCGCCAATCGCGCTCATTGATTTTCAAGAAGATGCAAATCGTGCGCGGCTGCGATGCGAAGCGCAATACGCTCGTCTATATCGTCTATTCAGACCGGATTATTGA
>VERN01000090.1 GCA_018882635.1 Beijerinckiaceae bacterium | reverse complement strand
CATAAAGACCTTCGAGAATGCGGCGCGCCTGCTCAATTGCTTCGGGCGTCCCCTTTATCGTGACCTGATTGCCATTCACATGGGCAATCACGCTGATGCGCCGCTCGAGATGAGCGAGGTTCTGATCATATTGCCCGAAGACGAGACCGGCGAGCTTGTTATCGTCGAACGAGAGCTTGATTTCGGCGCTTTCAGCGAGACCCTCGCGCGGGCGGGCTTCCGTGCGGGTGAAGCGGTTCAATCCGTCCTGCGCGCTCAAATGTAGCTCCTTGCGGGTTTCGTCATGAAAGATGGGCACTCCTCACCGGTCCGGCAATACGGCCATGCAGGGAGTTGGTGCCAATAGCCGTGATTTCCACTGGAACAATGTCACCAGCGCGACACGGCTCATCAAGAATGACGGCCTGCAGCCAAGGCGATTTGCCCATCCACTGGCCCGGATCACGGCCCGGCTTCTCGATCAGGACATCAATGGTCTTGCCGACCGTTGCGGCGTTAAATGCCTTTTGCTGGGCCGCGACTAAGGCTTGCAGCGCATAAAGCCGGTCGTTCTTGACGTGTTCAGGGATCTGCGCGGTCAATTCAGCCGCTGGCGTGCCCGGACGCTCGCTATATTTGAACGTATAGGCGGCTGCGAAACCGACCTGACGGACAAGGTCCATCGTGTCTTCGAAATCGCGATCCGTCTCGCCCGGAAAACCAACAATAAAGTCCGACGAGAGCGCGATATCTGGCCGCACCGCACGAATGCGGTCGATCAGGCGCAGATAGTCGTCGCGCGTGTGTTTGCGATTCATCGCATCAAGGATGCTATCGGAACCCGACTGCACCGGCAAATGGAGATAGGGCATCAGCTGGGGCAGATCGCGATGGGCCGCAACCAGGCTGTCATCCATGTCGCGCGGATGGCTCGTCGTATAACGCAGGCGCGCAATGCCCGGGATCGCCGCCACGCGTTCAAGGAGCGCGCCAAGGGTTGATACACCACCCTTTTCGTCCGCACCGTGCCACGCATTCACATTCTGGCCGATCAATGTGATTTCGCGCACACCGGCTTCCGCTAAATTGCGCGCTTCGCGCAGGATGGCGTCCGTATCGCGCGAAACTTCCGCGCCGCGCGTATAGGGCACCACGCAGAAAGTGCAGAATTTATCGCAGCCTTCCTGCACTGTGAGAAAGGCTGAAACGCCACGTGCCAAGGTCTTTTTCGCGCTCGGCAAGGGCAGGACAGAGAATTTATCTTCGACCGGAAAATCGGTGTCGATGACGCCGCGGCGCTGTTCGGCCTGTTTCAACAGATCGGGCAGGCGGTGATAATTTTGGGGGCCGACCACAAGATCGACGGCAGGAGAACGGCGGACAATTTCGACGCCTTCGGCCTGCGCGACACAGCCGGCCACCACAATCTTGGTGTCATGGCCCGCCGCATTGCGCGCCTTCTTCATTTCGCGCACCCGACCTAATTCGGAATAGACCTTTTCAGCCGCCTTCTCACGAATGTGACAGGTGTTGAGGATGACGATGTCCGCCTCTTCCATCGCCTGCGTCTCAACGAATCCTTCGGGAGCCAGAACATCCGCCATGCGCTGGGCGTCATAGACGTTCATCTGGCAGCCATAGGATTTGACGAAGAGCTTTTTGGGGTCCGGCCGGTCCATGATCAGGGTCTGTTTGCGTTGCGGCCCGTTCTTAGCCGCTCTTGCGAGCCAAGAGAACCGGATTCGATCCCGAAACTAGCCGCGTTGGCGCAGTTCGTCATAGCGCGCCGCGATCGCGGCTTCGAGATCACGGGCCAAGGCCTTGCGATCAGCCGTCGGCTCGACCGTCACCGGGTCGCCGAAGGCCAACACCGCCTCGATCGGCGGCCCCGCAATGACATCCTTGAGATGAGGCAGGAGGTCCATATCGCCATGCCAAGCGAGATCGGGGCCCCGACGGGGATGGGCTGCCCCTGCCCGGCCCGGATAGGCAATGGTGAGGGGTTGGAGATGCGCGAGCCCGCCTTCTTCCGCCACGCTGGTGGCGGCGCCGAGCAAGGCAGACCGGAAAGGCAGGACGGAATGCCCGTCCGATGTGGTGCCTTCAGCAAACAGGATCAGCGGATCACCATTCGAGAGACGGGCCGTCATCTCCGCATGGGTGGCACGCGTGGCGGTGCGCCGGGTGCGATCAATGAAGACGGTGCGTTGCATGCGGGCAAAGGTGCCAATCACCGGCCATGTCGCGACCTCGCTCTTGGCGATGAAGCTCACCGGAAAGGCGGCACCGATCACGACGATATCAAGCCATGAGAGATGGTTCGATACGAGCAGCAAAGGCCTGTCTTGTGCGGGTCGGCCTTCGATACGCACAGTGACGCGCAATAATTTGCAGACGAGGCGGTGAAACCAGACCGGCATTTTGTGCGCAATGCGCCAATGATGTTTCAGTGCGAGCGCCTGCACCGCCATCATTGGCGGCGTGACTTGCGCGAGCACCGCCATCACGAAAGAGATGCGCCAGCGCATCGCTCAAAAATTCCGGCGCATGACGATGGCTTCGGCCGTGCTGCCATCCGCCTTGCGATAATAGGCCGGGCGGCGGCCCACTTCTTCAAAACCAAAATGGCGGTAGAGTTTCAGGGCGGCGATGTTCTCGGCCTCGACTTCGAGAAAAAGTGAGCGCACACGCTCAACGCCCAAACCCGCAATACCGCGCGCCAACATTGATTTTGCAATACCGCGTTCGCGCGCATGGCGTGCCACCGCAATCGACAGGATTTCGGCCTCATCGGCCGCAATGCGACAAAGTAGAAAACCGCAGAGCGGTTCGCCTTGGGCGAGACGCGCGCCGAGGCCGTAACACGTCGCATCAGCGATTAGATTTTCACATTCGACCGGCGACCAGCCGCGATCAAAATAATCGCCATGCAATTGCGCGACGTCTTCGGCGTCTTCCGGCTTCAGCCGGGCAATCACAGGCCGCTTGGAGCGGCCGAACAAACGCGCAAAAATGCCCATATCACGCGCCTTGACCGGTCACGCTATCCGCACGCGCGATGCGCGCATGGCCCTGCGGTTTGGCATCGGGCGGACGCAGATAATAAGGACGCGGCGGCGCACTTGCGGGATCGGCAACAAGGCCAAGCCGTGCGACAAATACAATATCGGGTGACGGCGCGGGATCGCTCGACAGCACATTTAACCCAAACGCGCGCGCATCTTGCGCGAAGAGATCGGCACCCGTGCCAACCACGCGGATGGATGCTTGGCCCAACATCCGCACCGCCTCACGCACCGGCGCGATGCGCGGTGTGATCAAGGCCATGCCACGCGGCGCCATCGCCTGCACATAGACATGACCGTGCCGCGCATCGATTGCGGCGACAACAACGGAGGCTTCCTGCTGCATGATCAGAGGCGCGGCATAGGCGGCCAATGTCGTGACACCAACGCAGGGAATATTGGCGGCGAGCGCAATGGCGCGTGCAGCCGATAAGCCGACACGCAAACCCGTGAAGCTCCCGGGACCAACCGTCACAGCGACCCGATCAAGAGATGGAAAGCCGCCTTCGACCTTCGCCATCACGCGCTCTACGAGCGGCAGGAGCGCTTCGGCATGGCCGCGTTCGATGGGGAGTGTTTCCATAGCGAGCGGTTCCGCCGCGCCCGCTTCAAGGACGCAAGCTGAGCAACCGTTCAAAGCCGTATCGATCGCGAGACAACGCAAGCGCGAATCCTCCCCTCGCCTCGTCTAGCGCATTTGGGGCCTACGAGGCGAGAGGTTTTGAGGATCAGAGGGGCTGGCTCAGACGACCTTTGCGATATCGGCAAAGGCATGGCGCGGCGAACGCGGGAACAGGCCCTTCGGATCGCCATGGCCGATATTGCAGAGGAAATTCGCCTTCACCTTGCCATCGGGGAAAAAGGCCTTCTCGACCGCGCCCTTATCGAAGCCCGACATCGGGCCACAATCCAATCCAAGCGCACGGGCGGCGAGGATCAAATAGCCGCCTTGCATCGAGGAATTGCGGAAGGCGGTATCCTCGATGACGTCCGGCTTGCCATCGAACCAGCTCTTTGCATCGGCATGCGGAAAGAGTTTCGGCAAATGGTGATGAAACTCCGTGTCATAACCAATAATCGCCGTCACGGGTGCAGCCATCGTCTTATCGACATTGCCCGGTGACAGTGCGGGACGCAGCTTTTCCTTCGCTTCTTTAGAGCGCACAAAAACAATGCGTGCGGGCAGCGAATTTGCAGCTGTCGGCGCGAGCATCATCAATTCGACAAGACGCTCCAACTCGCCATCACTGACGGGCTTATCAGACCATGCATTTTGCGTGCGTGCATCAAGGAATAATTGACGCAAAGCGTCTTGCGAGAGCGGCGTATCAAACATCATCGAAATCCAGTGTCAGCGTGTGAAAGAGAAGCGCGCACCGAAGCGATGCGCGCGCGGCATGATAAAAGGTGAACGCGTGGCGTGAGCGTTACATCGCCTGCACTTCGCGCACATCCGGCAGGAAGTGGCGCAGGAGATTCTGAATGCCATGCTTGAGCGTCGCCGTCGAAGACGGACAGCCCGAGCACGAACCCTTCATCGCGAGATAGACAATGCCATCCTTGAAACCGCGGAAGGTGATGTCGCCGCCATCGCCCGCCACCGCAGGGCGCACGCGGGTTTCGAGCAATTCCTTGATCGTGTCGACCGTAGCGCGGTCCTTGTCATCGAAGAATTCGTCCTCATCAGCTGAGGCCGCATCCGCCTCGCCTTCGATCAGCGGATCACCGGAGAGATAATGCTCCATGATGGCGCCGAGGATGGCGGGCTTCATATGCTGCCATTCGCCCTCGTCCTTGGTGACGGAGACGAAATCGGAACCGAAAAACACGCCGGTGACGCCCGGAACGGCATAAAGGCGGCGCGCCAGTGGCGAGCGCTCGGCGGCGCGGGAATCGCGAATGTCGAGGGTGCCATCGGCCATCACGGTGCGGCCGGGCAGGAATTTCAGGGTGGCAGGATTAGGGGTGGCTTCGGTCTGGATGAACATGGGGTCTCTCAGCTCCTCATCACCGGTTCAAGGCCGGCAGGGCGATCACCCTTATCTGTGCCTGCCGGGCAGAAAGATCAACGGAAAAGACGGGATTTTCAGGCGAGCGCGTCGATCTCCCGGTCAGAGAGGCCGCCGCCGGGGCGAGGAGGATGGGGAGCGCCAGAAATTTTGGCCAATGACCCCTCTCATAGGCGCGGCGGGGCTTGTGCATCCGGGAAGGATCGGACGCGTTTGCGGCGTTTTTCGGGATGGGTGGCGAGGCCGGGCCAGAGCCTGCGACGCGGCCGCAGATCAGACGCTGTCACCGGCAGGCTTTCGCCATGCGGTGTCTTGTTCCATCGGAACGGGTGGCGGACGAGTTCAATCAGGGCGAGCCAGGCGCAAAGCGAAATGGCGACAATGTAAAAGGGCATTGTCGCCAGCGCACCAAGCTTGCGCCGCGCCGCCAAAGCCGGGCGCGCCTCAATCAACAGGGCTGCAATTGTAAGGGCTGCGGCAGCGGCAAGGACGCTACCAAAGGCGAGCGTGCCATTGACGATTGGATCATCCGCGCCCGTGACGGCCATGAGCAAAAGCGCCGCCAAAAAGAGTGGCGTGAGCAAGACAGCAACGGGCGTGCCGACAAGATGGTGCAGAAGACCAATCCATTTATGAATACCGATGCGCTGTTTTTTGCGATGGGTCGCGTGAAGATGGACGAGCGATGTTTGCATCCAGCCCTTGATCCACCGAATGCGTTGCTGCCGCCAATCACGCCACGACACGGGTGCTTCTTCCCACGTGCGTGAGCAAAGCGTTGCGACACGATAGCCGTGAAGAGCAAGGCGCACACCAAGATCAGCATCTTCAGTGACATTCCACGCATCCCATCCGCCCAAAGCCAGAACAACATCACGACGAAAATGATTAGACGTTCCGCCCAAGGCGACAGGCAGATTGAAGGCGCAAAGACCCGGCACAACAATTTGAAACAAAGCGGCATATTCGAGTGCAAAGCACCGCGCCAACCAGGACCAATCGCCATTTTCAATGGCAATTTCAGCCTGTAAGCAGGCAAGGTCATCAGGCGCTGTGTGAAAAGCCGAAGCTGCTTTCAGCAATTGATCCGGCTCGGGACTATCTTCGGCATCAAAAATGGCGATGTATGTGCCGCGGCATTCTTGCAAGCCGATATTTAAGGCGCGCGGCTTTGTACGCGGCGCACCCGGAGGGCAAGGAACAATGCGCATGAAGGGCTGTAATTTCATGCGCGCAAGTGCTGCACGCGTAAGCGCATCATCTTCTTCAACGAGAAACAGCACTTCGAGTTTTTCAGGCGGATAGTCTAGGCCTTCCATTGCCGCGATGAGGCGGGAGATCACGCGTTCTTCGCGATAAAGCGGAATGAGGATCGAATAGACAGGCAAATCCGCTGGTGAAAGCCGTGGAGGCAGTGGTGCCCGTTTCACTTGTCGCTTGAGTGCAATCGCCATCACGCGCTGGGCAATGGTCCAGATAAAAAGACCCGCCAAGGGCAAGGTGACGGGGAGCGAAAAGCGCGGCTCGCCAAAGGCAATCGCGACCAGCGCGATGAGCCATGCGGCGATGACGAAACCGGATGCACTTCCTTCGCGTTGTGCCGATGCATGCGGCGACACAATCATCATTTCCGCAGCGGCGCGCCATGCGGCATCGGTGCGATAGGCTTGCCGGAGGCTATCACGCATGATTTTCGGCGTGGTGACACAACAGCCTTCAGGCCGATTGCGCATAAAACGCTGCAAGGCTGGCCCTTGCGGTGCCAAGATCATCCGACCGGTCATATCATGCACAGCGCCCGCTTCGGCGGCGTGTGGAGAATGGGTATGGCGGTCGATGACAAAAGGCGCAGGGATGAAAGGCAATCCCAATACGTCCGCCAGCATCCGGTAAAAGGCTTCCTCTGCGATCAACCCCCACGCTATCGCTACCTCTTCGGGGCCAACACGCAAGGCCATCGCGCGGGCAGAAATATCTGCACATAAGCGTGGCGTTAGACCGAGACGGCGCAAGAGTGCGAGCGTATCAAGATCAGCAAGCGTGTGGGAGCGGGTGGAACGCGGCATAGGGCGACATTGCCCATAGCGACGCGCCAATGCCTTCCGCCGGATTGGACGGGTCGGCAATTTCTGCGCTATGGGACCCTCGCCTTGAGCCGAGCGGCGGTCTTCCTTATGGTGCGCCGCTCTTGTTCCTGTCTCGTTCCGAAAGATTGCTGCCGTGACCGACCCCGCTTTGCACGAAGCCGCCCTCCAATCGCCCGCTTGGCCATTCGAGGAAGCAAAAAAACTCGTCGCGCGGGCCGAAAAGCTTGGCAAAACCGAAGTGATCTTCGAGACCGGCTATGGCCCTTCAGGCCTGCCGCATATCGGCACGTTTGGCGAAGTGGCGCGCACCACGATGGTGCGCCGTGCCTTCCGCCTTCTCACCGAAGACAAAATCAAGACGCGGCTCATCGCCTTCTCTGACGATATGGATGGCCTGCGCAAAGTGCCGGACAATGTGCCGAAGCAGGAGGAGATGCGGCTCGCGCTCAACCTCCCCCTGACACAGGTGCCCGACCCGTTTGGAACGCACCCGTCTTTCGGCGAGCATAATAATGCGCGGTTGCGGGCGTTTCTCGATGCGTTTGGATTTGAATATGAATTCCTGTCTGCCACGCAATGCTACAAGGCGGGCATTTTCGACCAGACGCTGCTGCTGATGCTCGATCGCTATGACGCGATCATGGACATTATGTTGCCATCGCTGCGCGAAGAACGCGCGCAGAGCTATTCGCCTTTCCTGCCTGTTCATCCTGTCACCGGCCATGTGATGCAGGTGCCGATTGATGAAATTCTGAAATCCAAGGGCGCAGTTGTGTGGCGTGATCCTGCGACCGGCGAACGCTATGAGACGCTCGTCACAGGTGGGCATTGCAAATTGCAATGGAAGCCTGATTGGGCGATGCGTTGGACGGCCCTTGGCATTGATTATGAAATGGCCGGCAAGGACCTGATCGACTCGGTGAAGCTGTCATCGCAAATCTGCCGCGCACTGGGCGGCACACCGCCTGATGGTTTCAACTACGAATTGTTCCTTGATGAAGAGGGCAAGAAGATTTCGAAATCGAAGGGCAATGGCCTGACGATTGAAGATTGGCTCGGCTATGCAAGCCCGGAAAGTCTTGCGCTCTTCATGTATTCGAAACCGCGTGAAGCCAAACGGCTGCATTTCGATGTCATTCCGCGCAATGTCGATGATTATCTGACATTCCTGGAAAAATTTCCGGCGCAGGCTCCGCGCGAGCGCCTGATGAATCCCGTCTGGCATATTCACCAAGGCAATCCGCCGGCGGCGGAAACGCTTGCGAATGCATCGGGACAGGGCTCGACGGTTTCATTCGGCATGCTGCTTAATCTTGTCGCTGTCGCTAACACCGAAGACAAGAATGTGCTTTGGGCATTTTTGCGTCGCTATGCGCCCGATGCGAGCCCAGAAAAATATCCGCGCCTCGACAAGCTTGTCGGCTATGCGGTCAATTATTTCCGCGATTTCGTGCGGCCTTCGAAAGTGTATGAAACGCCCGATGAACAGGCGCGCGCTGCGCTTAAGGATTTGTCAGACACTTTAGCAGCGCATGAAGGCTCGACCGATCCGGACGCGTTGCAAGCGATTGTCTACGAAGTTGGTCGCCGCCATTATCCCGACCTGTCAGGCAAATCAAAAAGTCCTGATGGGCGGCCGGGCGTATCGCAGCAATGGTTCACGACGATTTATAAGATCTTGCTTGGGCAAGAGCGTGGACCGCGCTTCGGATCTTTTGTTGCACTTTATGGCGTGAACGAAACACGCGCGCTGATCGATAAGGCCTTATCGGGCGCGCTCGTTACGGAGCACGAGACATTCCTCGCTCACCGTAAGGCGTAATGATGGGCATGGCGGCTTTCGCGCTCGTCGGCGCGAGCGTCGTCTTCACCTCGTTTCTGTCTGGCATCTTCGGCATGGCGGGCGGCCTCGTGCTGCTCGGCATTCTCCTATTACTGCTCGATGTTGCGCCAGCAATGATGCTCTTCGGCGTGACGCAACTCGCCGCCAATGGCTGGCGCGCGATTTTATGGCGGCGCTTTATCCGGTGGGACATTTTTCGTGGTTATGCGGCAGGCTCGCTCGTTTTCTTCGGATTGATGAAGCTCGTCGCATTTTTACCTGACAAGGGTTTTGTCTATCTCGGCTTGGGATTGATGCCGTTTGCGGTTGAAGTGCTGCCGCACCATTACCGCCCTCATATTGAGCGCCGGTTTGCGCCCTTTCTTTGCGGAGGGTTGATCATGGTTCTGCAATTGCTGGCAGGTGCTGCCGGTAATGTGCTCGATGTCTTTTTCCAAAAATCATCGCTCGACCGGAAGACCGTTGTAGCGACAAAAGCGGCCACGCAGACGCTCGCGCATTTTTTGCGCATTCTTTACTTTGGATCTTTCGCTTTGATCGAGGGTGACTTGCCGCCGCTCTGGCTCTTTGGTGCGTGCATCATCCTTGCCTTCTTAGGCACCAGCCTTGCCGCGCGCGTTTTGGAACGCTGGCATGATGAAGGATTCCGAAAATGGAGCCGCATTCTTATTCTCTCGATTAGCGCGGTTTATATCGTGCGCGGCATTTGGCTTTTGGCGCAGTAAAGGGTTTTCGAAAAAGGATTGAAGACGTTCTCAGCGACGCCTTGGCGTCTATGCCGAACGAGGGCCGAAGAGGATGATTGCTGAACCGATCACGCATATGGTGACACCGGCCACATCCCAGCGGTCAGGTCTTTGCCCCTCAACGAGCCACATCCAACCAAGTGATGCGAGAATATAAATTCCACCATAGGCAGCGAAGGCGCGCCCGGCGTTTTGGGTATCGATGCGCGTCAATAACCAGGCAAACAAAGCGAGAGAGGCTAGACCGGGCACAAGCCAATAGGCAGTTTTACCAAGGCGTAACCACGCCCAGAAGGCAAAGCAACTAGCGATTTCGGCGAGCGCCGCGACGATATAAACAGGAAACGCGATCAATTCAGGCGCTCACCTCTCAACGAGACAAGCCGCCCGTTACCGGACGGCTTGTGCAAGAGTGATGCGTTGATGCGACTTTGTAAAATCAAAGGCCTTCGAAGAGCGCCGTTGAGAGATAGCGTTCGGCAAAAGACGGGATGATCACAACGATTGTCTTGCCGGCATTTTCGGGCCGCGCGCCAATTTCAAGCGCAGCGGCTGTCGCCGCGCCGGCGGAAATCCCCGTCGGAATGCCTTCAAGCCGCGCGAGTTTACGCGCAGTGTCAAACGCGGTCTGGTTGCCGACGGTGATCACTTCATCAATGACGCCCCGATCAAGAATACCGGGAACGAAGCCCGCGCCGATGCCTTGAATTTTATGCGGACCGGGCGCACCACCCGAAAGGACGGGCGAATCTTCCGGCTCAACCGCGACAACCTTCACACCCGGCTTCTTCTTTTTCAGAACCTGACCGACACCCGTGATGGTGCCGCCGGTGCCTACGCCCGACACAAAGAAATCGACATGACCATGCGTGTCATTCCAGATTTCTTCTGCAGTCGTCGCGCGATGGATCGCCGGGTTGGCCGGATTTTCAAATTGCTGCGGAATGACGGAGCCCGGGATCGACGCCTTTAATTCTTCGGCACGGGCGATGGCGCCCTTCATGCCGAGCGGACCAGGCGTGAGTTCAAGTTCTGCGCCGAGCAGCGCGAGCATTTTGCGGCGCTCGACCGACATGGTCTCAGGCATTACGAGGATGAGGCGATAGCCCTTCGCGGCGGCGACAAAAGCGAGCGCGATGCCGGTGTTGCCAGAGGTCGGCTCGATCAGGGTCGCCCCCGGCTTGATCGTGCCCGATGCCTCGAGCGCATCGATCATCGCGACGCCAATGCGATCTTTGACGCTCGCAATCGGGTTGAAAAATTCGAGCTTGGCGAGAATGGTCGCCTTCACACCGCGCTCGTCAGCGATGCGGTTCAATCGGACCAGCGGCGTGTCGCCAATTGTCTCAGTGATGGAATTGTAGATCCGGCCACGGCCGGGGATGTGGGCAGGAGCCTCAAATTTACGGGCCGCTTCGCTCATGTCTCGATCTCCCTCAC
>VERN01000298.1 GCA_018882635.1 Beijerinckiaceae bacterium | reverse complement strand
GTATGGGGTGGTCCGTGTCTTGTGCGGCGGACGCCGAACGCAGTGCGGTTGCCTCGGCCGGTAACTGACGCGCCAGCGCAAGCACCCGCTTCTTGACCTGCGCGGGTGACAGCCGGGCAGTCTGCGCAAACTGTTCCCAATGCCGCAATTGAACCTCGGTGAATTCGTATTTGCTGCCGATTTTCATCGCCATCTTGTCGGTGAGATGCGTGTAGACAGCCGTCGATAGCGCGTCGTAAAGCGGCGCCAAAACAGTACCGCGTTCGGTGTAGATCAGAGAAAAGTTCTTGGCGTGAGCATCGTTGTTACCAATCAGGGCATTGAAAATCACATAGTCTAGCAAGCGCAAGATGTGAGGAGCGCTGGGGCTTGTCACTTTGCGTATAAGAGCGAAGCATTGAACGAGGTCCGGTCCCCCCTCGTTTTGATATTTGAACTCTGGTTCAATACCCAATGCTTGGCACAAATCCTCCTGGTGAAGCCGCTGCAAGGTTCCGTCGGTTTGGCGAATACGATCATAGCGTTCCACCAGCAAATAGGCGTGATCATCCACGCGTTGAATAAACGCAAGGGCTGCATTCAGTTTCATTTGAGCCGCTAGCGCCAAGCAGAAGGCCTCGTTAAATACGCTGCCTTCTGCAGCCTGGATCGGCGGCTTCAGGATGTGGGAGCTTGGTGCGTTGTGAAGAGGGAGGCCGATGCGTCCCTCGGCAAAAATGACGGGCAGCTTGTCCTGAGCTCCTGCCAGTGACAGGCGCAGGCCTTTATGACCAGCCAGCATTGGGCGACGGGGCAGTTCATTGAGGATGTCGATCAATTCTGCATCATCCAGCCAACGAACGGCTTGTGCTGATGGGATGAGGTCGGGCTGTTCATTTGGCTCTAGCAGGCTGACAGCACCAGCGCATTCACCGCCGATGCCGCCCAGCAAGGCAAAGTCGTTTTGGCGCGAGACCTGAAGGTTTTGGGCAATCAGTCTGCGCTTGTCGCCTTCGGGCAAGAGGCCTGCAAAGAAGGGGCGCGTGGCCCTGTCGTCGAAAGCCGCTTCCTGCAAGGGCAGGTGATGCGACAGTGGACATGCTTTGTCAGATTGCAGCCATTGCTTTGAGTAGCAAAAACTCAGACGACCATCGACTTGTGCAAGATGTCCGACGTGATGACCCAGCAGCCAGACTTCCAAGACGCGGCTCATTTGGGGCCAGCCTGTGTCTGGCTGTCTTGTAAAGCCGAGACGCTTAGCTTTGCACCAAGCGCCTGAAGGACACGCAAGACGTTCTCAAGGCGGACAGTTGGCTTGCCTGCCTCCAGATCAACAATAAAACGGACCCCTACGCCGGCAGCAAGTGACAGCTGGGGCTGGGTCAATTTGAGTGCCTTTCGGGTGCGGCGCACCACGTCACCCAAATGTTCTGGCTTTTCGATCATTATCGGCATGTAAATTTCCTGTTCGGGAAATTATGCTTCCTAATGAAGCTCATGTCAATTAAATTACCCGATCAGGAAATTACGGATCGATTTGCGTTCGGCTGCCAGAACATTTCCCGTTCGGGAAACTTATGAAATGGTCGTCGCCACAGATTGATGGCTCCCCATCCCTCGGTCGACCACATCCAAATGTCCCATTGCGAGGTCTGCAAATGCCGATCGGCATAGGATCGTGAGTTGCTTGTCCAGTCTCAGAATGAGCTGTTTTCTAATTGCCCCAATTATCACGGATCGCTGCGCTTGAGGTCGCGGTAGAAGTTTTCGTTTGGACCAACCATCAGCAGCTTGAGCGTATTTTCGTCAAGGATCCGATAGGCCATCAGGCAGAGCAGAGTGCCCATTCGGAATTTGTAAACGTGCACTCCATTCAGGTCGCCGACTTTGGTTTCACCGACCTCTGAATGACTGGCAATCGTGCGGACCGCTTCGTCGAGCGCAGCCTTTTGATGCTTCTGTAGTTTTTTGACAGTGCGCGCGAAGGTGGGTGTGACGAGGATGCGCATCATCCGAATTGATACTCACCCACTGCCTCTTCCTGATCGGCTATCAGGATCTCACGAATGACACTGAAGGGCAGGTCTGGATTTTCAGCTGCGATCTTTCCGATTTGCGACCAATACTCGATCTGCTTCGGCACCGAGCGATGCTCTATGGTACCGTAGTGTCTGGCGCTTTCGACTAGGGCTTCTGACAGTTTAACATTGATGGCCATGGCTCACCTCTCTGACATTGCCATGGCGCCATTATCGCCCTTAAGGAACCATAATGGAGCCATTTTTAAGATGAGCAATAGATCATTTGGCCCCTCCATCGTTGCGTGATGGCGTTGATGGCATCAATCAGAAAGGCCTAACGTCGACCATTGCCGAGCCCCTCGGGGCCTCAATCAAGCCATCATTGCCAATAGACGACGCCATCTCTGATGGTTGGGTCAATGGCCGTCTTGTTCTCATAGCTATTTGAGATAGCGAGCGCGTCATCGCTCATCAAACGCCCAGAAAAAAGCCCATTATCACGCGACAGAAGCACGCTTTCCCGGTGACGTGTAAGGCGCGCATATCAATAG
>VERN01000089.1 GCA_018882635.1 Beijerinckiaceae bacterium | reverse complement strand
GTATATGATGCAGGCGGCGGCGCGCCATTGGCGCGATGCGAAGCAGCCCGGCACCATCACCAACATCGTCGCTGTGGTGACACGCGGCATGCCGGGTGTAGCCCATACTTGCGCGGCACGCGCCGCCGTTATCCATCTTTCCAAAACGGTTGCGACCGAATGGGCTCCCCTTGGGATCCGCATTAATTGCGTAGCGCCCGGTGCAATCGCGACAGGTGGCATGGACGTCTATTCTGAGGAAGCGCGCAGGGAATTGCCGCGCTCAAACCTCATGCAACGGTTTGGCACAGCGCAAGATGTCGCCGACGCTGTGACGTATCTAGCTGCACCATCCGGCAGCTTCATCACGGGCGAAGTGTTGACGGTCGATGGCGGTAATCAAATCTGGGGCGATCAATGGACAATCCCGCGCCCCGATTATTTCGGAGGGCCCGCAGGATGAGAGGAGAAGCCTTTCTTTCGCGAGAAGACGCCCTGCGACCGGGCGCTTTCATCGACAGTGATGCGCCTGCCATTCAGGATATAGTTGCCCGGTTGAAAGGCTCTACGCTACGCGAGACGGCCATAGCGCTGTATCGTTTTACGCGCGACGAGATCCGCTACCATCCTTATGGCGATTATACTGATCCAGAAACCTATCGCGCGAGTTGCGTGCTAGCGAAGCGCACGGGCTATTGCGTTGGCAAGGCTTCGCTTTATGCAGCTTTGTGCCGTGCCGCCGGTATTCCCGCTGCGCTCGGCCTTGCTGATGTTAAAAATCATTTGGCGACACCTGAACTTTTGGAACGCGTCGGCACGAATGTCTTTCATTATCATGGTTTTGTTGCTCTCCTGCCCGATGAGCATTGGGTGAAGGCTTCACCGACGTTTAATGCATCACTGTGCACTAAGTTGGGTGTGGGCGTCCTCGAATTTGACGGAGCCACCGATGCGCTTTTGCAGCCGCAGGATCAAGAAGGCCGAGAATTCATGGCTTATCTCGCCGATCATGGCGTGTGGCAGGATGTGCCTTTCGTGCCCTTACTCGCCGAAATGCGGCGCCTCTATCCCCATTTGACGATCCCCGGGGGTATTCGTGGTGCGTCGATGGAGCGCGAGGCAGACAACCGAAAGACAGTGCCGCCACATTGAGAATGAAGCCGTGTCGATCTAGAATAATAGGATCCGCGCGAGGTGCTTCATGATCTCAGCCCGTTGGCCTTTGGCGTTCCTGCTCGTCGGCATTGTCTCGACCGCGTTTGCGCAAGATAAGCCGTCGCCATCCAGCATCACCGTGCAAGCCGGTGTGCCGCAGAGAATTGCGTTTTATCCTGCAGCGAAAAAAGATTGTACGCGCACCCCCCTTCCCGAGATCAAGTTGATTGAGGAACCAAAACGCGGAAAGTTCATCGTGCGCCGCGTGTCGATCAAAGCTGACCCCGAATCGCCCTGCCCGGGGCAAACTATTCCGGGATTATTGGTGCTGTTTATTGCGTCACAGACTGCGACTGGCACGGACAGCGCGACCTATGAAGTGAAAGCGGGTGAACGGAGCGCCGCAATCCAGCTCACTATTCAGATCATACCGGGCAAGAAATTGCAGGGCGCTCCGATTGACCTATGAACCCTAGCCCGCTGCATGGCGGTTCGCTTGGGGCCGCATAATATCCGATAGCAATTCGTAAGAGCGTCGGCGGGCCGCATGATCATAGACCGCGCAAGCGACCATTAATTCGTCAACATGTGTTTCAGCGATAAAAGCATCGAGCCCCACCTTTACCGTCGCTGGGCTACCAACAAAAGAACGCGTCAACATGCGCGAGGCATGCGCCTTTTCCATCGGGGACCAGTAGGTCTCGATATCATCGATCGGGGGCTGCAATTTGCCGCGTGTGCCGCGCACCATCGCGACAAAACGCTGCTGAATGGTTGTAAAAAGCCGCTTGGCCTCAGCATCCGTATCGGCCACGACGACATTGACGCAAGCGACCGCATGGGGATGCGTTAATTGAGCGGAGGGGCGGAAGCGCGCGCGATAGATTTCAAGCGCCTGCACCAAAACGTCGGGCGCGAAATGTGAAGCGAAGGCATAAGGTAAGCCCAGCATCGCCGCGAGTTGCGAACCAAACAGTGACGAACCCAAAATCCAAAGCGGCACATGTGACCCTGCACCGGGAACGGCGCGAATGGCTTGCCCTTCAACCGGATCACCGAGAAGCGCTTGTAATTCGAGAACATCATCGGGGAATTGATCGGAGGCCATCGGATCACGCCGCATGGCGCGCATCGCGATTTGATCGGTGCCAGGAGCGCGGCCAAGACCCAGATCAATCCGGCCAGGGAACAACGCAGCCAAGGTTCCAAACTGCTCCGCAATCACGAGCGGTGAATGATTGGGCAGCATGATGCCGCCGGCCCCGACGCGGATGGTTGATGTGCCCGCGGCGAGATGGCTAATCACGACTGATGTCGCAGCGCTCGCAATGCCAACCATATTGTGATGTTCGGCCACCCAATAACGGGTGTAGCCGCAGCGCTCGGCCATGCGGATCAAATCGAGCGAATTGGCAAGAGCTTGCCCCTCGTTCTGGCCTTCAGCCACGGGGACGAGATCAAGAACAGAAATCGGAATCATGGCCTACTCCGCACAGCGTATAACGCCATAGTTTAGCAAACCTGTGCGTGTTGGACAGGCCCCGCTAGCATGCCGGGTGAGACGGAGCCGCAGAGCCGATCACGGTGTCTCGCGATCAATCGGCCAATGGCGGAAGGCGGCCGTCTGCTCGCAACTATCCGCATGAGCACACAAGGCTGAGAATGGCGACAAATCGACCACGTCGGGCAAAGTGAAGCGGATAAAGCCAACCGCAACCGCCGCACTGATAGCGCCATGGGTTAATTGTTGCGGCAGGCTCGCCCAATTCCGCGCGGCAATCTCATCCAGCAATTGAAGCGCCTCATGGAGTTGTACGCGCACACGATCCATCCACGGTTGATAACGGTAGCCCTCAGGCCGCTTCCGCTCATATTCGACCTGAACCGCCTTCTCACACGTCACCAAAGCAATACCGGTGGTGCGTAGATCATGCGTCCGTGCGGTTCCAGTTTCGGGTCGTAGCGTTCGGCCAGCGACATCTTCGAGATGCGTCAGGATCAATTCTGAATCCATCAGCACCGTTCCATCACCGGCCACCAAGCTCGGCGCTTTGATCAGAGGATTGATTGCACGAAAACGATCCATATGACGAAACACCGAAATCGAGCGATGCTCGAAATCAAGATTGAGCAAGGTTCCCGCAATAGCCACGCGACGCACATAGGGGCTATCCAGCATCCCGATCAAAATCATGCGATGAATCCTTCCTGATATGACTGCTCATCTTTCATCAACCATTTTCATTTACTGTTTGGTCATTTGCAAGTTAAGGCATTGGAGAAGGCTATGCGACTTTTTAAACCAGTGGTTGTGTTGATGATGACGTCTCTCACACCCTGTTTGACGCTCGCTGCTGATCTCCCGCGACAGCCGCTGACACCCTCAACATCGATGATCCAGCCTGAGATGAATTGGACCGGATTTTATATCGGGCTCAATGCTGGATATGGCTGGACAGATGCCATGTCTGTCTCAATCGATGATCCGCTTAAACTTAAAAGCGTAACGCGCAATGGTGCAATGCCGGGCGGTTTCGCTGGTGGGGGACAAATTGGTTATAATTGGCAGAGCGGCCGCTTTGTCTTTGGTTTTGAAACGGATATTCAATATGCCAATCTTGGTGGTTCCATTCAGTGGAACGGCTATGATTATCTGACTATCAAAAGCAAGGATGGCCAATATTTTGGCACAGTGCGCGCGCGCCTTGGCTATGCCATGGACCGGTCGTTATTTTACATCACGGGCGGTTATGCGTATGGCGGGCTTGTCGATAACGGGCTAACCGGCAACGCGACCAGCAATCAAGGTTACGCGCTGGGCGCTGGTTTAGAATATGCCTTCACCGATCAATGGACCGCGCGCCTTGAAGGGCTCTATCTCAACCTCGATAGCAGCGCCCAAACAAAAACGATTATTTATAATGACGCGCCATTTACCGTCACGGGCCGCTTACCGGATAGCTTTGGCCTCGTGCGCGTCGGCGTGAATTACAAATTTTAAGCGAGGGACGGACGGGCGGCAACGCAGGCCGCCCGCCGTCACATCATCCCATCAGGGCGAGACAGTGATGTCGAATGTCACGAGAGACGTTCCTTTGAACGCACCGCCCGAGGCCGTCACCTTCATCACGAAACTATCCTTGCCGGTGAAGCCCGGCTTCGGCGTGTAGGTGTATTCGTCCATATTGATCGTTGCAGAACCATTCTTCGGTTGCTGGACAATTGAGGACGAGAGAATGGTGCCGCCGACATCAAGCGCGCCATTGCAGCCAGCCGAACTCACGGCCATCGGCCACACCGTATTCACGCCATAGGCGGTGTTCTGGTTCATGGGGTTACATTCCTGAGGGCCTGCCGCCTGAGAACCGCCCCCCTGTGTGCTGACACAGCCTGCCAAACCCAAACCCGCCAGTCCTAAGCTGGCTGCGACGATGAAAAGCCTGCGTAAAGGCATGATGAACCCCAATTTCTCAAACCGCGATGAAGGCGACATTGCCGTCAAACGAGTCCCGCCGCAACGGCGAAGATGCCGTCCAAGCTGCTGATTCCCGGATATTTTTCGGTTTTTGAGGCAATCCTGAGGCATTCCCCTTGTCATCATGCGCCGCCTTCGCTATCTAGCGGCTCACCCACGGCCCGAAGGGCTTCCGGTCCGGATTGGGGGATAGTTCAACGGTAGAACAGCGGACTCTGACTCCGTTAATCTTGGTTCGAATCCAGGTCCCCCAGCCAACCACATTCAAAGCCGCTTGAATTGCATCGGCCGGCATAAAATCCGCTTTACCGAAAGATTGGCCGCGTTGGCAGCACGGAGATCACGAGATTATTCTCGGATATAAGGCGTTGTTTGCCTCCTTCCCCGTATTTTCAGCGACAAACCTTCGTTTCTAGTGAATAAGTATTCTTCAGCGTTAACGTGTGGATTCCTTATGAAACCGAAATTCTTAAGCCTGCTATGTGCCCTCTTTGCAGGGGCGCTGGCTCATATCGCTTTATCGGGAGCGGTGTTTGCTCAAGACAATTACAGCAAATCGACGAAGCTTCGCCAGCCTGTGCAATGGACCAAGGTTGAACTGAATTTCATCGGCCGCCAAACAGATCGCATCGTCAACGATAATGGTCCTGTTGGCCATTCCATAAGCGATACAGCTGATAGTTATGGCGAATTAATCGATGCGCAGAAAAAGATTATTGGCCGGTTCGACGTGATTACGCGGGCCACCGATGTTTGGAGTGACGGTGAGGTTCGCATGGTTTTTGCTGAATACACATTCGGCGAAGGGCGCGATTCGTATGTGATTTTTGGCGGCGGAAAATTCCTAGCCAATACGGGCCGCGCGGAATTGTCGAAGCCGCATGTGTTCCCAGTCACCGGCGGGAAAGGGCTCTATCTGGGAGCAACCGGGCAATGCACTGTGATGCGCGTGCATGCTGTCGACACCCAAGTGCAATGCACCCTGTTCGTTCCGCATTTCGGTGACAAAGGCCGACGCTAAACCATCGGCCCTTGATGATCACAAATGAGGTTATGTAGGGAGGTGAGTTTCGCCCCCTTACATCCCAAACGGCAAGCCGACATAATTCTGCGCGAATAATTTTTGTCCAGCCTCAGAGCCAAAGACGGCATGCAATTCTGCGATTTGCCGTTTTTGATCGAAAGCGTTAGCTGTTGGATCAATATGCAACATGGACGTCATCCACCAGGAAAAATACTCGGCGCGCCAGACGCGTTTGAGCGCCATTTCGCTATAGCGCGCTAAAAGTTCTGTGGTGTTGTTTTTATAAAAAGCAGTCAACGCATTTGCGAGCACATAAATATCAGCAAAGGCCAGATTCATACCCTTCGCACCGGTTGGCGGCACAATATGAGCGGCATCGCCAGCTAAGAACAAACGGCCATATTGCATCGGCTCGCAAACGAAACTGCGCATACCGGTGACGCCCTTCTGAATAATTGGTCCGACGGGAATGGTGAGTTCACTCTTGGTGCCCAATCGGTTTTGTAATTCAGTCCAAATGCGGTCGTCAGACCAATTCTCAGGCTTCTCGTCGGGCGGAACTTGCAAATAGCACCGCGAAATTTCAGGCGACCGCATCGAAAACAGCGCAAAACCGCTGGGATGATGGCAATAGATCAATTCATTCGTCACGGGCGTTGCCTGCGCCAAGATTCCGAGCCATGCATAGGGATAAACGCGATCAAAATCGCGCCTGATCCCGGCTGGCAGCGCATCGCGCGCGAGCCCATGAAAGCCATTGCAGCCCGCTATGTAATCGCATGTAAGTGTCTTGTCCTCACCCGCATGGCGATAGTTGATTGTGGCCCGATCCCCTTCGAGACCCGATAAGGCTGTTGCCTCGGCCTCAAAGATCATTGGAACACCGGCGGCGAGGTTCATCGCGATCATGTCGACCACGATTTCGTGCTGGCCATAAATATAGACGTGTTTGCCCGTTAGGGCGTGTAGATCAATCCGATGCCGGACGCCGTCAAATGCGATCTCGACCGCATCGTGAACCAAGGCCTCTTTATGCAAACGCTCGGCGAGGCCAACTTCTGTCAGCAAATCAACCGAACCCTGCTCCTGCAAACCGGCGCGGATGCGCCCTTCAACATAGGCGCGGGTTTGCGCTTCGAGGATGACACAGGAAATCCCTTGCAAAGAGAGCATGCGCGCCAGAAGCAAGCCAGCAGGACCGACGCCGATAATTCCAACTTGGACATGCATAGCGCTTCGACACTCCGCGCAAGGTCGGATCACCTTAGGGGAAGGCTCCCGATCAACAGACCGATCAAGACTTTAGAGGCAACTTGCCGCACTGATCAATCCGCTGGCGGACAGAGACACGGAGCGCAAAAACGCAACTATGCGCCTTCCGTAACGCGAAGGATGAGCCATCTCGCCCGATCAATCCAAATGGCGGACACGGCTCGCGATATGGACCTCACGCGTCATCTGGATGAGCGCACCAATCAATAGAATAAGCGCAAGCATAAACATGAGGCCCACGCCATACGCATGATTGGCCCCGAAAAATGCGAGCATAAAAGCCAAAACCAACAAGGCGGCCGTTGCGAGACCGGCTAAAGCGGCAAAGTAGATCGCGCTGTGTAGTAATGCGGCGCGCTCGACTAAGCGTAACGGATCGCCTGATCCATCAATCTGATTGCGCCTTCGATCCATGATCCGCTCGAACCGAGCCATCAAGATCGATATAAAACTCGCAACGGCCCCAAGCAAAAAGGCTGGGGCCGTTGCATGGATGATGACATTCGTCACACCGGAGAGATCAGGCTCTATGGTGAGCATGAGCTCCCCCGTCGCCTTATTTCATCTTAATGCCGAGCTTGGCGCGCTCATCTTTGAACACCACGGCCAAGCCTTCAATGACCTTCTTATTGCGGTTCGCCTTGCAATAGACGATCAGCTCGTGCTCGACGACCTTGCCCTTCTTGAGATCAAGATAATGCTTCTTAGCGAGGCCGTTATACCAGCCACTATACCAAGCTGAGAGCGCATCAGCATCTTCCTGATAGGTATCAGCAAGCTGCGCGCAGGTCAGCGCTTGAACATCGATAAAGCCGTTCTTGTCGACATAGGCTGACAACGGGACGGGCGCATTTTGTGCAAAAGCAGCCGGAGCAGCTACCAAAGCGGCGGCGGCCAGAGCAACATGGATCAATTTCATGGTCTTCTCCTCAAGGGGTGATTGGACCAACGGGCCAATCAGTCAGGTCTATCGAGAACCAATACGCCGTTGTTTATTTGGAACACACAACGTCAGCACTCACGTTCCGTTTGGCTGAGTCGAGCTCTTACTTCCAGTCGAACTTATAGTTGATCGCCGCGCGCACGATTCCGCCGCCCTCGCCTGACGTGCCGGAAACCGTGTAAGTCCCTAAAACGCCGTTGCGTGTGCGTGTTGCGGTATGATTACCATTGTTAAGATCGACATAGAGGCCTTCGATCCGCCCCGTCCAATTGTCGGTGAACGCGTATTCAATGCCGCCGCCGAGCGTCCAGCCCGCATTGCTGGTTGTGCCATGCCACCAATTGCCATTCAGACCGCCATAGGCGAGACCGCCTGTGAGATAGATCAGCGTCCGGTCAAACGCATAGCCAACACGGGCCCGAACCGTTCCAAGATATTGGCTGTTGGACGAATTGAATCCGAACCATTCATAGGCGGCCCAAGCAACCCCGCTTTTGAGACTGGAATATTGAATATCTGCCTCCAAGCCAAAGACCCAACGCTCACGCTGCCAATTATAACCAATTTGGCCGCCGCCAACGAAGCCGCTGCGCCCCGCCGTATTGATGGACGTGCGGCCGAGAATGGGATCGCTGATGTTAATTGTGCCAGAATTCGACCAGCCCAGACCCGCATTCACACCAATATAAAAACCGGTCCAAGAAAACGCAGGCGGCTGCGGAACAGGAACAGGCCGGTGCGGCAGATCGGCCGCCATTGCCGCCGATAAGCCGCTCAGCAAAGCCGCGAGAGCAATCCAAACGCGCAAATTCTTCATCACATCATCTCCATGAACAATCGCTTTTTCAACGCAAAGTGTTTTACAAAAATAGACGACGCGACGAGGCTATCGCTCGAAGGCCTATGCTAATTCGCGTCGCTTGTTGCACGCATGGCATCGGCCAATTTCTTTTGATCCTCTGGCGTCAAACGCGGCGGGTCAAGCGCGATCGTCAGCTTTTCCAGCTTGCCATTCAGCGCAAAGGGCACCTTATAGTCACGATCATCGACGGGCGTGCCAGTGTCAGAACCAATATCAAAGGTTTCGTCCCACATTAAAGTGAGCGGCACTGTTCTTTCCATCTTGCGGGTAGCAACAGCCCGTCCATCAACCTTCAATACACCCGTGCCGCCACGACCAATTCCACTCACATTGTTAAAGGCAAGCGTGGCAAAGCCAAGCCCATCATAGGAAAAATCAAACTCAATTTTATGCTTGCCGGGCGTAAGGGCCAGATCGCTCTCCCAGCGAATGCGTTCGAGATCGAGCAAATTCCATGTGAACACAGGCTTGCCCCGTAAGAGATAAAGACCCCACCCGCCAAAGCGTCCTCCGCGCGTGGCGATCATCCCGTCAGCATTGGCTGGGATGTCGATCTCGGCGGTGATTGTATAGGAGGTGTTCAGCAAATCAGGGCCGGTGCCACGGGGCAGTCCGGTCAAGGGCGAGGTGTAAACATAGGTCTTACGATCGCCGATCGACGGGCGCGGCGAGACCATGCGTGTCGCCACGGATGCATCGAGCGGTAAGACCTGATACTTGCCAAACTCAGCAAACATCAGCGCTTGCATTTCCTTGACCTTGCGCGGGTTAGCGGCCGCCACATCATTGTTCTGCGTCCAATCCTTGCGCAAATCATATAATTCAAATTTGAAGGCGCTGGCCGGATCCAGAATAGCGGCACCCAGCAATTCCCACGGTGGACGTATCGGTACAGCGCTCAACATCCAGCCATCATTGTAGAGACCTTGGACACCCATCATTTCGAAATATTGCGTCTTCCGTGTCGATGGGGCATTCGCATTGGCCTTATCGAACGTGTACGCCATGCTCACACCTTCAATCGGCTTTTGCGCGACGCCATCGACTGAAACGGGTGCAGAAATACCTGTCGCGTCAAGCAGAGTCGGCACAATGTCGATGAAATGATGGAATTGGTTACGGATCCCACCTTTGTCAGTGATCCGTTTGGGCCACGAGATCCCCATGCCCTGCCGGACACCGCCAAAAAATGACGGGTCCTGCTTGGTCCTTTTGAACGGTGTACCGATCGCCCATGTCCAGCCAGCCGCCATATGCGGATAGGTCTCCTGACTGCCCCACGCGTCGTAAAACTTCATTTGCGCAGCGGCGGGGAGTTCGACACCGTTAAACTGAAGCACCTCGCTCGGCGTCCCATTTGGTGAGCCTTCTGCGCTCGATCCATTATCCCCCACAATATAGATGAAGAGCGTATTGTCTTTTTTGCCAAGCGCCTCGACCGCCTTGATGACGCGACCGATTTCATGATCGGTGTAGGCTAGATAAGCGGCATAGACATCGGCCTGTTTGATGAAGAGTTTTTTCTCATCAGCCGTCAATTGATCCCAATTTTTCAGGAGATCGCTCGGCCAAGGGGTCAATTGCGAATCCTGCGGGATAACGCCTAGCTTTTTCTGATTGGCAAAAATCTGATCGCGAAGCTTGTTCCACCCCTGATCGAACAATTTCATGTCCGATATTTTCTTGATCCATTCCGGCGTTGGGTGATGCGGCGCATGCGTGCCGCCCGGAACATAATGAAGGAAGAAGGGCATTGCAGGATCAATCGCATTGATTTGATTGACCCATGCAATGGCTTCGTCCGCCATCGCTGTGGTCAGGTTCCAGCCCGGCTTGCCGACATAGGGATAAATCGCTGTTGTATTACGGAAGAGATTGGGCTCCCATTGATTGGCATCGCCACCGACAAATCCATAAAAATATTCAAACCCCATCCCAATCGGCCATTGATCAAAGGGGCCCACCTGGCTCGCCTGCCAACTGGGTGTATTGTGATTCTTGCCGAACCAGGATGTGCGATATCCATTGTCGACAAGAATGCGTCCAATTGTGGCGCTCTCTTTTCCAATGACGCTATTGTATCCGGGGAAGCCTGTGGCCGCTTCCGAAATAACGCCAAAGCCGACTGAATGATGATTACGCCCGGTGATTAAGGCAGCGCGTGACGGCGAGCATAATGATGTTGAGTGAAAATTCGTATAGCGCAGCCCCTCGGCAGCAATCTGATCGAGCGCCGGTGTCGGAATGACACCACCGAAGGTAGAGGCTGCACCGAACCCGGTATCATCCGTCATAATCAACACGATATTCGGCGCATCCTCGGGCGGCACAATGCGCGCTGGCCTAAACCCCGGGCGCGACTTTGTTGGTCCCGATGCTCGGGTGGTCAATTAACCTTTTCCGCATCGGCGGGATCCAGCTCGCGGTGCACTTCTCGTTCCTGCTGCTGCTGGCGGTGAACGCCTTCGACGGGTACGCCGACGCCGGCTGGCCGGGCCTCTGGTGGAGCACGGCGGTGCTGGCGGCGTTCTTCGGGTGCGTCGTGCTGCACGAGCTCGGGCATTGCCTGAC
>VERN01000088.1 GCA_018882635.1 Beijerinckiaceae bacterium | reverse complement strand
GATGTAAGAGGCTTCGTTTGATGCAAGAAAGGCCACGGTTTTGGCGATATCGGTGGGCGTGCCGGCGCGTCGCGCTGGGATCGATTTGACGCGATCCGCTGCAAGCGAGAGCCCTTGTGCGGCACGGTCCTTCTCGGATTCTTCACGCATTCGCGTTTCTAAGATCAAGCCGGGTGCTATCGCGTTGACACGAACACCCTCTTCACCGACTTCGCAGGCCAAGGCTTGTGTCAGAGCGATGATTGCGAATTTAGAAGCACAATAGGCACCATAGGAATGGACGCCGGATTTTCCCATCCATGAGCTGATATTGATGACAGAGCCAGATTTCTGCCGCACCATCAGCGGTACAATCGCTCGTGTGACGTGATAGACGCCATCAACATTGATACCGAAGGTCTGTTCCCAATCCTGATCCGTCATATCGAGGATTTTGCCAATCCGACAAATTCCAGCATTATTGACGAGGATGTCCACACCGCCCAATTTGCTCACCAATTCGGCCATCCCCGAATTGACAGAGGCCTTGTTCGAGACATCCCCTAAGACCGAATCACAATGCGATCCGTGAGCGCGAATTTGCCGTGCTGTTTCATCCGCCGCGTTCGCATCAATATCGAAAATGCCGATTGCGCAGCCTTCTTTCGCAAGCCGCATCGCAATTGAACGACCGATACCGTTTCCGGCGCCCGTGATAATGGCGCGTTGACCCTGTAACCCATACATGGCTTTCTCCACGATCAACGTGCTGTCCAACCGCCATCGGCGGTTAACATCGATCCCGTACAAAATGATGATTCATCGCTGGCCAAAAACAGCATGGCGCGCGCAATTTCGATCGGCTGGCCAAGACGGTTCATGGCCTGCCTTTCTTCGAGCGAACGCCTCAATTGAGCGGCATCATTCGATTTGCGGAAGATCTCGGTAAAATAAGGTGATTCAATTGTTCCCGGCGCGACACAATTGACGCGGATATTGCTGTGAACGTGATCAAGCGCAGCAGCACGTGTGAGGGCTGCCACGGCCCCTTTCGAAGCAACATAAGCAGCGCGATCTGTAATTCCCACGACGGAGACAGTTGATGCCGTATTGACGATTGCACCGCCACCCTGCTTTTCCATGACAGGAATAGCGTGCTTGCAGCCGAAGAAAACGCCTTTGACATTCACGGCCATCAACGCGTCCCAATCAGCTTCCGACGTGTTCACCACCGTTCCTGCAAATCCGTAGCCAGCATTGTTGACGAGAATGTCGAGCCGACCAAAATGCGTGAGACACGCTGCCATCATCGCTTCGACTTCTGTCTCGCGCGTCACATCAACGGCGTGAGGAATGGCCACACGCCCATTATTTTTTATCTCAGCTGCGACACGATCGGCTGCTGCCAGATCACGATCGGCGACAAGCACCTTGGCCCCTTCAGCCGCAAACAGGATTGCCGCTTCACGTCCTATGCCCGATCCGGCGCCCGTGATGATGGCGGTCTTCTCTCGCAGTCTCATCCCTGCATCTCCTTACTTACCTGTTTGTTAGTTTTAACTGGCAACACGGCCGATCTCCCTGACCCATTACACCACGCGGATGGACGAAAAATGGTTCACGACAGCGCGCGCAACCGAATGAGCGACGACCATTGAGGTTTTTGGATTATCTACCGATGGCGCATTCACGACGCGTACGTCCATCGTGCCGACAGGTCCAGACACGTTGATGGAATGGGTATTTCCCGTGGCGCGGTGATCCGCAATGACTGTCACTTCGACGCGGTCAAAGCCTCCGGCGGCCAAAGCCAATGTGGCTGCAACATTGAGATTGGCTGGATAGCGCGCTGCAGCGCCGGCAGCATCGCCATGATAAAGCGTCACCGGTTGTGACACCGCCTCATCCTGCAAACCGAGACGCTCAAGCTCCTGTTGCCACGCCGCCAATGGCTTGCGGGATTCATAACGAATATGCGTTCCCGGAACAGACCCCACTGCCTGCACATAATCCACGCCTGCGAGCGCTCCAGCCGGAATAAGCAGTGCGGAGCCGCCGCGTTGCGCAGCTATTTCAAGTTTTGTTCGGAGATCAGCATCATAAAGTGCGCCAACCGATGAAATAAGAACATCAATTCCGTCCTGTAACCAAGCAGCGACCATATCGCGCACCACGGTTTGTCCTGCGGCCTCAACAATTAAATCCGGTCGAAAAATATCGACGTCACCCAAATCCTGCAGCACCTCGACGCTTTCGGGTAACGCATCGTGGCCCTTGGTTCGACGCAGGACAGCAAGTTGATAATGCGGGACATCATGCAAATGCTGCATAATCGCACGGCCGACAGCACCATAGCCAATCAAGAGAATGCGGTGACGACTCATTGCTTGCCTCCGGCAAAGGCTGCGAGCCGTTCAGCAAACGGTTCGGTCTGCGTCACCGGAAAGAAATGCCCGCCTTTCGGTAGAATCGTAATGGCGCTCGAAGGCAAAAGTGCCCCCAATTCATGTTGATGGAGCGACGGCACAACAATATCATCTTCAGCACCGAAAATCAGGGTCGGCATGGTGAGTGCGTTAAGCATTTCATGCCCATCATGGGCAAGAAGGGCATCAATCCGTTCGGAGATAATCACCTTCTCCTGTTCACTCAACGGTGCGCTTGCGGCCGCCTTTTCAAACACAGCCCAGTGATCTTGTAGCCAATCCGGCGGATAGGAGAGCAGAGCTGCCGACGTGGCATAGGCCTGCGGAGCCGTTGGCAATAAACTTTTCCGCATGGAAAAAAGCGCCCGCATATACGGCCCCGCTTGAATCCAAGTTGCACTAAGAACGGCCCGCTCAAGACGTGAGGCCGCCACCGATGCCATGCATTGAACGATACAGCCACCCGTCGAGTGACCCAGCACGGTGGCGCGATCGATGCCGAAAGCATCCATCACACGCAAAGAATCCTGTGCCAAAGTACCAATGGAACAGGGCGCTGTGCCGCGCGAACTTCCCGCTATCCCACGCTGATCATAGCGAATGATGGTGAAACGAGGGCTGAGGCGTTGGACCACGGGCGTCCAAAATCCGGCCGTGCCGCCCAGCCCGCTGATCAAAAATAGATGAGGACCATTCCCATCGCGATAAGCGTGGAGAATAGCACCATCCTCGGTCTTGACCTCAATGCGTTCGGGCTGAGCCACCATCGTCGTTTACTGCAAGGGTGAATATGAGACGGGCGAGAGAATGCGCGAATTTTGAATGTCGATTAGCCCATCGACACGCCGGAGATAATCCTGCCAGCGCGGATCGGCCAACATGCGCGCACGACGCGCCATCCGATCATTCAAACTCTCATAGCTCCACAAAGCGACGACATGATTCAATTCGCCGATTTCACTTGTGAAGTAGCCGATGAATGTCCCCAGATGCTCTTTCTGTAAGGGCAACCCAAATTCACCATAGAGCCTGACGAATTCAGAAAGCTTGCCAGCCTTGATTCGATAATCTCGCTCTTCGTAAATCATAATGTTCGCCTCCCCTTAGTTACCGTACATCCACTTCGGCAACCAAACCGCCACATCCGGAAATATGACCACGATTGCCAAAGTGATCAGCTGACAGACGATGAACGGAATAACGCCGATATACATCTGTTTCAAAGTAATCGACGGTGGAGCGATGGCGCGTAGATAGAAGATCGAAGGCGCCATTGGAGGACTGAGATAGCTCGTCTGAAGAACGACGAGGAACAGGACCGAGAACCACAAAGGATCCACGCCAAAGCTTTTGACAAGCGGTATCGCAATAGGGATCACGATCAACACGATTGAGATCAAATCGATAATGAACCCGAGCAAAAATGCTGCAAGCAGGATCACAACGATAACAGACCATGGCGAGAGGCCGAAGGTTTGCAAGATCTCCTTAGTAACGGCCATACCTCCTGACGCAAAGAACACGCCTGAGAACATGCTGCCAGCCAAAACAATGGCAAGAATCATTGCCGTAATCGACACGGTCTGCATGCAGGCCTGCATCAGCAAAGACCATGTCATCCGCTTGTAAATGATCGCCAGCATAAGGACGCCGAGCGATCCACACGCGGCAGCTTCCGTCGGTGTAGCAAGCCCTAAAAACAGAGTGCCGAGCACAGTGAAGATTAGGAAACCCGGGGGCACAATGGCGAGCGCCGTATACTTAATCTTCTCCCCGAAACTACGCGTATCTTCATTTGTATCCGGTGGCGCGAGATCGGGCTTAATCAGACAAATGATGGCGATGTAAATGATGAACAGGCTCGACATCAAAAGGCCGGGAAACAGAATGCCCGCCAGCAAATCGCCAACCGGAAGCATAGCAATCGGTGCCAGCACAACGACTGGGACAGAGGGAGGAATAATCGTTCCCAGCGAACCGCCGCCGCAGATCGTACCTGAAATGAGCGCATGATTATAACGACGCTTCATCATCGCTGGAATGGCCAACATGCCAACGAGCGTCTCTGTAGCGCCAACAACGCCGCTTGCTGCAGCAAAGATGGTGCACATGAGCAAGGCGGCGATCGCTAATCCGCCAGGGATGCGGCGCGTCCACATGCTCAAAGCATCAAACAGCCGCTCTGCGATACCGGCCCGCTCCAGAATAGATCCCATGAAAATGAAGAGCGGAATGGCACCCAAGACGTAATTGGTCGCAATATCATCAACGCGCGACACTAATTGATGCACAAGATTGGGGCCGAAGCGAAGAAGGCCAAATCCCAATGCCGCAATCATCATCGAGAAGGCAACAGGGATACCAAGAAAAATCAGGCACATGAGTGCCGGAAACATCCAGACGACGATTTGGGAGCTCATGGGTGTGACTTTCCAGGCTGGGCGCCAAAGACGACCAGAATATTTTCAAGGCATTTGCCGAAGGACTGCAGTGCAAAGGCAGCAAAGCCCACGACATAGATGACGCGGTAAGGCCAAATCACGGGGTTCCATGCGGAAAGGCCGGATCCTTCGCCGGTGCGATAAACAATTTCGACATTTTTGACCAAGGTGATCGTCATCCAAACCAACATCGCCGTAAGGATCAAATAGGCGATGGCATCAATGGCGCCGATCATGCGCGGATGAAGACGTTGATGGATAAAATCCACATTCACGTGCTGGCCAACATGCAGAGCGTATGACAAGCCCAGCAAGAAGATTGTCCCCATCATCATATAGCTGAGCTCGAACGCCCAAATCGTGGGAGACGAAAACACGTAACGGCTGATGACTTCAAAAACCATCGCAAAAACCAGCGGCAGCACGAGCACTGCCGCAATTTTCCCTGATAAGTCTGAAATCTTTCCGATCAAATTGATCACAAACATAAGTCTCCCCCCTGAAAGAAAAACAGCGCGACAAAAGCCGCGCTGTCTTTTTCTTATCAGCGCGTTCCTGTTGCGAAACGAATTTCGCTCACGAGACGCATCTCTTGCAGATAGGCTTTCTGGCTATCATAGACTTTTTTGAACCAGGCATTGCTGGCGGCTTGCTTATCAGCCCATTCGCTTGATGCTTTCACAACAGCATCAACGAGGCTTTGGTCCACCTTGATGATTTCGACATTCGGATTGCTTTTGATTTGTTTCCAAGCATCCATGTCGCTCTTCATATAGCCGATATAAGTATCAAGCATGGTCATGCGACCGGCAATTTCGAGAAGCGCCTTATCCCGCTCGCCGATTTTTGCCCAGACATCCTTATTGAAGATGCAATCATGAGCGCCAGAGGGAGCATGCAAGCCGGGCGTAATGACGTATTTTGCGATCTTATGGAAACCTTCCGGCAGATTCACGCCGGGGCCGCCCCATTCAATCGCATCGACGACTTTACGCTCGAGCGCACTAAACACTTCAGAGCCTGGCAGCACCACTGTTGAAGCTCCAAGCGTGGGCGCAATTTCGGCCCAAGAAGATGATGTGCGGAGTTTCAAACCCTTCATGTCTTCCGGCTTACGAACGGGTTTGTGGGAATGGAGAAAGATTTCTGTTTCAAGCACGCCGCACGGAATGGCAACGACATCGAATTTCTCTTTACGCCATTGCTTCCAAAGGTCGGCACCGCCGCCGACATAAAGCCACATCATCATTTCTTCAGGATTGGGGCCGCCCGGCCAGCCACTGAAAATCGCGCCGGTCCGATCGACTGCCCAATCATAGCCCGGCCAAGAGTGGCCCGCATCCGCGACGCCTTTTTGCACCGTTTCTGTCACTTTGAGTGCAGGGCCAAGCGATCCTGCGGTAAACACATTGATCTTGATACGGCCTTCCGTGAGTTGATTGACAAGCTCGGCATAACGCTTTGCACCGATGTCGAGCCAATGACCGCCAGCCCATGGCGTCGCCATATTCAATTCCATTTTATTCTGCGCCGACGCCGCACCAGCAGCGACCGACACAGCGCCGGCAATAGCCAGGCCCATCGTCAGTTTTTTCAAGATGTTCATTATCGCTCTCCCTCTGTCTTCCACTAAGTCCACGATCACGCCATCACCCTTGTATGGGCGCAGCAATGGCCGCCTTCCTGCCCGCCAGACGTCCGGATGTGAACGCCCAAGCGAGATGATGGCCGTGCCCTTCCAACAAAACGCCGCCCTGTCCGGCAGATCCTGCCGCATACAGCCCCTCGATCGGTTCGTTGTGCTGGTTGAGAACACGGAATTCATTATCAATCTTCAGCCCGCCTTCGCTAAAGACGATCCATGAAATTGCAGGACCCAACGCATAGAAGGGCCCGGTCGAAAGCGCCGACAAAGCTGTCGGAGTGGCGCCACGCGCGGCATTGCATTCAGAAACACTCGCGATAAACGAATCGCGCGGCAGTTTGAGTTTGGCTGCTAACGCATCAAGCGTGTCTGCCTTGTGAAAAACATCCGGACGAGAACGCGCATAATCGTCCAGATAGGCATAACCAACGCCCGGCGCTGTGGAGATGTAGTAAGGCCATTGTGAAAATTTCTGAGCGATTGCGTGATCAAAGACGATAAAAGCTTCTTGCTGCGGTTGGCGTCCAATCCAATCTTGCGGCCGATCGAGTTCATCACAAAAGCGTTGCCCCTTGTGATTGATTAAAATAGCGCCTTCAGCAAAGATTTTTGGAGAGGGCGCTAAAAACGTTGTTACAAAACCCAGCAGGAAAGGTCTGATCACACTCTGTGGCAGCGTGCGGATCGCAAGGTTCACGGAACGCGCCACCCAGCGACTGACCGGCAAGCGCGAAATTGGGCTTGGATGTGGAGGTGCCTTGAAACGAATTTCAGGGCCCCAAGCAAGATCACCGTTTACCACCGTGGCGCCAACGGCTTCGCCCATCTTTTGACCATCGCCTGTGCTCAGCGGATTAACGCCAGCAATTTCAAGCAAGGGTCCCGACATATATTTTTTCTTATAGGCAAGTTCAGCCGAGCTGAAATCTCCCGATGCGATGATGACACCACGACGCGCTTTGTAAATGCGCTCCTCTTTATCTCCGCGCACATGGGCCTTAACGCCGACGACCCGATCGTCTTCAACAATCAGACTCTCTGCCGATGTGGCGACAAGAAATTGCACGCCAGCTTTTCGACAGGCCTTCTCAAGGTGTACGATGAAGCCGCGCGAATGCGGAATAATTGCATGAAGCCTAGGCTTTTGATGGGGCGGCTCAGGCAATGGCCCCATGAATTCGACGCCAAGATCGCTCAAGATCGCAATGGTTTCCGGGATTTCATCAACGAGCAAGCGCCGAAGTTCCCGATTGTCACGATTGGCGAGCGAACCAAAAAACAGCTCCATGTCACGAAAATGCGAGTCGGGATCATCATCGATCCCCGCCTTTTTCTGTAATGCGGTCGAGCTTGCGCAGATGGTCCCCACGGAAAGGCGCGTCGTGCCGCCCAGTTGCTCCCCCTTTTCCAAGACGAGAACGGAGCGTCCATGGCGTGCGGCCGCATAGGCACTCATAAGGCCCGTGCCCCCGCCTCCCACCACCACAACATCGACAATGTCAGTCGTCATTCCGCCCCCTACTGACACGTAAGTCAGTTTAACTTTTCAACTTAGCGAGTCAATGGGAGTTTATTGTTGCGGGGACCAGCGGCGGGACGTTTCAGACTTATCGTCGTAAGCACCCTCAAAGATGGATGACGCGATGGTTGCGCGCACATGCAAAATGCCGTCTCCGACATTTTTAAAGCCATGCCGCTTGCCGGCCGGAATCAAAACGGATTGGTTCGCCGCAACAATGAGCGTGTCATCCCCGATAGAAATTTCAGCTTTTCCTGCAATCACTTCTAGAATTTCCTCAACGGCGTGGACGTGCATGGGGGCGCCCAGGCCGGGGTCACAATATTGCTCAAAAATGCAAAGCTGATGGCTACCGACAACGGCGGAAACGCGCATCCGCGTCATGACGCCGTCGCGCCACTTCTCCAGCGATTGAACGTTATGGTCGATTGCCTTGGCCATGATGAGTGTCCCCCGACGCCTAAACCCCACTGACTGACATGCAGGTTAGTAACGAGTTGGAGCGGTCGTCAATGGGCAAGAGGTGAGAACGATCGGAGGCTGTGGATCCGTCCGGAACGGCCGCATCCTGTTTGCGTGGCACCGAAAGAACGCTTGCGTAACGTTAGCGTTTCAAAGCGCGAACCTTGAACAAATACCAGAAGAGACCCGCACCTTGCAGGACAGTGAGAATGCCAAAGGCAATCTGGTGTGATTGCACCAGCGTCCAACCGGATTGGACGAGGCTATTCAAAAGAAAACCATACCCAATTTGGACAGCGAACGCGCCCATAAAGGTACAGAAATTGAGCGCTGTATTCACACGCCCCGCAAGCGCGGGCGCAAAGCGCGCCGTGAGCTCTGCAAAAGCAATATTACCAACAGCATAAAATACGCCACGAAGAAACCAAATCAGCCGCGTGTCGCCAATGCCTAACCAAAGGCAAATCATCAAGACGAGCCCAATCAAATTGCAAATCGCCATAAACTGCCCGGATGATACACCAATGCGTCGCAACGGATCGACAAGGGTAGCCGTGGCAAGCCATCCGCACACCATAGCGATCGTGGTGAGCAACATATGATAGGCAGCGCCATCTCGCGTTTCACCACTCACATCAATCAGCCAAGGCACAGCCCATAAACCTTGCAGCGCAACAAATCCGCCAAGGCCGCTCGCCGTCATCGGTGCATACGTCCAGAAGACTGAGCTTTTTAAGATATTAGCTAAAGCGTGCAGCTGGTTTTGAAAGCTTTCGGTTGATCGCGCATTGGGTTTTTCAGGTGTCGTGAAAACGGCAAAAGCAACCAAAGTGGTCAGCCCAGCCAGCACGAAGAACATGCTACGCCAACCTAGCGCATCAACGGCGCGAGCGAGCGGCGTCGTGGCCGCCAAAGCGCCCAACCCGCCTGCAATCATCACCGCAGCATTCAAAGACGGAAGTCTTTCCGGCGGATACCAAACAGCGAGGACTTTAAATGAAGCCATCAGGCAGGCGCTCACACCAAGCCCAATCAGCGCGCGCGCCCCAATCAGTTCGACCAAATTATTGCCTACAGCGAAACCTACACAGCCCAACGCTGCAAGGATCAGCAGCAAAGCCTCGACCCGCCGCGCACCATAGCGATCAAGGAGAATACCAAGAGGCAATTGGATTGATGCAAAGGTGAGGAAATAGGCGGCGGTCAACAGACCAAGATCAGCGGCTGACAAACCCAACGCGGCCGAAAGATCGGGCGCGATGATCGCATTCACGTTTCGCAAGAGGAAGGATAGGAAATAACCCGCCGCAAACGGGATAAGGAGGCGAAAAACTAGATGCATGGAGGTCATGTTAGCTTTCTGATAGCCGAAGCCTTTGCTTCTACGCTATTTCAAGACTGTTGACGACGATCGAAGCAACAATTTGAGAAAACTGGAACCGAATCACCGAAACCGCTGTTGACGATTGACGATGCTTCGCGCCCTTTCATGGCTTTCGAAGCCGTGCCGGCGCCGAAAGCTAGGTCTAATGCCACATGCCACAAGATATCCAAGCAACATTCATCTAAATACCGCTTTCAAACCAACCTAAATACACCCGTTGGCAACTAATAATGGCTCAACCTTAACGGGACAGGACAATCACGAAAAGGCTTTAATCGCCTCTGGATGAAACTTCAGAGGCAAGTCACTGATACCGTAAAATTGTATTTACCTGTCTTTTGCGACGCGGTTTACCTGTTCTTGCTTTAAACCAGTTTGACAACGCCGGTGGTCAGATCGTAAATGCCTCCAACCACCTTGAGCTTACCTTGCTTAATGCGCTCACTGATAATTGGATTAGACTCTGTAAGTTTTGTTACATTAAGCCTAACGTTTTCAACTGTTGTTGCAGCAAGCAACTCATGACCTTTGACTTGTTGAGATGCTATTTTTACAGCAGGAGCCAATGAAGTGGTAAGAGCCTGAATGTGTCCTGGGAAGGCTGTATTTTGAGTATAAGCTTTTATGGCTGCATCAATCGCACCGCAGCTCGTATGGCCCAAAACCAGAATTAATGGGGCATTTAAAACAGCTATTGCATACTCAAAACTTGCAAGAATATCTGTATTAACAAAATTACCTGCGACGCGTGCTACAAATAAATCGCCTCGTTCTTCATCAAAGCAAAGCTCTGGACTGATACGTGAATCGGCACAGCTTAAAATACATGCATAGGGGTTTTGTCCCTTGCTTAATACGCCGCGTGTTTCGGAAACATTTACTTGAAGTGTAGTTGCTTTTACGTAACGCTCATTACCTGCTAATAGTCGCTTTATTGCCTCATCTGGCGTGAGAACATTATCAGGCTTTGGTGGAGTGTTTTGTGCTTTTACAGTACTTGATGTTCCCATAAGCCCAGCAATTGATAAAAGGCTAGCCGCTATTAGAATTCTACGCCGGGAGTGGTGATAATCCGCTACATTGTCGGAGCTATTGTGATTATTCCTGCACATCACACACATGCAACCCTCCTTGGCGCTAATCTATAGCGCTCGCTATCAGATGAATTAATTTAGTACTTCTTGAGTTGGCCATAGCAGACTAATCGGCAAGCCTTGGCCACATATACCCCATCCGTCAGGCCCAATGCCACCTACCGCAAAATCTACAAGACGCCCTCATTCAAGTGCCGCTTTCGAGCCATCCCAAATACCCCGATTGGCAACATAAAAATTCCTCTACAAAAGGGGGCTGACACTAGACCCAAATATCCCCAAGACCGGCAATTTGCGTTGCCACAACATCTACTCGGTTGGCGACAAACTCCTGCGATTTAATGAAGCTCATAAGCGCCTGCCCACGGTCAACCTGCTGCGCAT
>VERN01000297.1 GCA_018882635.1 Beijerinckiaceae bacterium | reverse complement strand
GCCACCCTTTGACCAAAGCGCATTGAGACCGCGCTTGATCTTCAGCGGCGAGCCTTCGCCGACGTTACGCTCGAAGCTTTCGCCGTAATTACCGACCGACTTGATGATACGAACGACCCAATCATTCGACAGGCCAATCATTTCACCATACTTGCCTTCGGTGCCGAGCAGACGCTTGATTTCCGGATTGTCGGACTTGAGCATCTGATCGAGGTTCGCCTGTGTCACGCCGAGTTCTTCAGCGTTGACCATTGCGTAAAGCACCCACTTCACAAGATCGAACCACTGGTCATCACCGTGACGAACGGCTGGGCCGAGCGGCTCTTTCGAAATGATTTCCGGCAGAACGATGTGGTCGGCCGGATTCGTCAGCTTCAGACGCTCAGCGTAGAGACCTGATGCGTCAGTGGTGAACGCATCGCAACGGCCTGCGTCATACGCCTTGATGGTTTCGTCCGACGTCGCGAAGGCGACGACTTCATACTTCATCTTGTTGGCGCGGAAGAAGTCGGCGAGGTTCAGTTCGGTCGTCGTGCCCTGCTGGGTGCAGACCGAGGCGCCGTTGAGTTCGAGCGCCGAGGAGACGCCGAGCTTCTTACGCACCATGAAGCCCTGACCGTCGTAATAGTTCACGCCGGTGAAGTTGAGGCCAAGCGAGGTGTCACGCGACATGGTCCATGTCGAGTTGCGGACGAGCACGTCCACTTCGCCCGACTGCAACGCCGTGAAGCGGTCCTTGGAGGACAGCGGAACAAACTTGACCTTCGTAGGATCGTTGAAAATGGCGGCCGCAATTGCACGGCACACATCGACATCGAGACCCTTCCAAACGCCCTTGTCGTCCGGCGCGCCGAAACCGGCGAGGCCGGTGTTGGAGCCACAGGTCAACTGACCCTTGCTCTTAACCGTGTCGAGCGTGCCGGCCGAGGCGGCAGACGCCGCAAAAAGCGCTGCGGCGCCCATAGCGGCCGATACAATGATTTTCTTCATTTAGTGTCTCCCAAATTGAACCGGCTCGTCCCCGAGGATGCGGCACCCTTTTGACGCCACCCGGTCATACCTCCACAACATAATGCTTTGGGATGATGGTCAAGGCCCCGCAGGCCAATACAGGGGCGGGCCTTGACGAATTTCCCGAAGCTTCGCCCTATAGGGACCCTATTCCCGCATTTGGACTGTTCAATCTTATGAGCCAGCGTGATCACAACCGTAAAGCCGGTCCCCGTACCCGTTCGATCCATGTCGGGCGCCATCCACACGAACAGTTCGGGTTCGTGAACACCCCCGTCTATCGCGGCTCGACCGTGCTTTCCCCCACGATGGATGCCCTTTTGAACCGCGACGATGCCCGTTTCGTCTATGCCACCAAGGGCACGCCGACCTCTGAAGCGCTTGAAGCGGGCTGGAGTGAGATTGCTGGCGCTGCGGGAACGGTCCTTGTCGGTTCAGGCTTGGCTGCTGTGGCCCTGTCTCTCATGGCGGCGCTGAAAGCGGGCGACCATCTTTTGATGACAGATAGCGTGTATCGCCCCACCCGCCATTTTTGTGAAACCGTTCTCAAACGCTATGGTGTGGAGACAACCTATTATGATCCGATGATCGGCGGCGTGGGCATTGAAAGCCTCATGCGGCCGAATACCGCAGCGGTTTTCACCGAGGCGCCCGGATCGCAAAGCTTTGAAGTGCAGGATATTCCCGGCATTGCGGCTGTCGCCAAAAAGCATGGCGCGCTGACGATCATGGATAATACATGGGCGACGCCCTTCTTCTTCCCGCCGCATGAGCGCGGCGTCGATATCGCGCTTGAGGCGGGGACGAAGTATCTGGGCGGCCATTCCGATCTTTTGCTGGGCGTTGTATCGGCGAATGAGCGCGCGTGGAAGAAACTCCGCAGCACGTATGACGCGTTTGCCATGTGCGCGGGGCCTGATGACATGTTCCTCGCCCTGCGTGGTTTGCGCACGATGCATCTGCGCCTCAAAGAAGCCGAGAAACAGGGGCTCGCCATGGCGCATTGGTTTGCGTTGCGGCCCGAGGTGAAAACGGTTCTCCACCCTGCCCTACCATCCTGTCCCGGCCATGAATTCTGGAAGCGAGATTTCCTTGGCTCATCGGGATTGTTCTCGGTGATTCTCAACCCCGTGCCGCAAAAGGCCGTGGCCGCAATGCTGGATGGTTTGTCCTATTTCGGCATGGGCTATTCATGGGGCGGCTTCGAAAGCCTCGTCGTGCCGTTTGATTGCGCGGATTACCGTACGGCGACGCAGTGGAACCCCGGCGGGCCGGGCCTACGTTTCCAGATCGGCTTTGAAGATCTCGAAGATTTGCAGGCCGATCTCGACGCTGGCTTCGAGCGCCTGCGCGCCGCGTCGTAAGATCAGGGCGCGAGCCAAACGCCCTGCCAATGATCGCCAGCGCGCGTAAACCGTGCGCGCTGGTGCCCGCCATGGCGGAGAAATAAATATTCAAGATTGAGGATTGTGCAGACGATTGCGGTAAAGTTTGCACGCCCTGCCGCCACCGAAGCGTCATCTTCCGGCAAGTGAAAATGATCAGCGCGCGGGATCGCCGTCCCGGGTG
>VERN01000296.1 GCA_018882635.1 Beijerinckiaceae bacterium | reverse complement strand
CTATAGCGATCATAGCCATAGCGGCCATAACCGGATCCGCCCCCATAGCGTTGGCCGCCATAATAGCCGTGTCCGGAATGGGGATGAGGGGCGCGATAGGTCTGACCGTGCCCATGTTCCCAGCGCATTTTCTTCCATTTCCATCCGGCTTCTGCCGGAACAGAAAAAGCGAGGCCAGTTGCGAGGCTCACGACAGCAAGGACAGCGGTAAATTTCGAACGCATGGGAGCACCTCCAATGCCAAACACCATCGCAGACCGAGGCTGAACGGCGGCTGAATGAGACGCCCAAACAAAAAGGCGTTCTGTCGGGCGGCTTTTCGCAAATCGAGCCGTCTCGAATTTCCAAATCCTAGCTCTGATGAGTTCAAGACGTGTCCGCCACAAAGGCACGCGCTTGTTGAGATAAATCTCATCAAGAAATTTCGCTACATCATCAGTAAAGATGACGCTCAACTTTGAGCGGATGGAAGTTGAAAACGATGGTGGGCGCGACAGGGATTGAACCTGTGACCCCTCCCGTGTGAAGGGAGTGCTCTCCCGCTGAGCTACGCGCCCATCGTGAGGGGCGATGTAAAAGCCAGCACCCGGCAAGTCAAGCGAAGCCGCCTCCGCGGGTGCAAGTCTTAGCGGGTGCAAGTCTTAGCGGCTGCGCGCCAAAACGAGGCTGCCACCCAAAGCCAAAAGCGCGATGGCTGCGAGGCCTGGCTTAAAAGAGCCTGACAGCTGATTAAGCAATGCAAAGCCTGCAGGCCCCACAACATAGCCGATAAAGATCAGCACAGTGGCTCCTGAGGTGATGTCCTGCAGGGAGTCGCGCGGCGATAAGCGCGCGATTTCAGCGAGCTGGACCCCGTTCCAGCTGGAGATGGTCATCCCGGCAATCCCAAAAAAGAGAGCCATCAGCGGGAAGGGGGTCTGTGGCCCCATGAAGGCAAGGGTCAGCGAAGTGAGGCAGGAGGCAACGCCGACGATGATGAGCGTCATCCGCCCTGAACCCGCCCGGTCCGCGATATAGCCAAGCACGATGCGCCCGGGCACACCGGTTGCCTGCATGATCGCGAAGAGAAGTCCGGCCTGCGGCAGGCTCAACTCAACCTCGGCGACAAGGAATGTCACGAGAAACGCGAACCACGCACCTTGGCTGATGGCAAGCGTCGCGCCCGTCATTCCAATCTTTGCAATTTGCGGAAGGGCAAACACCGTCCGCAAAGGCTGCATGATGTTTGACCAAGACAGGAAGGCCGACAGAGCCATGTGTTGCGTGCGGTCGCGTTCGGCGTCGATGCTGGCGCGCATCGGCTGCACGCTCGCAATGCAAACGACGACCACGAGCGCCGCAAAAATCAGGCAGGATTGCCAACCAAACCCAATCACCAGCGCGGGTAGGATCAATCCTGACAACACGCCACCGATTGGCACGCCCGCCTGCTTGATCGAAAAAATCAGGCTGCGATGTTGCGGCGGCGCATAGCGTTGCAACACTTCAGATCCGGCAGGCGAAGATGGTCCATAGCCAAGCCCGACAAGCAACATCCCGATAAACAAGACCGCGCTTGATGGAAAAGCAATGAGAACAATGCCGAGCGCGCTGGCCACAAGGCCAATCTGGAGCGAGCGAATGGGGCCATATCGCCGCATCATCGGACCACCCGCAAGCAGGAACGCGATCGATCCGAGCGTCGAAAAACCGTAGAGATAGCCGATGAGCGCTTCACTCATCCCGCGCTGGTCTTGCAGCACTGGCGCAATCGTCGGCACGAGACGCGCCAAGAATGCGCTGGTGATTTGCACCAGCAAAGTGGCGATCAAGGGCCGCAACCAATCGCGGTTTTGATCAAGCCCGCCCGTCATCGTCCAATCAAGGTTTGAACCGCGGGAACGAGCGCATCAAAATGGCTGATCAGCCGATCGGGCGATAAGTTCTGCATCGGGATTTCGGTGTAGCCAAAATCAACGCCAATCACCGGAATATCGGCCGCGCGGGCTGTATCAACATCGGTTTTGGAATCCCCGATCATAACGGCCCGTCGTGGATCACCCTTCGCATCCGCAATTGTCAGCGTAAGGTGGCGCGGATCCGGCTTGAAGACGGGATAGGTGTCGCGGCCGGCGAGTGCTGCAAAGCGATCGAGAATGCCAAGCGCGTCAAGCAAGCGGCGTGAATGGTCAGCGACTTTGTTCGTGCAGACGGCGAGAATATAGCCATCGGCGGCGAGTGCATCGAGGGCTTCGACGACGCCGGGATAGAGCTTGGTATGGTCGACAAGGTGCTGACCATAATGCGCGAGAAAATCCAAAAAGAGTTGTTCCTGCCGCTCTGTGGAGAGAGGCTTTTGACGCACCGCGAAACCGCGCGCGATCAGTGCGCGCGCACCCGCACCGATAAGGTCGCGTGCTTCATGCAGAGGCAGAGGCTCAAGACCTTCCCGCTCCAGAATGACATTGAGCGTGGCGATCAAATCGAGCGCCGTGTCGGCGAGGGTGCCATCAAGGTCGAAGACGACGATTGGCGCGGAGGGGGAAGCAAGCTGAACCATGCTGCTTGCGTGCCGTTTTGAGCCGCTTGCGTCAAGAGACGACGCGGCGGAGCG
>VERN01000087.1 GCA_018882635.1 Beijerinckiaceae bacterium | reverse complement strand
GCTAAGGACTCGGTCTGGTACAACGGCGTCAACTACGGCGCTAAGTCGTTCAATTCGTCGGGCGTCGTCGGCGGCATCCACGCTGGTTACAACTACCAGATGGGCGCAGTCGTTCTCGGTGCTGAAGCTGACCTTTGGTACAATGGCACGTCGTCGCGCACCGCTTGGGTTGGCACGGCTGGCGGTGCAACTGGCACCCTCAAGAACGAACTCGGCTGGCAGGGCTCGATCCGCGCTCGCGCTGGTTACGCCATTGACCGCGCATTGCTCTTCGTGACCGCTGGTGTCGCGATTGCGGCTCCGGAAACCATCCTGTCGGGCACAACTGGCCTCGGCGGTCTGACGGTTCAGTCGTCGGCTACACGCGCTGGCTTCACCGTCGGCGGTGGCGCAGAATACGCCTTCACCAACAACTGGATCGGCAAGATCGAATATCGTTATGCCGATTACGGCACGAAGACGATTGCCGGCGCTGGTGCAGCGGTTGGCGCTGTCAAGAACTCGGCTCAGGTCAACACGGTCACGGCCGGTGTGTCCTACAAGTTCTGATCTTAAGATCAGCTCTTAATAGAAACCCGCCTCTCACGAGGCGGGTTTTTTTGTGCCTGCTATTCTCGTCTTGCTTAAGCCGGATCGACCGAAGCGACGCGGAAGGTGTGCATCACCTCGTCCTCATCCTTGATCGACACATATTCGCCCGGCGCCCAAACGTGATCGCCAAGCCGAAACCCGGCTTCATCATCATCGCTGACGGTTGCGTCGTAATCGAAGATCCATGTCGCACCGCCGGGGCCGCCCTGCCGGTGACGCAGGAAACCCTGCTGCTCATCCTCATCAGCCCAGAAACGGCGCACCGTGCATTTCTCGCGGTTGGCCTTCCACGCTTCCAGATCAATCTTGCCTGCACCATTGAGCGGCGCGACGAGCTCATAACCGTGATGCACCGAGCCATTCGGAAACTCGTGCGAGCGCGCGAGAAGAATCATAATCCGCTGCAATTGCGCCATAGGGGGAGTACTCCATCTTAGCGGGACATGGCCCATTTGCCCTGCCCTCGCCGTCACTGTGCAACATTGGCCCTGAACCGCTTTGATTTCAAACAAAGGAGCGCCAAACCGCTTCAAAGGGTTACGGCAATAAATTTAAAATCATTCCGGATTGCGTAGTTTAGAAAACCTATAATGTATTGATATTATTCGATTTTTTATTGACGAAAGGCCACGCCAGCTCTTTAAAGCGCTGTCTAAGCCGCTTGTCGGCCTCACCCCGTGACAGGGCCTTGAACCCTGCCCCAGGAGCCTTCATGACCCAGCCGTCCCCCTGCAGCCTTGCTGCCGCCGCCCTTGTTACGGCCTTACTTCCCACCATTTCGATTGCTGCCGAAGTCAATGTTTACACATCGCGCGAGCCAGCCCTGATCAAACCGGCGCTCGATGCCTTCGCTCAATCGACCGGCATCAAGGTCAATACTGTGTTCATCCAGAACGGGCTTGAAGAGCGCGTGAAGGCAGAGGGCGCTAATTCACCGGCAGACCTCATCCTGACCGTCGATGCAGCGAAGCTCATCAATGCGGCGGATCTCGGTCTTTTGCAGAAACCGGCCGCAGCGCTTCCGGAATCCGCCATCACTCCGAACTTGCGCGACCCGCAAGGCCGCTGGTCGGCGATTACGCTGCGCTCACGCGTCGTTTATGCATCGAAAGAACGTGTGAAAGATAACGCGATCACGTACGAAGATCTGGCCGATCCAAAGTGGAAAGGCAAAATCTGCATTCGCAGTGGGCAGCATCCTTACAATATTTCGCTGATTGCCGCGTTCATCGCCCATCATGGCGCGGAAAAAACTGAAGCATGGCTGCGCGGTGTGAAAGCCAATTTGGCCAAGAAACCATCGGGCGGTGATCGTGATGTTGCCAAGGATATTTTGGCTGGCGTCTGCGATATTGGGCTTGGCAATACCTATTATGTCGGGCTGATGCTGAAAGATAAGGATCCGCAGCAACGCGCGTGGGGTGCAGCCATCAAAGTGATGGATACGACCTTCAAGGGGAATGGCACGCATGTGAACATTTCCGGTGCGGGCATTGCTAAAGATGCGCCAAACAAGGCCAATGCCGAAAAGCTCCTCGTCTTCCTCCTCGGCGATCAAGCACAGTCGCTTCTCGCGACATTGAATGACGAATATCCTGTGCGTGCCGGTGTGGCGGCTGTTCAAACTGAAAAATTGTTTGGGCCCCTCAAACCGGACTCGCTGGCTCTGACGGATATCGCAGCCCAGCGAAAATTGGCCAGTGAACTCGTGGACAAGGTTGGCTTCGATCAGTGAGCGTTCAACCGTCCATGCTGTCTCATGAACGCGGCGTGCCAAGCGCCGCGTTCTCTGCGTCACGCCTCAAACTCTATGGCGTCATGCTGTTTGGCGCGTTGCTCATTGCGCTGCCGATTGGCACGCTTGTTCACCTTGCTCTCGCGGACAATAGCGGTGCGATGGCCCATGTGATGGGCACGGTGCTGCCTGTCGCTGCGCGCGAAACAGCGTTATTGCTCGCGGGTGTTGCATGTTTGACGGCGGTTTTCGGCACAGGTGCAGCATGGTTTGTCACCGCCTTTGAATTTCCATTGCGTCGCTTTTTGGCGATTGCGCTGGTTTTGCCTCTCGCAATGCCCACTTACATCGCAGCAGCCGTCTATGTGGAATGGCTCGATGCGGCCGGTCCCGTGCAAAGCTTTGTGCGCATGATTGTTGGCGCAAAAACCGCAGCCGATTTTCCTCTTCCCTCGGTGCGATCGCTGCCCGGCGCCATCATTATCATGAGCGCTGTTCTTTACCCTTATGTTTATCTCGCCACACGCACATTGTTCCAAATGCAGAGTGCGACGCTCATTGAAGCGGCGCGGAGTCTGGGTGCAAAAACGTCTCGTGTGTTCACGCGGATTGCACTGCCTCTTGCTCGCCCTGCCATTGCGCTCGGCGTTTCGCTGAGCCTTCTTGAGGCACTCAATGATATTGGCGCGAGTGAATTTCTCGGCGTGAGAACGCTCACCCTGTCGGTGATGACAACTTGGCTTAATCGCGGCAGCCTTGAAGGCGCGGCGGCTCTCGCATGCGCGATGCTTGTGGCCGTTGTCGCCCTCATCATCATCGAAATGAAAGCACGCGGCGACCGTCGCTATACAAATTCGGTGAAGAAGCCGCGGCTCTTGGCACCCAAGACGCTCACGGGTGCATCAGCTTGGGGCGCTTTTGTCTTTTGCATGCTGCCCGTGATGGTCGGCTTTGTGATCCCCGCACTCTTTCTGGGATGGCAGGCTGTTAAACGAACCGCGCGGGGGCAAATCGATCCGATGTTGATGGAGGCCTTTGTCGCAACGATCATTCTGGCCGGTGTGGCAACGCTCGGCATTGTGCTTCTCGCGCGCGTGATTGCGGCAGGTCATCGTCTCATCGCCACACGATGGGTGCACGGCCTTACGCGGTTTGCATCCTTGGGCTATGCCATCCCGGGCACCGTGCTAGCGCTGGGGTTGCTCACGCCGATTGCCTTCATGGACAATGCTCTTGCCAATTTGTGGCGCAGTCTCACGGGAGAGCGGCTCGGGCTGTTTCTCACCGGCAGTGGGCTGGCCATCATCCTTGCCTATCATGCGCGGTTTCTCGGCATCGCGATTGGCGCGATCGAGACCGGCTATGCGCGTATTTCTCCCCATCTCGACGATGCCGCGCGGATGCTCGGCCGGGACATTGGCGGCATAAGGCGGGACGTGCACGGACCACTGATCCGCCCGGCGCTTGGCACGGCGGCCTTACTCGTCTTCGTGGATGCGATGAAGGAGCTCCCCGCCACCTTACTCCTGCGTCCCTTGAACGTGGAGACGCTGGCGACCCTTGTCTATGCGGACGCGGCCCGCGGGGTCTTTGAGGCAGGTGCCCTCGCCGCTCTGATGATCGTCCTGGTAGGGCTTGGGCCCATTATGCTGATAGCACGCACGCATCAGCCGGAACCCGCTGACGGGTTTGCGGCCGCCCGGGCGGCTTCGGCCGGTGAAAACGGCCGTTAAAACGGGTCCGCACGCGCCCTTTGCCGCGTTGCAAAAGCCCCCTCCCGCCTTTATGACCAGACCGGTCATTCGACCCGTTTGAACCAGCCCCCGCGCCTTGGTCGCCGACGAAGGCCCGGCAGGAGATGTCCATGAAAAAAGTGTATGGCAGCGCGCAGGAGGCCCTGGACGGTCTTCTATTTGACGGCATGATGATTGCTGCGGGGGGCTTTGGCCTGTGCGGCATTCCCGAATTACTGATTGCGGCGATCCGCGATGCGGGCACGAAGAACCTGACCGTCGCCTCCAACAATGCGGGCGTGGATGATTTTGGCCTCGGCGTTTTGCTGCAGACGCGGCAGGTGAAGAAAATGATCTCGTCCTATGTTGGCGAGAATGCTGAATTCATGCGCCAATATCTCTCGGGCGAACTTGAACTTGAATTCAACCCGCAAGGCACGCTGGCTGAGCGCATGCGCGCGGGTGGGGCGGGCATTCCGGGCTTCTATACGAAGACCGGCGTTGGCACTGTGATTGCCGAAGGCAAGGAACACAAAGAGTTCAACGGCCAGACCTATATTCTGGAAAAGGCCATCGTGGCTGATCTGTCGATTGTGAAAGCGTGGCGGGCTGATCCGTCAGGCAATCTCGTGTTCCGCAAAACGGCGCGTAATTTCAATCCGCCTGCGGCGACCTGCGGCACAATATGCGTGGCGGAAGTGGAAGAAATCGTGCCGCTGGGCACGCTTGATCCCGATCATATTCATCTGCCCGGCATTTATGTGCATCGTCTTGTGCAGGGCCATCACGAAAAACGTATCGAACAGCGCACTGTGCGCAAGCGCGCATAAGGAGGACCTGACATGGCTTGGGACCGTAACCAAATGGCTGCGCGCGCTGCGCGCGAATTGCAAGATGGCTGGTATGTGAATCTCGGCATCGGTATTCCGACGCTTGTGAGCAATTACATTCCCGATGGCATCACTGTGACGCTGCAATCGGAAAACGGTATGCTCGGCATGGGCCCTTTCCCGTTTGAGGGCGAGGAAGATGCCGACATGATCAATGCTGGCAAGCAGACGATTACGGAATTGCCGCAGACCGCCTATTTCGATTCAGCGACAAGCTTTGCGATGATCCGTGGCGGCAAGATCGCCATGGCTATTCTCGGCGCGATGGAAGTGTCTGAGAATGGTGATCTCGCCAATTGGATGATCCCCGGCAAGCTCGTGAAGGGCATGGGCGGCGCGATGGATCTTGTGGCTGGTGTTGGCCGCGTCGTGGTGGTGATGGACCACACCAACAAGGCGGGCGAATCAAAGGTTTTGAAAACCTGCACGCTGCCGCTGACCGGCAAGGGCGTGGTTGATCGCATCATCACCAATCTCGGTGTTTTCGACGTCGTCCCCGGTGGGCTCAAACTCATCGAATGCGCCGATGGCGTCTCAGAAGCCGAACTCCGCGCAGCCACTGAGGCGACGATTGTGAATTGACGGTGGATGAGCGCTGAAATGAGGCGGGCGACCCCGGTCGCCCGTTGCTCCTTCTAGACAATAGACCCAATATGGGGTGGCGGAAAGGCTTTGGGCGAGCCTTTGTCTGCTAGCATGCGTCCGAGTCTTAGCCCCGCTTTGAAGTGCCCCTTGCCGCTTGGAACCTGATCCCTTCCGGAATTGCGTTCCCGAAACAGAGACACGATGCGCCGCGCCACCCTCTTCGTAGCCCTGGCTATTCCTGCGGTTCTTGCCGCCGGCGCCCTTGTGAGCGCGCTCGTGCCGCCGCAGCGGCTGGCTGCTTTGCTCGAAGACCGGCTTTGCACCGCGCGCAACGTTGGCTGCACCATCGGATCAGCAAAGCTGTCGCTGCTGCCTTGGCCGCAGATCATCGCGCAGGATGTCCGCGTTGACCTCAAGGGCAAGCCGGGATTAACCCGTGCCGATCGGCTCACTGCCGAATTATCGCTTTCGTCCCTCTTCATTGGCTCACCCGCATTCTCGACGCTGACGATTAAGGGTGCTGATATTGTTGGCGACCCAAAAATGTTCCGCGGCGCTGAAGGCGCGGTTTCAACGCTCATTGAGGCAGTGGCCACACAAAAAGCGCGCTGGTCGCAATTAAACGTTGCGCGCGTCCGGATTACAGATGCACGCGTGCTCGATCTTCTCGGACGCGAATGGGCGAATAGCGCTGACGTTCATCTCACGCTGCCTGGCACGCATAAAGCAATCACACTCAATGCATCCGCGCGCTGGCATGGCGAGACTGTGCGCCTGACGCTGAAAGTCGCGCAACCTTTCGCACTGGCCGAAGGTGGTACTTCGGAAATGTTGGTGGGCTTCAACGCCCCCTTAATGGTTGCAAGCTTGGAAGGCATCGCGCAATCGCAGCCCGCGCCACAGATCAATGGCACATTCACAGCTGCAAGCCCCAACCCAGCTGGCTTCGCCGCATGGATCGACGAACACCCTGCCCTCTTGCCCATGTGGCCCGTGAGCACGAGCGGAACAGCGCGCCTGGGGCGCGGCACGACAACGTTGACGATGTCGAAATTCACCATCGGCAAAACCGATCTCGACGGAAATGTCTCGTTTCGTCGCGATGCCGATGGCACACGCTTAACAGGCACACTCGCAACAGAACGTCTCGAAATTCCGACTGGCCATGCGGGACCTGCGGCGCGGTTCGAAGAACAAGACAACAATATCGCCAGCTTTCTCTATGGTCATTTGAGTGGCATCGATCTGCGCTTATCAGCAGCACGCGCCACCATCGCCGATTTCGAATTGCGTAATCTCGGGCTTGCGCTCATCGCACGAGACGGCAAGCTCGACATCGTGCTCGCCAGTGCGGATTTCGCCGGTGGAACCGCAAAGGGCCGTCTTGGGATCATCAGCAGCGAAGAGCGTGTCGATGCCCGCTTGCAGGCCCATGTAGAAGGGATTGATTTGGCGCAGGCGATGATGCCCTTCGGGATCAAGCGCATGAATGGAACGCTTAACGCCCAGGCGCAAATTGAAGCGCGCGGCGCGAATATGAGTCAATTGATGCGCACGCTGGATGGACGCATCGCGTTCAATGCGAAAAAAGGCGATCTTGTGGGCGTCAACGTGCCGGAAATTTTGCGCCGCATTGAAAAGCGCCCGCTTGTCACCGCACTCGATATCCGTGGCGGACGCACACCGTTTGAATCAGCGACAGGCACGCTCCGTATCGTCAACGGCATTGCCGAGATTGGTGATGGTTTGATTGTCTCTCCCGCAACGCGGATCGACTTTAACGGCGCCCTGCAATTGGTTGATCGCACCTTGGCGTTAAAGGGCATGGCTGCCCAACCGCGTGGTGATGGGACAGTGCTACCCTTTGAGATCAAAGGTAGTTTTGACGAACCTTCATTGATCCCCGATGCGCGGGCCTTGATCCGACGCTCGGGTGCCGCGGCGCCGTTTTTCGCGACTCCGAAAGTCAATACCGACTGATCAGGCGGGTCTGCGCTTACTCAGCCAAGAGACGATGATCACGATCAACGTCACACTCACAATCATGACAGTGGACGCGGCATTGATCTCCGGCGTCACACCAAGACGCATCTGACCATAAAGCCGCATTGGCAATGTTGTGGCGCCCGGGCCAGAGGTAAAGCTCGCAATCACGAGATCATCAAGCGACAGGGTGAAGGCAAGCAAAAAGCCAGCGATAATCGCGGGTGCAATCATGGGCAGCGTCACCCGCATGAACGCCGATAATGGCGTCGCACCAAGATCGCGGGCGGCTTCTTCATAGGACGGATCAAGATCGGCCAAACGTGCGTCAACCACAAGCGCGACAAACGCGATGGTAAAGGCCATGTGCGCGAGTGTGACCGTCCAAAAGCCGCGATCCCAACCAAGCGCAACGAACAATAGCAACAATGACAGACCCGTCATGATTTCTGGTAGGACCAGCGGTGCATAGAGCATGAAGGCAAAAAGACCGCGGCCGCGGAAGCGACGATAGCGTCGCAAGGCCAGCGCGGCCAATGTGCCAAGAATGGCAGCACCCGTAGCCGACACCAGTGCAATACGGAAACTGACCCACGCCGCATCGAGCAAGGGCTTGTTTGACAGAAGCGCGCGATACCATTGCCCCGAAAACCCGCCCCACACGGTGACGAGCTTCGACGCATTGAAGGAATAGATCACGACCAGAAGGATCGGCAGATACAGAAACGCAATGCCGAACACGAGTGATACGATATTGAAACGGGACATCCGCATCAGCGCGTTCCCTCGGTTTCAACATTGCGTAAAATGGCCAAGGGGACAGCCATTGCAATGAGTAAAGCCACCGCGATCGCCGCAGCCAATGGCCAATCGCGATTATTGAAAAATTCACTCCATAACACTTTGCCGATCATCAACGTATCGGATCCGCCCAAAAGATCAGGAATGATGAATTCGCCAAGTGCTGGCACAAAGACCAGCAAAATGCCGGCAATGATTCCGCGATGCGTTTGTGGGAATGTCACCCGCCAGAAAGCGCGCATGCGCGTTGCACCAAGATCACGGGCGGCTTCTTCTAACGACCAATCCAGTTTTTCGAGGGTGGCGTAGAGCGGCAGAACCATGAATGGAAGATAGGAATAGGCAATCCCGATCACGATGGCGAGATCATTGCCGAAGAGTGGCAAAGGCGCACGGATCCAACCCATTTGCATCAACATATGGTTGATCAAGCCTTCGGGCTTCAAAAGCGCAATCCACGCATAGATCCGGATGAGAAAGCTGGTCCAGAACGGTACAACAATCAGCGTCAGCAAAAACAGGCGCTTGTCCCGTGGCGCTTTGGCAATGGCATAGGCGATGGGATAGGCGAGCACCAAGACAAGAGCCGTCCCCAGCGCGGCAAGCCGCACCGATGATAAAAGCGCATCGCCATAAAGCGGTTCGCTCAGCAACAGTTCAAAATTGTCGAGACCAAACGCTTGGATCTTATCAATCCAAGTTGCGAACCCATCGCTCCACGAAAAAACCGGGCGATAAGGAGGGCGCGCTTGGGCGCTTTCAGAGAAGGCAAGACGCACAACAATGAGAAGTGGCGCCAGAAAAAAGAGGCCCAACCAGATAAAGGGGATCAGGATGACAGGACGCGCGCGCATCAGACGGATAAAACCATCACATCAGCGGGATCAAAGGCGATGCGGATAGCGTCACCTCGCGAAAGGCGTAGCGCTTTATGGCGCGTCGCGTTGAGCATAGAGACGCGAAGCGGCAAGCCGTTTGTGATAACGCGCAGATCGGTCACATCGCCCCGGTAGAGGATGTGATCAATCGTGGCGTCAAGCGTGATCAAATCGGGATCTGCTCGCTCCTGCTCAAGCACACGGATTTTTTCAGGCCTAAGACCGAGTGCAAACGCGCCCGGAGGTGCTGTGACTTCAAAATTAGCTACGCCTATATGCACCAAAGCGCGATCATCAATCCGCGCTCGGATCTCAGGATCGAACACATTGGCGTCACCGATGAATTTCGCAACAGCCCGGCTCTTTGGTTCTTCGTAAAGCGTTGCGGGCGCGCCAATCTGTAATACGCAGCCTTTTTCCATCACCGCAATGCGGTCAGCCATCATCATGGCTTCATCTTGATCGTGGGTGACGACGAGAAAGGCGATCCCCAAAGTCTGTTGTAGGCGTTTAAGTTCTTCTTGTGTTTCTTCGCGCAGGCGTCGATCAAGTGCGGCAAGCGGCTCATCGAGGAGTAATAATTTCGGCCGCTTTACCACCGCGCGGGCGAGCGCAACACGCTGCTTTTGTCCGCCCGAAAGCGCGTCCGGTTTGCGCCGCGCAAAACCTTGCATCTGAACGAGACGCAACGCTTCTTCAACGCGGGCAAAGATATCAGCTTTCGCGACGCCTTCTTCACGCAAGCCAAATGCAACATTGTCGAACACGTTCAGATGCGGAAACAGCGCATAGGATTGAAACATCATATTGACGGGACGGTTGTGCGGCGGCACGCCGGCAAGATCGCGCCCCTGCAACAGAATACGCCCCTGATCCGGCGCGCCGAAGCCCGCGATCATGCGCATCAGCGTTGTCTTGCCGCAACCCGAAGGCCCCAGTAACGCGAAGAACTCTCCCTCGCCGATCGTAAGCGACACATCATCGACCGCACGCACCGTGCCAAATGATTTGCTGACATGTTCGATGCTGACTAAGGGCATTTGCGCCCTCTGCGCCATCGCCGTGTTCGCCATGATTGTCTTTCAACCCACCGCCCCAGAGATCAAGTTTTGGCGCGGTCACGGGCAAGGTCAAGAACGCAAAACGCCCGGCCGAGGCCGGGCGTTCCTGAAATTGGGCACGACGCCTATCTTATTGCGTGTCGTCGTTGCTTACAGCCATCGAGGCCACCGGCACGGGGCCGAGACCGTCCTTCTGATAAATGTCATCGCGGAACTGCACGAGGCCATCCGGCGTCGCCCATGCGGTGATATAGACCCAGTAGACCGGCACGGGCTGAGCCAGACGCGCGTCCACGCGATTGCCAGACTGGATCGCATCATCAATGCGCTGACGATCCCAACCGGGCGTGTCCTTCAACAGCCATGTGATGTAATCGCGCACATTTTGTACGCGCATGCAGCCTGACGAGACGAAGCGGAAATCATCGCCAAAGATACCCTTTGACGGCGTGTCATGCATGTAAACGCCGTGCGGGTTTGGAATGTTGATGCGCACCACGCCGAGCGAGTTGAAATCGCCGCCCGGATCCTGCCGGAACATATAGCGGGTTGCTTCATCCGAGCGCCAATTCACTTGTCTCGGCTGCAATTCCTGACCCTGCTGATTATAGATGCGGATCTTGTTTTCGGTGAGGTAGTTCGGATCCGCCTGCATCTTCGGGATCAAATCCTTGCGGATGATCGAAGCCGGAACGGTCCAGAACGGGTTGAAATTGATGTCGACGACACGGGTCGTCATGATCGGGCTCTGACGATCAAACTTGCCGACACCAGCCGCGTGGCGCGTGGCCACCACACCGGCTTCCACCGTTTCCACAGTGGCAGCTGGAATGTTGGCGACAACAAAGCGGTTCGGCAGGTTGCCGTAAGAGCGCAGGCGGACGAGATTGGTTTCGAGCTGGCGCAAGCGCACATCAGCCGGAATATTCATCGCAGCAATCGTCTGTGCGGTCAGAACACCGGTCGGGATCAAGCCATGGCGTTCTTGGAAACGCTTCACCGCCGCCTCGACGAAAGAGTCAAACACGGGCGATGCGCCCGCTGCCGGGTCAAGATCGCCCGAGGCCATCAGCCGCTTGCGGAGCGCCACAACGGCGGGACCTTTCTGGCCGAGGCGCAGCGTGGTCTTCGGCATTGCGGGCCAGCCGCCC
>VERN01000295.1 GCA_018882635.1 Beijerinckiaceae bacterium | reverse complement strand
CTATACCACACGGTTCATGGCCGCGGATGATTTCGGCCGATTGTCCGCTACGAGACGTGCGATAGACATGCAGATCCGATCCGCACATACCGGACGCTTTGATCTCAAGAACGACTTCGCCAGGACCGGGGGTCGGATCAGGCACGTCGATGAAACCGACTTTGCAATCACCAGAAAACGCCACACCACGCATTTTAAAAACCTCGCAAGCTCACTTAGCCGGGGGCCATCACCTCCCCAATTACCTTTCACCTTAAGCAACCACGGTGAATGAGGTAAATGACCGTTATCAACACTGATTATAACGGTCTTTTGGAAGGGACGGATAACTCCCTGATCGCACCCCGATCGATTCTGCTCAAGAAACTACGATTAGAACCGGATATCATAAGCTCTTGCAGAAAGATTTAACCACATCACATTGCCTATCCGAGCCGTTTCAGCCGTAGACCCAGTAAAATCCCTGATCTTGGGCTAGATATTACGCGCACTTATAGCCCGTGAGCTTCCTGTATTGCGTCCGATTACGTTAGGCCTAGAGTCTAGCCGAACCAACACAAATGAAACCCATCGGAGCAATTATGCGCATAGCAAAAGCTGAGAATACCAGCAGTGAAAATGTGGGGACCATGCGCGATGGCGTTCTGGCGCAAAAACACCTAATCTTCGGAACAGACGATAGCTCGCCGCTAAATTACGATCTGAATATGGGTCGCGCCGGTGCAGGCGGTTGGCGCACACCGCGCCACAGGCATAACTTCGACCAGGTTCGGTACGTGATCAAGGGCGAATTGCCCTATGGTGAAAACCTTAACCTTCCCGAAGGTTGGATCGCATATTTTCCTGAGAGCGTACCCTATGGCCCGCAGGAACGTGCCGAAGGTCTCGAAACGATGGTACTTCAATTCGGCGGGGCTAGCGGTGGCGGTTACCTCAGCGTTGCTGGACGTGAAAAAGCGAATGCTGAGCTGAACAAGATCGGTACCTTCAAAGGCGGTATGTTCACTTGGACCGATGATAAGGGCCATACACATACACGCGATGGATCCGAAGCTTGCTTTGAGCAAGCTACAGGTAAAAAGCTCGAGTTCGCACCGCCGCGCTACGCTGATGTGGTTGCTATGAACCCGGATGCCTTTTCTTGGACTGAAGAAGAGAAAGGCGTCTTCACGAAAACGCTTGGCACATTTACCGAGCGAGGATTTCAAATTCGTTTTGTCAAACTTGATGCTGAGGCCTCATACAAAGCAGGTGGAAAGCATTCAATTGAAATCTTGTTCCAGACAAAGGGCAAGATCGTTCATGACAATGAAGTTCTCGAAAGGCACAGCGCGTACGAGCTTATGCCAAACGAAACAGTCGCCTTACGTGCGGTTGAGCCTACTGAATTCATCAGTATGGTTCTTCACAAGTTCTGAAACTGTTCTCCCTGAAATGGCCGGCATTAATTTGCCGGCCATTTTTATCACTCTTTTTTAATTATTATCCGCATCAATTGCAGCAATCACAGCATCTGTTACTTTGCGCGTATTAGCCTTCCCGCCTAGATCGGGAGTGTGCAATGCGTGGTCAGCGGTTACACGCTCGACTGCTTTCATCAGGCGAGCTGCTGCGCCTTTCTCACCGAGGTGTTCGAGCATCATCACGGCCGACCAGAATGTTCCGACCGGGTTCGCGACACCCTTGCCCATTATGTCGAAAGCCGATCCATGGATCGGTTCAAACATCGACGGAAAATTGCGCTCTGGGTTGAGATTGGCTGTAGGCGCAATACCGAGGGAACCTGCCAACGCTGCGGCTAGGTCAGACAGAATGTCTGCATGTAGATTTGTCGCAACAATCGTGTCGAGGGTTTGTGGTTTGAGCGTCATACGCATCGTCATTGCGTCGACGAGCATTTTGTCCCAGGTTACGTCCGGAAATTCCTTGGCGACCTGGTTCGCAATTTCGTCCCACATCACCATAGCGTGGCGCTGTGCATTCGACTTCGTAACGACTGTCAGGAGTTTGCGAGGGCGGCTCTGAGCCAGCTTGAAAGCGAACCGCATGATGCGCGTCACACCAGCGCGGGTCATTAAAGAAACGTCAGTCGCTGCTTCTTCAGGAAGGCCCTGATGGACGCGGCCACCAACTCCTGCATATTCACCTTCTGAGTTTTCACGGACGATTACCCAGTCAAGTTCAGGACCCGAGACACTGCGCAGCGGCGAGGTAATACCGGGCAAAATGCGCGTAGGCCTGACATTCGCATACTGATCGAACGGCTGGCAGATAGCAAGCCGAAGACCCCACAGGGTAATATGGTCCGGAATATCAGGATGTCCAGCCGCACCGAACAGGATTGCGTCGTGATTTTTTATCTGATCACGGCCGTCTTCCGGCATCATACGGTCGTGCTTTTTGTAATATTCGCCGCCCCAATCATAATGATCAAAATGGAAAGTAAACGAGCCATCACGCTTCGCGAGCGCTTTCAATACTTCAACCCCAGCATCAACGACTTCAGTACCGATGCCATCACCGGGAATTGCTGCGATTTTATAGGTCTTCATGATAAGTCCCATATGTTTGACGAGAACCGAAAGACAGTCTTGAATTGGTTAGTATAGACTAAACCCTATAG
>VERN01000294.1 GCA_018882635.1 Beijerinckiaceae bacterium | reverse complement strand
CGCTCAAACAGCGCAAGAAGTTGATCAGCCTGTGTGTAAAGAACAGGCGAGCCTTTGGCCAACGGCTTAATGGCCTCAAAGCCTGGATCTAGATTTTCAAGGGTTCCGCCTTTTGCTTTATTCAACGCTAAAAGATACTGAAGCCCCGATGTTCCACTAATATCGCCAATTACATATTTTCCAGCATAAGCCGGATCAAATAAGTCGAGCCATGAGGTTGGTGCCGACTTGACCATCTTAGGATTGTAAACGAGTGCCGTGGCGCTCACCATGGCAACAACATAGCTGTCGCCCTTACCCCACGCCGTCGGGATAATATCGGCAGAATTGGGAAGTTTTTTACGATCAATGGTTTCATTTAATTTTTCATTATTCGTTTGAGATGCCAGCGAGTTATCAATAAAGACAACATCCATGTCTGGCTTGCCAGCTGTAGCCCTGATGGCTGCGGCAAATTGGGATGAATTACCCAGTTTTAATGATACAGTTGCGCCGGTTGCCTTTTCGAAGGCAGCGACATGACAAGCCTTGACATTATCGGCGAATGACCCTCCGAAGGAGCCTACCACAAGCTCTTCAGCGCTTGCGATACCAGCACCAAGGCTGCCAGCAATCACCGATGCTGCAATGCAAAAAGTTTTACGCATGACCCCACTCCCCTGTTTTTTCCCTCAATCGCCCAGCCTTGAGCGAAGCCCCCTTTTCAGAGGCGCCATGAGCGCCTTGATGCCTAAGACTATTGCACGCGAACAAATGTCTTTCAAGAAAGATAAACTGACATAAACTCTTATGGACGAGCAAAGCTATGACCTTTCTAAAAAAGGCTCCGAGAATGGTTGAGCGGACTGATAAAATTCTGAATATTACAAGCGAAGGCCGTCCCCGAATTGCCTTATCGGAGGACCGCGTTGGAGCGGGTATGCAGCGTTGGCGCCGCGAATTTCCGGACATTGATTGTTCGGGAAAAGCGATCGTTGGTAGACTTCTTCATCTGCACGATGTGCTGTTAAACGAAATAAATCGCGCTCTTGCTCCGCATGGGCTTAAATATCCGGCCTATGCCATTCTCGCGACATTGCGGGTCAATGGCGCACCTTATCAAATGTCGCCTAAGTCTCTTCTGAACACGCTGATCCTCACGTCAGGAGGACTTTCTAATTTACTTCGCCGGCTCGAGGCCGACGGTCTTATTCATCGTACTGCTAATGACAGTGATGGTCGCGGCGTCGTTGTGGAATTGACCAAGGCTGGAAAGCGGCGCGTTGAACCGGCAATGCGTGACCATGCTGCCGCGGAACGCCGCCTGATAGCATCCCTCTCGCGGCAACAACAGAATGTTATGAGTGAAGCTCTAAAACGCATGATGCCTGGCGGCGAGCCCTACACTTCTTAAGCGTTGAACGATGTTTATTGAGGCTTTCTTTGACGTTAGGTCACTTCCAGATATCTTAAACAAACCGTGAATGAACCGTCTCTTATTAACATGCCGGTCGTGTCAAATCAGCCCGATCGTGCTGTAATGACCTCCTTCATTGCAATTCTCCCCGAATACCAACACCTCAGCCCGCTCCCTTAGGCGGGCTTTCCTTTGCTTGGGGCCTATGCACGCAAGCCAATATGTCAGTTGATTTCAAAACTGTTGCTGTCAGACGAACGCCCCAACCTTTTGGTCCATATTTAGTTGAGGCAGCATAATAGCGAACACCCACGCCCAAGCTGATGGGATAGGAATTGGTCTTAATAAGTTTTTCGATGATGAAATTAAACGGCAGGAGCCATTTGTCTCGGCTCCAGTCATAAACGGATTCTGCATTGATTGCGTAAGTCCAGCCATGATCGGTGGTGTAGGAGATTAAGGGTTCGGCATAGAAGAAGTTTAGAGGCTGACCGCCGCGAAATGGGATTGGTCCTGCGGCATGCCATATTTGGGTCATTCTCAGGCCGAAGACCCAATGACCGCTTGTTTGCAGAAACCCAATGGCTGGCCCTGCGCCGGTTTGATAAGAGCCAATTCGCCGATCAGTGGTTGTTGGAAGAAAGAACGAAGGACCGATGCCCCAGATCAAATTCCCGCCTTTTGGGTTGGGCGAGAGCAAAAACGTTTGCTGAACGTTGGTTAGTCCTCCCACTACTCCATAACGTGGAACAATATCCTCTGTACGAACGATTGGGATCTTGGTTCGCGAAATGACGTTCCAGTCCTGATTAATTTTTACAGGTATGGTTGGTATAATCGTGAGGGTCGATATTTGACCCGTTTCAAATCTACCGAGATTTTGACTAAAATCGTAGATCATCTGAATGGACGTAAATTCTGGTGACGGCGTTGCAACGTCCTGCGCCAGTTCTTCCTCATTCGTATTCATTTTAGACGTATTGCTTTGCGACTGCCCATTTTGTGCAGAAAGCGCGATTACGAGAGCTATAATTCCTGATTTGTAAATAAACTTCATCAAGACGCCCGATCTTGCATCAGCATCGTCATACGCTGCACACCGATAACCGGCGGACGGGCACCCTACAATATGCCGTATCGGGCAAAAACGTCAGCCAGCTTGTCGCCTCGCTGTAGATCAGACAGCGTATTTTTCTCACCTGCAACTTTTTCAAAGGCCAATTCTAGTACTTTGGCTTCA
>VERN01000086.1 GCA_018882635.1 Beijerinckiaceae bacterium | reverse complement strand
ATACAGGTCGGCTGATAGGACCACGACGTCTGCGGGCTGCCGGCCGGCGGGCAGTAATTCGTCGCGCCGGGAACCTTGTTCGCGTAGTTGATCGCGCCGTCATAACCAAACAGCGTACCCGCATCGGCGAACACCGCACCACGCATCCCGAACTCCTTCGGAATACCATAGATCGGGAACTGCACTTCTGCCGTGCCGCCGAAATAGGTCGTGCCGCCGAGCGCGTTCTGCTGCGGGTTCACAGTGATATCGCGCGGACCAATACCGGCCGGAGCGAAGCCGCGAACCAGGTTCGGACCCATGAAGAAATTGTCGACGATGCGCAGGTCTTGGCCAGCAAGATAACCGCCCTGCACCTTCAGGAAGCCGACCACATCATTCGTGATCTCCTGATAGTAGCGCGCTTCAGCGCTGGTGCGGATGTAGCGTGCATCGCCGCCCAGGCCAGCGAAGTCCTGCTTCAGTTCCGCATACCAGCCGCCCGTCGGGTTCTTATTGTTGTTGAGCGTGTTGTAAGCGAGCGTATAGCCAGCGAGCGATGTGAAGGTCGTTCCCTGCGCTTCTTTGATCGCCATTGATGCTTCGCCATTATCGGCGCAGCCCGTGTAGAGCGCGTTCGAATAAAAGCCCGCATTGCCCGGCGCAATGGTCGAACCATTGACCTGAAGCGCGGTGAAGCCCGGGATCGGGAAGAAGCAGTCATTATACGGCGTCGATACCGAGTTCGGGATCGTGATCTTCTGCTGATACGCCGAATACCGCACGAGGGCCGACAATTCTTCCGTCAGCGGGATACCCAAGCGCAACGTACCACCAGCCATTTGGTTGGCGTAACGTGTGTAGAGGGTGTTGTCCGAATATTTGGCGAAGAGGTCGAAACCGGCCGCCAAACGCTGATCCATGAAATATGGTTCAGTGAACGAGAAATCGATGCCGCGTGAATACTGGCCATAGGTGCCAGCAAGGCGGACATATTGGCCGCGACCAAGGAAGTTCGATTCCGAGATCGACACTTCGCCGATGAAGCCGTCCGAGGTCGAATAACCACCGGCCACCGAGAACTGACCGGTCGCCTTATCTTCAACGTCGATATTGATGATCACGCGATCCGGCGTCGAACCCGGCTCATTGGTGACGCGGACCTTCGAGAAATAACCAAGATTATTGAGACGGCGCTCAGCGCGGTCGATCATGATCTTGTTGTAGGCGTCACCTTCACCCACATCGAGCTCGCGACGGATAACATAATCGCGTGTGCGTGAGTTGCCGCGAATATTGATGCGCTCGATATAAACGCGCGGACCTTCTTCGACGACATAGTTGATGTTGATCTTGCCGGTCTCAGGATCGCGCTGACCCTGTGGGCGCACCTGAGCAAACGCGTAGCCCTTCGAAGCGACATCCTGCGTCATCGACTGCAGCGTCTTCTCAACGTCTTCGGCGTTATAGACCGAGCCTTCCGACGTCTTCGAACGCGAGCGCAGCTGTTCGGACTGAATGTCCTTGATGCGTGAATCGACGGTCACGCCACCAACCTTATATTGGCGGCCTTCGTCGACAGTGATGACGACCTTATAGCCAGCTTCCGCCGGATCGAACACGGTGTTCGTGCTGACAATGCGGAAATCGGCATAGCCGTTCTTCAGATAGAAGCGGCGGATGAGTTCTTCGTCTGCTGCGATCTTGTCCGGATCATAGACGTCAGACGTCTTCAACCAAGACAGGAAGTTCGACTCGGTCGTCGTCATCACGTCGCGTAGCGTGCGCGCGGAGAAGGCGTTATTGCCAACGAAGTCGATCGACTTAACGCCGGTCTTGTCGCCTTCATTGACGGTGAACACAACGTCGACCGCGCCATTCGGCAGCGGTGCGAGACGTGCGGACACTTGAGCGAGGCCGCGGCCCGTGCGCTGGTAAATCTGCTTGATGCGCTCGACGTCGGAATCGATCGTGGCCTGATTGATGGGGCCACCCGCCTTCGTCTGAAGCTCTGGGATCAACTGCTCAGACTTGATCTTGCGGTTGCCTTCAAAGGCAACGCGATTGATCGTGTCGTGCTCGCGAACGGTGATGACCGTCTGATTGCCGCGCTTAGCCACATTGACCGAAGCGAAGAGCCCCGTCTGCATCAGCTCTTTCTGAACCTCGGCCGCCGATTGGTCGGTGGCGTAAGAGCGGATCGTATCGGTCGAAACGCGCTTGTTCCCCTGCACCACCACTGACTGCGCATAAGCGACGCCACTGGAGAGCAGAAGTGCCAAGGCGAGAGTGGCGTTTCGGCCAAGCTTGAGGAGGGCCGTCTTGCCGAAGATCTCGAACGTCATTGATCCGTCCTGTTGTTGTCAGGCTCGTAGAAAAGCTTGGACGGGCCGGAATCCCGGTCGTCCGGATTAGCTTTCTACTGATTTTAGCAGGCTGTGCAAACGCTTGAATACCGACAGGACGCGATTCTACCCCCTTGCACACCCCTGATTGTGCTGGAAATGGTTAAAAGAGGCCTAAATGCAACAGGTTATTAACCAAACTTAGCGAATAAAATCATTTACGACCGAAAAAATCATCAGCCCGAACAGGAGAACGAACCCGGCCCGAAACGCCCATTCTTGGGCAGTGGCGTTCAACGGACGCCCGGCGACCGCCTCAAACGTCAGCAGAACGAGGTGCCCCCCGTCGAGAACGGGAATCGGAAACAGGTTCACAAGGCCAATCGAGACCGAGAGGGCCGCCGCGAGCATGACCAGCGAGATGAGGGAGATCGAGGCCGCCTCCCCCGCCACCTTAGCGATCCCTACCGGGCCCGATAGCTGGCTGAGATCGGCCTTCCCCTCGAAGGCGCGCGTCACGAAGCGCAGATTGTCGCCGATGATCCGGCCGGTCTCGCGAACAGCAAGGCTGAGCGCCTCTCCCGGCCCATAGGTCCGCAGCACCAATTGCTTGGGATCAGCGACGCCCTGCATGCCAATCCGTCCGATCCGCTGCTTCCCGGCCGCGCTGGCCACTTCGACAGCCTGCGGCACAACCGTCAGCGCGATGATCTGGCCCTTACGCTCAATCTCAAACACCAGCGGATCGCCCGCGCGCAAAGCTACCGTCCGCGGAATATCGGCAAAGCTTTCAACCGGTCGCCCATCGATCGACACGACGAGATCACCCGGTTGCAGACCGGCCTTGGCTGCGGCACCACCCTCAATCACGGCCGCAACGCGCGGCGGCATGATCTGCTGGCCATAGACCATGAAGGTCGCCGCAAAGATCACGATGGCCAGAAGGAAATTCGCCAAGGGGCCAGCCGCCACAATGGCGGCCCGTTTCCAAACCGGCTGGAATGGCAGGGCCACAGCGCGATCCGCCGCGCTCATTTGCGCGACCTCCGGATCGGGCATCGAGGCCTCATTCATATCGCCGAAGAACTTCACATAGCCGCCCAGCGGAATAAGGCTCAGCCGCCAGCGCGTCCCATTCGGGTCATTGAACCCGACAATCTCACGCCCGAACCCAACTGAGAAAATCTCGACCCGCACCCCACACCAGCGCGCCACGAGGTAATGTCCCATCTCATGCACAAAGACGATCAGCGTCAGGACGAACAGGAACGGCACAATCATCGCCATAAATGACGAGAGATTGGCGAACATCGCGGCAATGAAGGACAAGGCCCACTCCAAAAACAAAGATCAGATCTTAGATCTGACCGGTAAATGCGGCGTCACTGTGCCGAAGACAAGCCTGACTGAATGACGCGCCGCGCAGCCAGCCGCGCTTCGTTGTCGATCGCCAAAGCCGCTTCGACCGAGGCTGGAGCGCCCGCTTGCGGCATGAGATCCAGAATGGCCGCGACAACATCACCAATACCGCCAAAGGCGATGGCACCCTCAAGGAAAGCCGCAACCGCAATCTCATTGGCGGCATTTAAAACCGTCGGACGGTCACCACCTGCGCGCAAAGCCGCACGAGCCAATCGCAGACAGGGGAAGCGGATCTCATCAGGAGCGGAAAATTCGAGCTGTCCAAGCGCTGCAAGATCGAGCCGTTTTGTCTTAAGCGGAATGCGCGCCGGATAGGCAAGACAATGCGCAATGGGAACCCGCATATCGGGACAGGCAAGGCCAGCCACAACAGCACCATCAGCAAAACTCACCATCCCATGAACAATCGATTGGGGATGGACAACCACATCAAGACGCGCCGGATCGACCCGGAACAGATGATGCGCCTCAATCAACTCAAGCCCTTTGTTCATCATCGAGGCGGAGTCGATTGTGATTTTGCGGCCCATGCTCCAATTGGGATGCGCCAGCGCCTGATCACGCCGCGCGACACGAATGGCATCGGCATCCCAATTGCGGAACGGACCACCGGACGCGGTCAATGTCATCGTTTCGATATCTTCAACACGATGACCCGCGAGAGCCTGATGGATGGCGTTATGCTCCGAATCCATCGGCAAGAGCGTGACATTACGACGACGCGCCTCTGCCATGAACGCAGCGCCCGCTGAAACAAGACATTCCTTGTTCGCAAGCGCCAAAGATGATGCGGCGGCTAAGGCAGCAAACGCAGGCTTCAAACCCGCCGTGCCAACGATGGCCGCAATCGCTAAATCGCAGGGCATGCGTGCAGCATCAAGCACAGCCTGTTCACCCGCGCCGCTCTTGATCGATGTTCCGGCCAGTGCTTCGCCTAAGGCGGCCCCCTGCCCTTCATCGGCAATGGCAGCAAAACTTGCGCCTAATTCGCGTGCCATGGAAGCGAGCGCATTGGCATCGCTGCCGCCGACAATTGCGAGAACTTCAAACGCGTCTCGATGCGCACCAACAACATCCGCCACCGAACGACCAATCGATCCTGTGGCACCGAGAATAACAAGACGCTTACGATTCATTGCGGCGGACCAAGAACGAGGACGGCAAGATAGAGAAAGAGCGCAACAGCCCAGAACGAATCCAGACGATCCATCACGCCGCCATGACCGGGAATGAGATGGCCTGAATCCTTAACCTTGAAATGACGCTTCAAGGCCGATTCAGACAGGTCACCGGCCTGCGAAATGATGGCCCCAATCACCGTGAGAACGATGAGCGTTGGTCCATGATACCAACCAAATCCGAACAGATGCGCCATGCCATACACCATGCCGAGCGCACCGGCGACACCGCCGACAAAACCACCAATCGCGCCCGACCATGTTTTTTTCGGACTGACCGCGGGCCATAATTTAGGGCCGCCAAAAGTGCGCCCGGAAAAATAGGCCAGCACATCCGAAATCCAGACGATCGCGAACAGCCACAGAATAGCAACAAGCCCATGCGCCACATCACCGCGCAAATCAGCTGGGACAATTGCAATCACAGCGGCATAAAGAACACCGGCAGCCGTCCAAAGACGTCGCTCATGACCGGCAAGAAAGAACACCACACATGCTGCGACGCATGACGGCCAAACACTTCCCGGATTAAGCGTCTCTGATAATTCGGCAAGCGCTCCGGACGTTACGACGCCGATGGACCCGATCAGCCACAACCACAAAAGACGCGATTGAGGCACATCGACCAATTGCAACCATTCGCGCAAAACAATGATCGCAGCGACCGTCCAAAACAGAGCGAAAAGCGTATCGCCGACAACGGCAATGCCAAGCGCGATCACGGCCATGATGAGACCGAACACAACCCGGAGAAAAAGTTCGGAATGTTTCTTGGGTTCGGGCCGCAGCGTTTCTGTCACGCTGGCGTCTCCGCACGCATCGAAAGACCGCCATAGCGGCGCTCCCGCTGCCGATAAGCCTCGACCGCCGCTTCGAGATCACCACGACTGAAATCAGGCCAAAGAACAGGCGTGAAAACGAATTCCGCATAGGCCGATTGCCAGAGCAGGAAGTTCGACAAGCGCAATTCACCTGAGGTGCGAATAACAAGATCGGGATCAGGAATATCAGCCGTATCAAGCCGACGCGCGAATGCCGCTTCCGTCACATCTTCCGGCCGCATCGTCCCCGCTGCAACCGCTTCTGCGATACGCCGGGCGGCCTGCACAATCTCTTGCCGCGCACCATAATTGAAAGCGATCACAAGGTTGAGGCCACGATTGGTCCGCGTGGTTTCCTGCGCCTCGCTCAGAAGGGCCGCCACATCAGGTGGCACATCATCGGGCGAACCAACAACACGAATACGCACGCCATGGCGATGCAATTCTGCGAGATCCCGCCGGACGAAAAATTTAATCAGACCCATCAGGTCGGAGACTTCCGTCGCTGGCCGACGCCAATTCTCGATCGAGAAGCTATAGACGGTCAGGTAATTCACGCCGAGCGCTGAGGCTGCATCGACAGTGCGTCGTAACGCTTCCACGCCGCGTCGATGACCTTCGACGCGCGGTAAACCGCGCATTTGCGCCCAGCGCCCATTGCCATCCATGATGATCGCAATATGGCGCGGCACGCCAGCCTGAGAGCCGGGCTCTTTTCCAGTCCGCTGTTCCGGCGAAGAGCCCATGAGGGCCTCCCTTTCGCGCCTCAGACCTGCATGATCTCTTTTTCTTTACCCGCCAACGCAACATCGATTTCCGCGACAGATTGGTCAGTGGCTTTCTGCACCTGATCGGAATGACGCTCGATATCGTCCTTGCTGATATGGCCGTCCTTCTCGAGTTTTTTCAGAAGGTCCATGCCATCACGACGCACATGGCGCACCGCGATGCGCGCTTCCTCGGCATATTTATGCGCGACCTTCACCATCTCCTTACGGCGCTGTTCATTCAGCTCCGGGATACGGATGCGCATGGTCTGGCCTTCAGTGCTCGGATTGAGGCCGAGATCGCTGTCGCGGATCGCCTTTTCAACGGCGCCCACCATTCCACGATCCCAAACCTGCACGGAGAGAAGGCGCGGCTCAGGAACGGACACAGTCGCCACCTGATTGAGCGGCATCATCGCGCCATAGGCATCCACTTGGATCGGATCGAGCAGGCTCGCCGAGGCGCGACCTGTGCGCAAACCGCCAAGATCATGCTTGAACGACTGAATAGCCCCCTGCATGCGGCGCTTGATATCGGCGAGATCGAATTCGGTGCTCATCGGGCCCCTCGTTTTTTGGTCTTGATCCGGGACGGTCTTGGTCCGGTAAGGTCTTGCTCTCGGAAAGTAGGTTTAGGGCTTACGATGCCGCAAGGGGTCCTTTCAAGGCCCCTGCCTCACGGCACAACGCTGGTGAACGGCGCCTTGCCCTCGAGGATCGCCGTAATCGCCCCAGGCGCATGGGCCGACCCCACGAGGATCGGCAGCTTGTTCTCACGCGCCAGCGCAAACGCGGCGGTATCCATCACTTTGAGATCCTTCGCGATCGCCTCGTCATGAGTCAGCGTATCGTAACGGGTGGCTTTGGGGTCTTTCTTGGGATCAGCCGTATAGACGCCATCAACCTGCGTGGCTTTCAAAACGGCGTCACAGCGCAGCTCAATGGCGCGCAGAACAGCCGCAGTATCGGTGGTGAAGAACGGATTACCGGTCCCTCCCCCCAAAACGACAATCCGCTTCTTCTTGAGGTGATGGAGTGCCGGTTGCCGCGCATAGGTCTCGCAAATCGTCGGCATGGCGACGGCGGACATGGTGCGCGCCGCCGCACCGCGGTCCTCAATGGCGCTTTCAAGCGCAATCGAGTTCATGACCGTGGCCAGCATGCCCATCGCATCGGCCGTGGCCCGATCGATCCAGCCCGCAGCGCCCACCTTGGCCCCGCGGATCACATTGCCGCCGCCGATCACAACAGCGAGCTCATAGCCAGCCCTTGAGGCCGCCACGAGGTCTTCCGCGAGCGTTGTGAGGGTCTGAGGGTTCAGCCAATAACCATCAGGCGCGATCAACGCTTCGCCGGACAATTTCACGAGGACCCGATTGCGTTTGATCATCCCGTTACCCCCGGCGATTCCTGACACGCCTGTTTAGACCCGGAGCGCGATGGCCGGAAGGGGGCGAATGAAAATCGCTGTGGCATGCGCAGCTTTCATCCTTCCTGAAACAGAAAAGGCGGCCCTGAGGCCGCCTTTCCAAACTGCTGCGTGCCGGAAGAACGCTTAGCCGCCGACAGCTGCCGCCACTTCCGCCGCAAAATCGCTTTCTTCCTTCTCGATGCCTTCACCGAGAGCGAAGCGCTTGAAGCCAGTGATCTTGATTGCGCCGCCGACCTTGCCTTCGGCTTCCTTCACCGCCTGCGCGACCGTCTTGCCACCATCATGGATGTAGGCCTGCTCGAGGAGGCACACTTCCTTGTAATAGGTCTTCAGGCCGCTATCGACGATCTTCTCGATGACATTGGCCGGCTTGCCAGCATGCTTGTCAGCCAGCACGGCCTTTTCGCGTGCGAGCACGTCCGGATCGATGCTGGCGGCATCGAGCGCCTGCGGATTGATCGCCGCAATATGCATGGCGAGCTGGCGGCCGAGCGCGGTGAGCTCGTCCTTATTGCCTGTGCTTTCGAGACCGACGATGACGCCGATCTTGCCGAGGCCATCGCCAATCGCATTGTGCATATACTGGCCAACAACGCCGTCCGACACGACGATCGCGCCGATCCGGCGCAGCGTCATGTTTTCACCGATCGTGGCGATGTTCGATGCGATCGCGTCTGCAACCGTGCCGCCACCCGGATAGGCTGCGCTTGCAACGGCTTCAACATCTTCCCCGCCCTTGGCGAGCGCGACTTGCGCAATGTTACGCACCATCGCTTGGAACGCATCATTGCGCGCGACGAAGTCGGTTTCAGAATTCACTTCGACAACGACGCCCTTATTGCCAGCAACGGCAATGCCGATGAGGCCTTCAGCGGCGACGCGGCCTGATTTCTTCGCGGCCTTGGCGAGGCCCTTTTTGCGCAGCCAATCGATGGCGGCTTCGATATCGCCTTCCACTTCAGCGAGCGCGGCTTTGCAGTCCATCATGCCGGCGCCGGTCTTCTCGCGGAGATCCTTCACGAGTGCGGCAGTGATCGTGGCCATGGGATCAGATCCTTATACGTAGGGTCGATAAAGCGAGGCGACGGTTGCGTGCAACAACCGCCGCCCGATGGGAATGTCTGCGGCGAATATGACCATTCGCCGAAGCCGTGAATTAAACGGCTTCGAGCACCTGACGCGACTGCTGGATCCAGTTGTCGCGCTGAATGCGGCCATTGAGCTTCAACTCGGCATCGAGCTTGGCGGCTTCTGCATCATCGAGCGCAGCGAGCTGCCAGAAATGGAAGATGCCGGCTTCGTTGAGCTTGGTGGCGAGCTGCGGGCCAACGCCCGAGAGCTTGGTCAGATCGTCCGGAGCGCCGCGCGGTGCGCCGAGACGCTCAAACAATTCGCCCGTTGCTGGCAGTTCGACCGGAAGCTCTTCCGCCATCGGGGCAACCGAAGCGCCCAGATCAACGCCGAGCGAACCCTGACCGCGTGAAATGCCGTCGAGCGCAGCGCGCGCGATGAGATCGCAATAAAGCGAAATCGCACGACCCGCATCGTCATTGCCCGGGACGGGATAGGTGATGCCATCCGGATCGCAATTTGTGTCGAGGATTGCGACGACCGGAATGTTCAGGCGTTGCGCTTCCTTGATGGCGAGCTGTTCCTTGTTCGTGTCGATGACGAACAGGAGGTCCGGCGTGCCGCCCATGTCCTTGATGCCGCCGAGCGCGCGATCGAGCTTTTCCTTCTCGCGCGACAACATCAGGCGCTCTTTCTTGGTGAGGCCCATGGCGCCACCAGCGAGCAATTCGTCGACCTTACGCAGACGCTGGATCGAGCCGGAAATTGTTTTCCAGTTCGTCAGCATGCCGCCGAGCCAACGCGAATTGACATAATACTGAGCCGAACGCTTGGCCGCATCAGCGATGGCATCGGCTGCCTGACGCTTGGTGCCAACGAACAGCACACGGCCACCATTGGCGACCGTATCCGACACGGCCTGCAGAGCGCGCGCGAGCAGCGGCACGGTCTGGGCAAGGTCGATGATGTGAATGTTATTACGAGCGCCGAAGATGTAAGACTTCATCTTCGGGTTCCAACGATGGGCCTGATGGCCGAAATGGGAGCCAGCTTCCAAAAGCTGGCGCATGCTGAACTCGGGCAGCGCCATGATCATTCTCCGGTTTATGCCTCTGCGGGGCTTGTGAACCGAGAGACCTCGGCCACCGGACGGGACCCGAAAGCCCCACCCCCGCATGTGTGATGCGCCGGGCCTTACACGGGATCATCCTCTAAGGCAAGGCCTGAGCGCCCACCATGCCGTAACGACACCATGACAAGGATCACGCAGCCGCCGGGCTATTATTGGCTCAGGCCATCTCCACCTGCACCACGCCGTGCACAGCCTTGATCGCGGACGCGACTTGCGGGCTCGCCCGGAATTTCTTGCCCAGACTGATCTCGACTTCGCGCCGCCCGCCATCCAGCATCAAGATGACCGAGACCTCGCCATCCCCGCGATCCTTCAACCGCTCGGCAATGGAAGGCAGCGGCTTCTCATCCCGCACATAGATCCGCATGGCCGAGGTGAGCTTCTCCGCCGCCTTGTCGAGCGCTTCGGCGGCACCAATGCGCGCCCGGACCTCTTCCCCCTCGACGCTGGCCTGCACCGTCAGGACGACGGCGCGCCCCGGTTCCAGCAAATCGCGATATTGGCTGAGCCCTTCAGAGAAAATGATCGCCTCGAAATGGCCAGTCTGATCCGAGAGCGAAAAAATGCCCATTTTGGAACCCGACCGCGTGCGCCGTTCCTGCCGGTCGAGCACGGTTGCCGCGATCTTACCCATCGTGGCGCCCGCTTTGACGGATTTCGAAAAATCCACCCAGCTCTGCACCCGCAGCCGCGACAGCACGCCCGCATAATCATCAAGCGGATGGCCCGAGAGGAAAAAGCCGATTGCATCATATTCGCGTTGCAGCCGTTCCGCCGCCGCCCATGGCGCATAAGGCGGCACCCGCAAGGGTTCGGGTTCACCCAAGGCACCAAAAATATCGCCCTGCCCGGCCGCCGTCTCATCTTGCGTCCGGTTGGCTGACGCCATGATCGCGTCGATCGCCGCATGCGCGCGTGCCCGGTCACCCTCGATCTCATCAAACGCGCCCGCCGCAATCAGGCTTTCCAGCGTGCGCTTGTTGACGAGACGCGGCTGAATCGGGCGCGAAAAATCTCCAAGATCTTTGAACGGACCGGCTTGGCGCGCCTCCACAATGCTCTCGACCGCCTGCCGCCCAACGCCCTTAATCGCCGCGAGTGCATATCGGATCGCACCTTGATGCACATCGAACTCGACGCCAGAGCGATTGATGGAGGGCGGCTCGACCTTGATCCCAATCCGTTGCGCTTCGCGGCGGAATTCCGAAAGCTTATCGGTGTTGCCCATATCAAGCGTCATCGACGCGGCGAGAAACTCGACCTGGTAATTCGCTTTCAGATAGGCTGTTTGATAAGCGACAAGCGCATAAGCGGCTGCATGCGATTTGTTGAAACCGTAATCGGCGAATTTGGCGAGCAGATCAAAAATCTGATCGGCGATGTTTTTTTCAAGCCCACGCTCGACAGCGCCATCGACAAACCGCGCGCGTTGCGCGTCCATCTCGGCCTTGATCTTCTTGCCCATCGCGCGGCGCAAGAGATCCGCCTCGCCGAGCGAATAGCCTGATAAAATC